>JBKPCC010000147.1:0-23119 GCA_046727215.1 Acidobacteriota bacterium
AGAAGTTCCTCGGTCTCCATTGCGAGAAAATTCCGGTACATCATCGGACTCGGCTTCATGTAGGTTTCAGACACTGACATGGCCGGCAACTCGACTGGAAAACCGCCCTCCTGCCACACACCGCGTTTAATCTGTTCGACACGTTCACGGAAGTGGCTATGACACGTAGCAAGATCGCTCCAGGTGTTTATGATTCCGATGACTGGTTTTCCCTGAAAATCGGCTGATGAATAGCCCATCTGCTTCGCTCGAGATCGATGACCGAAAGAACGCACATCGTTCAGTCCGAACCATCGGTAGCTTCGCAGCTGTTCAGGCTTTTTTCCCATTGGCAATACTCAGGATCGTACTCAAGTAGACTTGATACTCAACGTCCACATTTTAAGTCACAGGAGCTGCTCGCTAACGCTCGCGGTTCCGAGGTTGCCCACTTCGTCACCAATTACGAACCAGTACGCAAACATACCGACAATCAGAACCACACCCGCAACAGAGAAGGCCAAGGCAAATGAATTGGTCACATGCGCAATGTAACCCGTCACTGCGGGCGCAAGAATGCCGCCTATATTCCCGCCGAAGTTTTGAATACCGGCAACGGTTCCTACAATCCGTCGTTCACAAACCGCCTGCGTTAACGTCCAGGTGTTAGGCGAGCAAACACCGAGTCCACAAAGTGAAATAGTCAACAGCCAAACGCAGGTCATTTTGTCACTGGTGAGTCCCGCGGGAACTATCAAGCAGCCGATCGCCAGACCGATCAGGATGAAGATCTTTCGTACCACTTTTTCATCGCGACCACGTTTGACAAGCCAGTCACTAAGTAAACCTGAGAATACTATGATGACAGACATTGGGAGATATGGAACCGAACTGTAGATTGCCATCTCCTGATTTGTGAATTGACGTTCGAGCACAAGGTAACCTGGCAGCCATGTGATAAAGACGAACCAGACATAGTCGTAAGCAAAAAACCCAAGAAAGATCCCAAACACAGTGCGGTTCCTGAGAAGCGAAAGGCTTTGGATAAACGAGCTATCATTTTGCCTGACTTCCGCGATATGAGGCGAACCCCGATCGCCTTCCCATCTGGTCAAAAACCTGTTCCATGGAAGCAGCCAGATCAAGGGAACAAGTCCAGTAACCAGGAAGAATAGTTTCCATGAGTATCGGGCGAGAAAATAAGCGCCAATGGCATTTATTGACGCCGCACCGAGGCGAACACCGGTGAGATAAATGCCCGTTACGGTACCTCGCTCGTTTTGGGGAAAGGAGTTCGCAACGGCACGCGCGCTGGCAGGAAACGTAATCGCCTGACCGGCGCCCAGAGCCATTCGCAATCCAATCAACGACGCGACACCACGCGCTAAGCCCGTGAAGGCAGAAGCCACCGACCAGAAGATAAAAGCCAACGAGTATGCCCGCTTTACGCCAAACCGGTCCACAACCCAACCCGCCGGCACTTGCATGAAAGCGTAAATCCAAAAGAAGGCTGAAAGAATGACACCGATGGTCGCTTTCGAGAGTTGCAGATCTTTGGTCATGAAAGGCGCCGCCACGCTGAAAACGCCTCGATGAACGTAGCTAATCAGCATTCCTGCGAATAGAAGCAGCAAGAGCCACCATCGCTGCCGTGAGCCCTTCAAAGACTGAGGCTGTGGCTCAATAGTTACAGTCGGTTTTGTTTGCGGCAACGCCATCTCGCGGTTGTTTTGGAGTGCGGTGACTTGTCACCGCTTTTAAAGTTGCTACAAGTCGCAGCACTCCAAATTCGGATGTCTAGCCATCAATGTTTGTAAATCTCTTCCTCGATCTGAGCCACTGCTAGTCCAATACCACCGCCAACGCGCGGCTCTCGATTATTTAAAACCGCGTCAATAAAGTCCTCAATCAATGGTTGGTGAATGTTCGCAGCAGGTGGATGCGACTCTTCACGCACGCCCTGGTCGTTGACTATTCGCAATGTACCTGTATTGAGTACCGGAATGTGAATCGAGCCTCTTGAGCCGAAGATGTCCAGAGTGTCCTGCGGTTCGCTCGCAGCGTGAGTAACCACGAGAGTGGCAGACATTCTCCGTTCGAATTTGAAGATTGCCGCAGCTGTGTCTTCTACATCGCGAGTGAATAAGGTATTTGCAATTATCGCTACGGTCCGTTCAATAGGACCAAACAGATTCATGAGCACTTCAATGCGGTGACAGCCAAAATCAAACATTGGACCGCCGCCAGCCAGCTCATTTCTGACGAGCCACGAGCGAGCTTCCCCTAATTGCGGATTGAACCACTCGAATGCATTTATTTGGGCCAACACTGGTTCTCCGATTTCTTCCTGGCTAATCAGCCCTTTAACGCGTTCGATGGCCGGATAGAAATGGCGATAGTAGGCAATGCCGAGCTTCACACGATTCGCACGACTCGCCGTAATCATTAATTCGCATTCTGCCGGATTCATCGCCATCGGCTTTTCACACAACACGTGCTTCCCTGCTTCAGCGGCTTTAATAGTCTGTGCCGCGTGCAAATGAACAGGAGTGGCGACGTAAACTGCGTCAATCTCTCTGTCAGTCAAAAGCTCTTCCCAATCGTCATACCAACGTTGAGCGCCAAACTCTTTGGCAAAAGCTTCGGCCAACGCAGTCTGTGCTCGATTTACAGCAACAAGTTCTGAACGTTGCACGTCGCGTAAGGCCGCTGCCACGCGCTTACGAGCTATATCGCCGCAGCCGATCAATCCCCAACGAACCTTCGTCTTGCTTACTTCCATCTACATTCACCAGATGCCTGGCACAAAAGGCAAAAATCCCACGAACCGCAGTTGGTGACCTATTAAAGGAAAGACCGCCAAGTCTCCAGAATCGTTTTCAGCTCTTCCCGCTCTTCGGTGCGAACGTTCACGAGCGGGGGTCTGACGGGTCCGCCCGCGAGTCCCGCCATGTCCATCAATGCCTTCATTGTCGATACTTCATATCCCTTGCGCCGGCCGCGGATTGCATACAGCGGAGTTACACATTTATTCATCAATTCATTCAACTCAACGTTCTGTCCGCCCGCCGCAAGTTCATGCAATTTCAGAGACAAGCGTGGCGAGACACTGGCTATGCTTGAAGTGTACGTACGAATGCCGATGCTGTAGTAAGCCGCCACCATGTCATCGCCCGCGCCACCGATCCAGTGCAGCCGGTCGCCAACACGATTAATGATTGTCTGCAACCGCCGGATGTCGCCTTGACCGTCTTTCCAGGCTATGAGTGTCGGAATACTTGTTAGACGTTCCACCATTGCCGGGCTGAAGTTGGCCCAATCACGGCTGTAGATCAGCAGTCCGAGTTTTGTAGCTGAAGCAATTGCACGGTAGTAATCGATCATTCCATCATCATCCGCCTGCGGATAGTAGGGAGGAAACACGAGAATCCCATCGGCGCCGACGCCTTCAGCAGCAGACGCCAATTCCGTTCCCAGGCGCGCGCTAAATCCGACTCCGGCAATTACAGGCACGCGGCCCATTGCCGTCTTCACTGTAGTTTCGACTATCTGCCGATGCTCTTCAGGTGTCAGCGAGTAAAGCTCCCCAGTACCACCTGCAGCCACCAGAGCGCAAATTGGATGACGCAACAGCGACTCTAAATTCCTTTGCAGGCCGTGCACATCAAGGGACAGATCACCTTTGAATGGAGTCACCGGAAACGCTATGACACCTGATAATCGTTTACGAAGTTCCAGCGGAGTCATTGTGTTATAGACACTTCCTGTTCAGTCAGTCTCGCAACAACAGAAGCTAAATCACGCAGTTGCTCATCACTTAAACCGGAGACGTACGGAGGCAATGGTCCAATGTGGGCAATCCCGGCAGCCTCAGTAGCGTGATGCAGGACTTTGGCAGGGCCAAACTGATCGCGTAAGTCTTCGAGCGGAATAAACCGATCGCGAAGTTCTTCCGCAACACCCCAATTCTGCCCGTAACAGGCCAGAAGAAGCTTCTGACTAAGCCGCGGAGCAATGCATCCGGAGCCGGTCGTAAATCCCGGTAGCCGCCAGTCCCGCAGGTGGGGGATTGCAGGTCGCTCACCAATACCGCTAATAACAAAACTTCTATCTACGTACTTAAGCAGACGAGATAGATACTCGTCCTTTGTCGGATCCTTTCGAACAATGGCGTATTTGACTCCGATGCAGACGCGGTCCTGAATCAAACGTGCTACAGCTTCGATGCCTGCATCTTGGTCTGCTCCAAAGCTCGATTCATCCTTCAAATAAAGCAGAAGCCGAGTTTCGGCAGCATCGGCAATGTCGCGATAACCTTGTGCCAATCCGACGGCGTCGCGTGGATCGTTCGACGGGAGCATCATCGCACAGGGGAACTGATAACGACGGAGAATTGAAGCTTGCTCCATTGCGAAACCATATGCAGGTCCCATGCTGGGGATAATCCAAAGATCGTCAGGTACATCAGCCATCCACTCGAGTAACGTCGCATACTCATTCAAGCGAATGTGATAAAGGAATGCGTTCCCACCATAGATGATACGGCTGATTCCTCCTGCGACAATATGTCTGATGATCGCATCGTTTTGCTCGAAGCTTATCGAGCGGGTTGCGTCCTTTGCGCGCGCCAGCGGAGGCACTGCAAATACACCCTTGTAATCGTCAGTTGTAACCGGACTAGTTCTCATTGCTAAACACTACGCATTGATGAAAGCACTTGCAGAGCGCCTGGGCATGTCCTTAAGCTCAAATTTATTTCCGTCAACCTTCAACATTTCGCCAGTCCAAAAATCAACGACGCTCGTGCCCCGGCGAAGTGTGAATGAAATAGTCTGCGGCACATCGTCAAAGTTGAAGACACAAACAATCTCGCGTTTACCCAGGTTTACGCGGCCGACACGAAACGAGTCATCATCAAACCGCGCCGCGGTCCCGGTGGGAGGTTGCAGTTTTCGCAACATCTCCAATCGGCCAGAGCTTATTTTTGTCAGATCGTCTCCGGACAGAAGCATGCCTCCGGTCGCAAAAACCGAGGTTGCGTGAAAACGAAATTCCTCGTCCGAAAGATCTCCTGTTAGAACGATCGCGTCCGGATCGTTCCACCACAACCGGCCGTTCTGCCAATTACGACTTAGATTCTGTCGGGCGGTTGTTTCAAAACGTTCCCAGCTCCGCTTGATGTCGTTCGAACTACGCGATCCGTTAATCAGTCCGAGTGACGGCCACATCGGATGATTGCAACCCAGCACAAATCCTTCTCCGGCGCCCCTCAAAACTGCCTGCATTCCACGACGATATGCCTCAATGCGAGTGGCCCTCATATCGTGAAAACGGCCACCGTGAATTGCGCCCCAGAAGTTTGCGTCGAGTTTGAAATACGTGACGCCCCATTCTCGTCGCATTGTGGTAAGAACGTGTATGAAGTGGTTCTGCACCTGGGGATGTGTTCCGTCAAGCACATACCATGGACCACGCCGCCATCCGCCGAATGTTACCGTGTCGGATCTGAGTGGCTTTCCGCCTTCATCCATCACAAACCACTCGGGATGTTGCTCAAAGACATGCGATTTCTCCTCTGCGATAAAAGGAGCCATCCAGATCGCTGGCTCGAATCCGCGTTTCTTGATCTCCTTCAATACGCCTTGAACGTTTCCTCCAAACGCCGCGCCGGTCTCAAGCCAATCCCCCATTGCGGGTTGATATCCGTCATCAATCTGGATGTATTTAAGCCCTGGCGCATTTCTGGCGATGAAATCCAGGTTGTCCAATACTTGTTGAGCTGTGACCCGTGGTCCAAAGCAATACCAGGAGCACCAACCGGTCGGCGGTTTTGCAAAGCGAAGGGGCGGGTGATTCCTGACAAGCCTCTGGGCCAACATAGCGAGAAGTTGTTCACGATCGCCGGTCTGATACGTAAACTCCTCGAGCTCCCACGATTCGCCCGGCGCAAGTTCGCGAGCTTCAGTGTCGACAACAACCTGAACACCACCAGATTTTAGATAAAACTTTCCAATGAAACGGCGACAGGATGTGAACGCCAACATATGGTTCGGCGCATCAGGCGGCGATAGCATCATCATTCCGTACAATGCTCTAGAGCCCTCAGGCGCGGGAATTTTGTAATGTTTAGCGTCTGTGTAATTTCCCAGATCTGCCGGCTCGCCCAGTGTGCCGCCGGTCTGCGTGAGCATTTGAAATCCCTCGCCATACAGACGCGTAGCTGCCGGAAGATCCAGTTGCAAATCAAACAGGACCACCTCCTTAAGTTTGATGGGGTTTGGTCCACGATTTATCAACCTGGATTGACATAAAGGACCTTTCCAATTCCGGATGAGTTTGACCGCACTGACGTCATTAGACTGATCGGTGGTAACGATCGCGCTGCGTGCTCCCTCAAGTGGCAAACGAGTAGACTTTTGGATCCAATTTCTCCTGGGTAGACTTGAAAGCAGCGGCGCAGCAACGGCAACGCGAAGGATTTCACGTCTGGTGATGTATTGCACCTGCTTTTGGTCTTTCCTGTCTATGCGTGACATTGCTTGCGCCACCGCCTCACATCAGTCGCCATGCCGAATCCATCGACGATTGCTTCTAGCCTGATGTTTCTACAACCACGACAGTCGCAATTGGATCTGGCGCAGTCTGCGGTACCTGAATCGTTATGCAGTCGGCTTTCTGGTCAAAGCTTAAGTTGCGACTGTGATTCGACAGCAAGTAGACTCGCTTCACAGTCTTACCCCACGCCGGCACACGAAGATTTCCATCGGACGGCCAATTGAATACATGCAAGTAAACTACGCTGCGCTTGCTGGTCGCTCGTCCAAAGTCAAGTTGAGTTGGAAATGGACTGGCGGTCGTACCGTAGATCGCTTCCCCGTTGATCTTCATCCATCTGCCTATTTCGGCGAGTCTTTCCACGCTTGGGTGAGGAATCAATCCTTCTGCTGTAGGGCCAACGTTCAACAAGTAGTTGCCACCTTTCGACGCAATGTCGATCAGATTACGAATCAGTGTTTCAGAACTCTTCCACTTATCATCATAAAACTTGAAACCCCAGGTCGTGTTCATCGTCATGCAGCTTTCCCAATCAACTCCAGGTAGGCCGTTCACGGGAATTTGTTGTTCAGGTGTTCCGAAGTCACCAGCATATTCCTGGTCAGTCTTGCTCATGCCCTGCATTCCCTGCCGTCCTTTGCCCACTCGATTGTTGATGATAATGCTCGGCTTCAGGCCACGGACGTACGCATACAAATCCTTACCGTCAGCTTCGGTCCACCACTCCTGCCATTCACCGTCGAACCAAAGCACGGCTGGATCGTAATTAGTGATTAGCTCGCGAAGCTGGTCCTTCATATACTTCACATATGCTTCCTTGCCACCAGCCCGTAGTTTTGTTGTGCGATTACCAGCTGTTGGATCCTTGCCGGCCGCATCGACGTACGCTGCCGGGTAATGCCAATCGAGTATCGAATAATAGAAACAGAACTTAAGTCCCTGTTTTTTCGCTTCAACGGCCAGCGCCTTAATCGGGTCTTTGTGATAAGGAGTTGCGTCCATAATGTCGTAGTTGCTAACGCCGCTGTTGTACATCGAAAAGCCGTCATGATGTTTTGAAGTGATGACTATGTATTTCATGCCGGCGCTCTTGGCGATCCGAACCCATTCAGCTGCATTGAACTTTACGGGGTTGAACTGGGCCGCAAATTTCTCGTAATCAGCTCGAGGGATGTTGGCCCATTCCATTATCCACTCGCCGATTCGTTCCGATCGTTTTCCGTTGTATTCGCCGGCTGGTACTGCATACAGTCCCCAATGGATGAACATGCCGAAACGCGCTTCACGCCACCAACTCATTCGCTGATCGCGTTCCAGCTTTGTTTCCGGGGTGGTCGTGCTCGCTGAAAGGCTCGTCCGGTTGTTGACGGATTGAGCCACGAGGTTAATCGAGCAAACCATCAGCAGAATACAAAACAGTCCGAGTCTAATTAACATGAGATTGAACCCCTTATTAACACTCAACCAGCGCCGGATGCAGCCACTCTTCCTAACCACTCCACAACACCGGCTGGCGGATGAAGAAGTTGCGAATTACCTCGTCAACCGTCGAGTCCGGTTTCAGCTTCTTCCAAAGCTCGATGTATTCACGACGATTCAGCGCTTTTCCTGCGAAAAGAAGACTGCTTTGACGCATCGGCCACTCCTCGGAGTACATAACGTCCTTCGGCAGCGGCCACTTATCCTTGTCCTTTATAAATGGATACATGTATTCCATTGCCCGCCCGATGCCGCGCCCGTCGGGCAATTGAAAGCTCCAGAGGTTGTCACTCTTAGTAGACAGGATTTGACACAACGTCGCCATGGCTTCCAGATTGAATAGCGAATAGCCGTATGGCTTAGTACGCCTTAGCTCCTGCGGGAAGCTTCCGTCAGCTGCTATCTGATTCGGAACGATGACCGTTTTGAACCGATTGCGGCAGTAATCGAGTAATTCCTGATTTCCAACCAGGTGAGCAAACGCCGCCACCTGCATCGCCCAACACGTCCCGTGATTGTTTTTAGCATCTCGTTCGTCTTGTCCGTACTTGTGCGTCGTCAACCACTGCAGGTATTCGCTGAACCATTTGTTAATTCCTTCGACGTCCGATTGTGAAAGCGCATGCGATCCGCGTAGGACCTCAACCGATCGAGCGACTTCAACCAGGTGGATGGTGTCGATGATGCCAATACCTCTACCAGTGAATCGTCCGTGGATGGCCTGCGCGTATTGCAGGTTCGGATTCATCATTGTTTGCGCGTCAATAAACCAGGCACGAAGATGACGAACAGCATGTTGCGCGAACCGTTCGTCTCGCGTGAGCCTCCAGGCAGCTGCAAGTGCCGGTACCTGCAAGCTCAGGCGCATCAAGTATCGACGGTGATCGACAAAGTTGTCGGGGTTGCTAAAACCATCGCGTTGGACATATGGACCATTGGGATTTTGCGGGTCCGGCCACCAGTAATCTCCTTCGGAAAAGAAATCATGCGGTCCGCCGGCACTGCGGGGAGATGTTGACGCGGTAATGGTAATTGGTTGTTCCGTCAAGTACTGACTTGCAAGCTTCAGAACGCGATTGCGATCAAAGCTCGCAACATCTAAGCCCAGGTGCGGCTTTGCAACTCCACCGCAGAAAGACACCAGAAGACAGACGAAAGATAACACTCGCTTCACGGGAAATTAGCTAGTCGTTCGATTGTGATCATTGACGTTTACCTGAGCGCCTGTCTCTTCTTCGTGTGATTTCGTGTAATTTTCGTGGATCATCTCTTCCACTAAATCGCACGAACTAACACGAAAAAGAGTACTAAGAAAACCGACCGATGAAGCCCCCGGCTGGTCGCATCTGAATCGTAAGCGTCTCTTTCTTCCTTACGTTTCGTTTCTCAATCTTCACCGCTGCCGGATCGTCCTCGTTGTCACTAACGAACAGCGCCGGTTGTTCTCTGAGCGGTAAAAATGTCAGGGGGACCTGAATATTTCTTGCTATTGGCCCATTCATGACGGCAACAAACCAAACTTGCCCGCGCCGCCGCGCAAACGCAGCAATCTCGCCGATGGCACTGTCAGGCAGAACTATTGTCTCGTCCCAAACACTGGGAATGCTCTTAATAACGTCAACCGCTGGATTCGCCAGTATGTTGGCGGGGTGCGCGCCGTATACTAATAAAGGAGAAGTGAAGATTGCGGCACTCGCAATCTGATGCACCCAGGAAGTTTCGCGGCGCCGGTCGCCGAAGTGCATAGGCGTGTAGTCAGCATGACCTGCAACATAACGAGTAAAAGGCAACGTGGTGTTGTGAACGGAGCGTGTTTCCATGCTGCGATATTCCAAACCACGCACCGCTTCACGAGTCATTTCATTGGGCCACGTTCTTGATTCGCCGGCAGGTTTGTTTGCTCCATGAAACTCCACCATTACTTTGTGCTCGGCGCCGTCGCGCAAAAGTGCCTGATAAAGATCGATAATTTCCTTGGCTTCGTGATCGAAAAAATCGATCTTCGCGCCTACAACTCCAACCCGATTCAGCAATTCAAAAAACTGGCGCCTTGCGAACGGCGTGCGTAAGTCGCGGCTGTGTTTCCAAAACCACGTTCCCACGTTGTATTCCCTGGCATAATCGACCAGCTCTTTCATCTGGCTTTCCGGCCAACGTTGCCAGAATCCCTCAACCATGTTGTATTCAAAACCCAACTCCCCTGCGAGCCGGGAAAACTCTTTCATGCCATCGAGAGTATTCTGTCCACCATCGAGGTATCGCCACACACATCGGCCGGGCTTAGTCCAAGTGTTATTCATTCCTGAAACAAAGATCTTGGGATCAGGGGCGGGTGAAACATTCTGAACGATGTCGCAGTTGACTAACGAGTTCAGATCCTTTGCGACCATTATTACTCGCCATGGTGTGCGAATTACCCCTTCAATTGCCGCCGGCTTGGCAAGACGTTTCGCTTCTTCGGATTTGTATCTGAGTTCAAATGGATGACTGATTGGCAAAGCGTGACCGAGCACCGCGCTGAAACCATTTTTGCCGTTGGCGCGCAGACCCATGCCGGCGTAGTTGATCAAAGCCGCCTCACTTATAGCCAGATACCCATAATCATTCGGTAACATCACCGTCAAAGGAGGTGCACACCAATCGCCTTCCTTGACGTCACCTATAGTCTGCTTCTTGTGGATACCCTCATAGTGTCCTTGAAAATCATGAAACCAAACCGTGCTTTCGGCCGGAATGTTGAACGTAGTAGCTTCGTCCGGCACCCGCCATCCCTTTCCCGGAACAATAAATCGAAACGCTACGCCATTGTTGAAGACCCGAATGTCTAACGCATAGCTCTGGCGGCTTTCGCGGTGAGCAAGATTGATCCTCGCTCCGTTGCAGTGATTGTTTGCTAGGGAATGCACGCCGCGCGCTGGGTACGTCTCGCGAATTCGGTAGTGGCTCACATGCCCTCGTTCGATTCGGGCGCTCAGATTCACACCGTCAATGATGATCCCGGTGATTGATGGTTCAATCACAGCGCGGCCATTGAAGAGTACCTGGTACCCCAAACTCTCTTGATCGGATATCAGGTCGAAGCGAATGTTTCCCCCGGGACTTACAAATGTACCGTCCTGCCGCTCTGGGTAAATGAGGGAAATATTCCTTTGACGCAGCAGTGCCGTAGCCATGAGAGTGCCAAGAAAATCGCGACGTGAAAACGTTTTCATGAACAACAAATCACCGCGAATTAACGCAAAAGTAACTGCGGCTGGATGTTTACGGACATAGCGTCCCAATCCACTGTTACGGTTGTCCCATCGGCAAACGTGGTTCGTTCCCTGCGATACTTGTCATCAAGAAACTCATGATTCGTCATTTCCAAAAGCCCAACACGCTTGTGCAACGACGCCATTTGCTTCATAAGCGTCTTCATCTTCTCAGTGACTGCGTTTTGCATGATGGGTAATTCCGGCACGCCGCCAAACAAAATGCCCTGCAGCAAACTCTTTTCGTCACGTGCACTAAACGAAATGATCACGGCATCGTGATAGACGAGGTTATAAAGTGGCACCAGGATCGCTTTGCTTCCCCCACCTGATTGGTTGACCGTGTCAACGTAAGGAACTACCCAATCTGATCCTGCCTCCGTTGCCACAATTCCCAGGTTCTCTCTGGACCAGTTGAGCATTGCAGCCTGGCCGCGCATTGCGTCTGTATGTGTGGTCGGGTGTTGCGGATTGAAGTCCTCATCAGGTGGAACATAACCAACCACATCGATGTAAATGCCTTGCGTACGGATACCGTGATCGAAGAACAAGCGATAGTTCTTCAACAAATGGCCGAGTTGGAAACGCGCATTAAGGTATGCTTGTGGTCCACCATCCCAATGTCGCATCAATGGGATCTGCCCCTGCTTGGAATCACCAAAACGCGATCCGGGAAACTGTTTCGGTGGTAACGTCGAATCCTCTTCATGAACGGCGAACTGCGGATCATATGAGGGAGCATCGAGGTAATAGTCCCGATACTGGTCGTGAAAAATGACTGGATAGCCGAGGTCGCGACACGTCTCGACCAAACGTTTCATACCGTCCCACCCACCCGCCTGTTCGGGTGGAGGCAATGAATCCGGGTGCTGCCGGTCATAACCAAGATGCGGCCACCCAGAGACGAATACCAGCACGCGTTCAACTCCGGTTGCCTTTAGCTCGCGGAGTTGGCGCGCGCGGTCGTCAAAACTCGTTAACGCGTAATTCTTTGAAGCGTCTTTCGTGTCGTAGCGATCACTGTCGGGTTTCAGGTTGCGGAGTATGCTGACCCGAGTCTGCGCTGTGCCGATCAGATTCGCCACATCCGGAGTACGAGCTATCTTTTCCTGCAACGAGACGAACAACCCAGTATCGCGAGCGTACTGCCGGTAACGCTTAGCCATCGCAACGTAGTTTCCGTCTGAAAAGAAACACATCCTAGCGGTTCGCAAATAACCAAACCGGCCCAGTTGGGCGCGCCAACGCGGGCCGATTACGGTTGGTCCGCCTGCTGGATGATTGAACTGATAAGCGGCGTCGTCCGGAGTTTCGATAATGATCATCAAAGCGGACTTCCGTTTTTGAAAGCCCCACCAGGACATAGACCATGATTCGACTACGTGACTTTGTAATAGGCTGTGATCTGTGGCGGCAATTTTGCCTTCCGGAGTAATGGTGCGGATTGGGTAATACTCTTTGCGCCAGTTACGGGGGAGTAAGGTACCACGGCCATTACTCAACACGGTGTAATCAACGTCTCGAGCATCGAGCGCTGTCGGCCAGTCGAGTTGCCGCAGCACGGCTTCACCTTCCCTTGCTGTGCTGTCGAATACTAGTTCTTCATCACGGCCCTCGAGACCTAGCGTGAGAAACAATTGGAGGTCGACATTTGATGTGTTCTGCCGCCAACTCGCAAGTTCGATTAGCAAGCCGGTTCGGAAACCTGTGTCGTAGGGTTTTATTGAAATCTTTTTGGCATCCGCCAGGCGAAGGGAAAACTCATGACCGTTGGCTTTTACGATCATGTCGCTGGACGTCGATGGAACCAGGTTCCATTTCGCTGCTCCAGCTTCGATGCTGATCGCAAGATCTGATTCGTTAAGTGTTACTTTGGTTTTTTGACCGGTGATGGTCCATCGAGCGGATTCCTTTGCCACCTTGACTGTGGTAGCTCCCCACTGTTCGCGCGAGAGTTGCTGTGCGATCAATGTTGGGGTGAGTGATGTGACTAAAATCAGATATAGTAAGATACGGCTTATCATTTGCCCCGAGTCTTGTTCGCTACGAAAAGTCACAAGAGCTACGATTGGCCAGGACCATCCGCGATGTTTTCTTACCCGTGCGCCTTTTGGCCGCGTGTTACTTGGTCTTGGCGTCGCCGGCTGCTTTTTCTTCTGAATCCCGTGAAAGCAAGACGCTGCGATCAGCCACATTTACAGCCGGCAACTTAGAAACCACGCTTCGATACTGCGAATCGCCATATTTCTTTGCTGCTTGCCGGATCAGCGGAAACAGCATCTGCGGCTGCCACTCCCCGAGTTGCTGGTAAGGAAATTTCTGTTCACCCAGAGCGAAGGGCAAAAGATAATCGAGGGCGCGTTCAATGCTCCGTCCATCCGTCGTCCTGAAGTTCCATAAATCGACACCAACTTTTTCACCCAATCGAGCGAGCTGCATCAATCCGTCGAGATTACCGATGCTATAACTCCATGCCCTCGTGCGCGCGAGTTCCAATGGCTGGCGGCCATCTGGTTCTATTTGCAGTGCTATGCGTTTTTCGCGAGCTGTGCGCAGGACATTCTTTGCGATATCAGTCTTGCCCAAAAACAAAGCAAATGATGCCACCTGCAAATCGTAATAAGTTCCGTGATTGTTTTTTGCGGCCGCTTCATCTTGACCGTTCTTACTTTCCTGCATCCACTGTAGAAACTTTGCAAACCAGTCGCGCAGGCCACGCTCGTCAGCCACTGTCAGCGCTTTTGAGCCTTGTAACAAACCGATCGCATCGACTACTTTCGTCAAGCCGCGAGTTTCAATAAGGCCAATGCCGCGTCCAGTGTTTACACCTGGAATGCCCTGCGCATATTGCAAGTTGGGATTCATTCTCGTCGCGGGATCGAGAAAGAACGCGCACAATAAGCTTACAGCCTTCTCGGCATGGGTCTCGTTACCTGTAAAGTAGTGACTAAGGGCAAGCGTCTCTGTGGCAGCAATCAATTGATCCAAACTGCGATGATCGGAAATCTTTTCGATTTCAGGATTGCGTTCTCCGTCGCGGCGAATGTACGGCAATCCATTTCGCGACTTCGGGTCAGGCCAAAAGTACGGCGCCTGACTCATGTAATCATGCTTGTCCCCGCTTGGTGGGGTTACAGCTTTGGTGACAACTGAGAATGGACCAGTTGTAAGAGCTTTCTGAGCTTCACTCTCGAGCTTTTTCAGCGCCGCATCAAAGTGTTTATCGCCTGAGCGAATTCGTGTCTTGGCCTTTTGCAGGTTTTGCGCGTTGAGCAGGAAAACAGTGGGCGCTGAGGACGCGGGAGCCATTACTGATTTTGTTTGTGCGACACCTGAAGCAGAGGTTAAGTGCAAGAAAATGCAAAAGCAGAACACGCTCCGCCGCGATCGCCGGCACGTATTGATGAAGTTATGCATCGTTGGGTAGTTCTTTCTTCTCAGCTCAAGAAAGCCAGGACAACTGCAGTGATGGACCGAGACAGTACCTCAAAAACCGGAAATCCCACCTACGCGTAAAGGCTGTGGAGAAACTGAGGGGGCCTCCGGCTTGTCGGGGGAGCTCACGTTCGCACCTATCACGAGCGGTGGCCACTGAGCGAAGAGGCCACTGCCTTGTGCGGTGGAGTCTCACGTTATATCGCTTACTCGTAAACAGTCTTCGATCGCGCGACGCAGCGTGAGCCTCACGGGACAAGCCCGTGGCCTCTAGTGAAACTCTATCTGGCCCCTTTGTAGCAAGAACGTGAGCCTCCCCCGGACAAGCCGGAGGCCTCCCTTGGCCTTGACGCACCCACTGCCGTGGGTGGGATTACCTTAAAACACGAACCTGATTCCAAATTGAATTTGCCGGGGATTCGTGCCCTGCGCCAAACCGGAAACGCGTCCCACGTTCGCGACAATCACACTGCCGGAATTAAGTGTGAGATTTGCATTCGCAGGCGTGTCCCAGTTTTGAACGTTGAATACGTTGAAGGCTTCCGCTCGCAGTTGAAGTTTCCAATCTTCGCGGATTGGGAAACTCTTAAAGAGCGAAAGATCCATATTGAAAACGGCCGGGCCGCGGAACACATTGCGTCCAAGACTGCCGAACGTTCCATTCGGAATACCGAATGCGCAAGGATTAATCCAACTAGCAATTGTCCGGACCTGGTCGGCCGCTCTTCCGCCCTGAGAAATGGTCCGTTGGCAATTCGGATCGGGATTCGCAGCCACCGGCCCCGCCGTGAACGGATCGGCAATCAGGTTTGGACGCAAGTAATTGCCTGGCGCATTTGGCGCATTGCCTCGCAAATTCGCCAGGTCTCCAGCTACTTGCAAATTGAAAGGAGCACCAGTGCGCGCCTGAAGGATAAAGTTAGTCTGCCAGTCCCCTAACAGCCACGAGGCTGGTCCACTACGGAACCAACGCTTCCCTCGGCCTGCCGGCAATTCGTAAAGGGTAAACCACGAGAGAAAGTGCGGAATATCGTAAGACGATACGCCGCGGCCTGTACTCGGGTCATAAAAATTTTGCAGCGTGGATCCGCCACCTGGTCCATTTTCGACGTTGAAGTATCCACTGCCGACGTCGGTGGACTTGGACCATGTATACGAAACCAGCGTCTGCAAACCGTTGGACAGTCGTCGCTGGAATTTTGCCTCTAGCGAATTGTAACTGGAGTAGCCCCTGCTTAGTGTGTAGTTGATATTGGCCCCTACCCACGGCATTGGTCTAAGTTGATCAACTGCTGCAAGAAAGGCTGCATTACATGCGGAATCGCCTGTTGCGCAAGTGTTCCTTGAAGCCTGACTGGCAGTGTTGCCGAAACCTGATAGCGGAAGTCTGCCGTTTTTACTACCAACGTAAGCAACCGAAATCATCGTATGGGTCCCAAGTTCACGTTGTAGTTCTACATGCCACTGGTGGGAGTACCCGTCTTTGTAGGCCGGATCATCACCAAACGTGTTTGCCGGCGTCCAGGGGTTGGTTGTAGGGAGCGGCGTGGCAAAGCCCTGCGACTGAAGTTGAATAATATTCAGGTTTGATCCGTTCGCGAAGTTTGCCGTTGCGTTAGCGGTTCCAGCAAAGGCTGTCGCGTCGGGCCATACAGCAAGCTCCAGATCGTTTTGTGCGTACTGGCTGCGAGCTGGAATCGCGTCCCAGTAAACTCCGTAACCTGCGCGAAGAACTGTTTTTGGATTGATGGTCCAGGCCACGCCGATGCGCGGACCGAAGTTATCGCGGACTGGCGGAGGTGCGAAAAAGTCCTTTCCCGCCAGGATCACATTACTGACATGAGGATCAGACAGGAAAGCATCGGGGATGCACGGCGCCTGTTTCGCAACACTGCACAACGGCGGCATTTCTTTTGCGCCAATTATCCAGCGCCGGTTGGGCAGATCCAATGCGTTCCAAAGCCGTCCATCAATCGTCCTGGGCTGAGTTAAATAGTCGTAGCGCAACCCGAAACTCAATGTGACGTTTGGTCTTACTTTCCATTCGTCCTGAAAATATGCGGCCCAGGCAGCATACTTAAATTGCACTGGACCACCATGCAACGTGGGGAGCTGCGCTTGAAAGTCGTTTGGAAATCCGAGTAATGCCGAAGCGAGTGATAGGCCAGTAGTACCTGACACACCCGTAAGTCCGCGTGTTTGCTCATCACTGAAGTTATAGCGTTGAAAAGTGTTCAGCTGAATTCGCTTGGCATGGATATACCAGGCGCCCATCTTGAATGTATGGTTGCCCTTTACCCAGGTCACATTCGGCGTAACACTCCAGTTGGGGTTCTCGCGTAGCGCCGACCCACGAACGCCGAAATCGTTACTGCCACCTGCCGTCCAATTGGCAAGTCGCACAAGGAGACCGCCGTATTTGTTCACGTCAACAAATCCTTGTTGATTTAATGGATCCACTCCGGCTTCGTGTTGATTCTGTTGGCCGGAATCAACGCCAGGTCGTCCTGCGTAACCTGCTCTTACATCAAAAATCAAAGTTGGACTGAACAAGTGCGTCCATCCACCGCCGTAGTTCCGACCGGCAGAACTACCGGCAGTAGATCCCTGATCACCGATGGGGTTAAAAACAGTCACGCGTTGTTGGGTGAACCGGAAGAAAATGTTGTCGTTGTCGGTAAAGCGATGATCAATTCGCACCTGATAGCCATTCGAATCGTTCGTTGTGGCTCGGCCCTGCGCGAAATTGTTGGTCACATCACCAACGACCGATAGGTTTGGTTTTGCAGCATACGTCTGGAAGAACTGTTGCATTGGCGCAAAGATCAGCGCCTGCGGAATCTTGAAACATGGAACGCCGACGCTTTGGTTCTGCCGTTTTTGCGCATCAACCGGCAGCGGATTCCCCGAAGCATCGCAACGGAACTCGTCCCGGACGAAAACACCGGGTGAGGTCTGTCGCGTTGAATAAGGATTAAAGATCCGGCGTCGGAAAGGCGTGTTGGTGAAGTCACCGGCAATCTCCGCCGCAGTCGGTACGTACGACAATGCCAGCGTTGGCTGGCTGTAACGCCATCCATCGTATCCGACCGAGAAGAAAGTTCGGTTCTTGATAATTGGACCAGTTAGGATTGCGCCAAACTGGTTCTGCCTAAACGGCAGTGGACTGTCGGGTACGCCTTGTCCTGGCTTACAACGGGCCGAGGTACAGACGTCAAATGGGTTGCGCGCGTCGAAAGCGTCATTGCGCACGTACTCGAAAGCCGAGCCATGAAAACTGTTGCCGCCCGAACGCGAAACCATGTTCACGACACCACCAGTAGCGCCGCCGAACTCACCTTTCGCGTCATGACCGACCACCTTGAATTCCTGGATCAGATCGATATTCGGAATCACGATGTAGGTCGGTCCTCGTATGTTTGTGTTTATGATTCCGTCATAGAAGTAAAGCTTCGAACGGTTTTGTTGTCCGTGGAAAGAAGGATCAGCAAAACCGGAATTAGGAATACCCACATTGCCTTCGACGCCACCGATCGACCGGTTCTGCGAAGTCGACACTGGAGTTACTCCTGGTGTGAGTATCAGTAGCTGAGTGAAGTTCCTGCCATTCAATGGCAGGTCCTCCACCGCTTTCTCGGTGATCACTGTGCCGAGTTCCGCTGAGGACTTTTGTACTAGTTCACCGGTTGCAGTTACTTCGACGGTTTCAGACACCTGACCCACCGTCAGTTCAAGATTCTGCGTAACAGTCTCGCTGACTCCCACATCGAAAGGTGGAGTCTGTATGCCCTTGAAGCCTTGAACTTCAACCCGCAACACATATTTGCCGGGCTTCAAATTAACAAACGTGAAATAGCCGTTACTGCTTGCAGTAGCTTCCGTTTCAATGTTCGTCGCCTGGTTGACCAGTTTCACAACTGCGCCGGGTACCGCAGCTCCATTGGGATCGACAACGGTCCCATTTACCGCGCCAGTAGCCGTCTGTGCTGAAACTTTCGCAAAACACACGAATATAAAAAGCAGCGTTGCTGCGGTTGTTTTCAGAGAGCACATTGCTTGCCTCCTCGACTAATTCGTTAAGGGTTCTCCACGAGGGCGGGCTAAATTTTTAGTCCCGAATTCCACGGCTTACCAGATTGAGAAAGCACTACCGTTTACTTGTAATCTCTTCGGTCCTCGGTTTACAGGACTCGTGTTGAAGCCATGCTGTTTCATCTTCAGAAATTAATTCGCAGCGATGCTTGCATTATGCGTGGTGCACGAGTTGCTCGCGGGGTACCGAAAGTACTACTCGTTTGATTTCCGGTCGCGTCGAATGTCATTGCTCCGTTTATATCGGTGAAGTTCGCGCGGTTGAATACGTTGTAAGTCTCCCAGCGCAATTGAATGGCGCGCTTTTCGCCCCATCGGAAATTCTTGAAGAATGCCACATCGCTGTTGAAAATGTGGGGAAGCCGAATCAGATTCCGCTGCAGATTGCCGATGGCACCGATTGTGCCCGGTTTGGCAAAACACGAGGTATCGATCAAATAAGGAGTCCCATCCGGAGCAAACGTTCCCGGATTGTGATTTGGATTGCAGATGACCACTGGCCGCGCATTGACCTCACCGCCGGTGAAGTCAGTTATATTCGTGGCGGACGTAGTACCGGCATACGTCCAATTCAATCCAGTTCCGGTACCAAACGCTTTTGGTTTACCCGTTACAAATGATGTTGTTCCCGAGACCTGCCACCCATCGAACACCGCTTTCAGAAAACTGTTGTGGCCAAAATGCTCGCTTAAGCTTGGCAGATCCCAAATGTAGTTGACAGTAAAGATATGTGTCTGATCGAAATCGGCGGGACCGTAATTAAATTGCTTGTAAGGCCGGCCAAACACGGCGTCGCCATCGTCGGCTGGACCATCTTTGGTGACGGTCTCCAATGTCTTCGCCCATGTGTATACGACGCCATATTGAAATCCTCGTGTGTAACGGCGATTCACCTGGACCTGTAATCCATTGTAATTCGAGTTGCCGGTGTATGAGATCAGCTGAATGTCCTGATAACCTTGAAACTGTCTCAAGAAATCGTCAGCTAATGCACCGAGTAGCCTCGGTCCGTTCGGCGTAATAGCAGAAAACGGATTTCTATTCTCGGGATGGAGATCAATGAACTTCGCTGTATCAGGAACACCATTGATATTGCGTTGTTCACCGAGATGCCTGCTCTGCGATCCGACGTAACTGATTTCGATTACTGTCTTGAAACCAAGCTCTCGTTGGATACCGACTGAGTAGTTGTAAATAGTGGGCGTATGAAAATCGGGGTCAACGGCCTTCAATGCGGTTGTGCGTGTAAGAGCACTACCGACGAGGCCCGCAATCTGGTCGATATTGCCAAAATCGATCCTTGAATTGCTCTGGAAAGGTGCGTTGCTGACAAGGTTGCCACCCGTTGTTCCGCCACCGAGTCGATACGTGTGATAAACCCCTCCCATCATGCGGAGCACTGTTTTGCTATTGCCAAAGAGGTCCCATGCAAAGCCGACGCGGGGTTCCCAATGGAACCCTGGCGCCTTCATAAATCCTCGCGGTGCGTCGGAAGGTAATACGAGACCGTTGAGCGGATTACCCACGCCGGGGACGACCGTGCCCACAAGATTGGTGTTACTAGAGAGTTGACCTGTGACCGGGTTTTGCGCACGACGGTTGGAATTAGCACACGCTGTCGTCGCGGGCGTACCACCAACGCAGAACGGCCTGTATAGAACTACAGCTTTGGAACGATCGTAGTGCGTAGGATCAAAGTTTGAGTATCCCAAATCACGCTGCAGCCACTGATTGTTCCAGCCTACGCGCAATCCGTAATTAACTGTTAATCTTTTATTTATTTTCCACTGATCCTGTCCATACCACTGAACCATCAGCATGTCTACGTTAGCACCGCGACGGTCACTCTGCTCGTTGTACTGGGCAAAATTGCCAATTAAAGCATTCGCATAGGCATAACCAGTATTTAAGCCGGACGCTGTAAAGCCACTATCCGTACCGCTGAAATTAAATGATCCCGACCAGTCGCCTCCGCGAGCTTCACCGTTTCGCACATGCTCTATGTAGACTCCGAACTTATAACTGTGATCACCTCTCGTGATTGACAGGTTATCCGCGAACGAGGGCAGAATGTAATCGTTCCCGACCTCGCCCCAGCGAGACAGCCAGTTAATTTGCGCGGGTGCGACACCCAGAACACCGCTCCAATTCGTGACTCTTGGAATCAGTCCCAACGTGTTGTTCTGCGGAAATAGTTGCGGCGCAGTGTAGTGAAGGGTGCTCTTTGTGAGTTTCTCAATTTCACCATCACCCGGGATGAAACCTTCCGAATCGTGACGTAATCCTACATTTGCCTCGTTGACGACGCTGGAATTAAAGATATGAACCCAGTTAAGAGAAAGACCATTGTCCTTATACAAATAGTGGGACTGGATACCCCAACGACTAGCGTCACCACTCGGCCAACCAGATGTTCCAGTTCCCAAATTATCCGAAGTCCACCATTGCGCCTTTCCGTAAAAAGTGTCCTTATCTGAAGACCGGACATCAAATCGGATAACCATGCTTCGCTTTGGCACGTCCACAGGACTTTGGACCACATAGTTATAAGCGCCGCCTGTCGCCGTTCGCGCACCGATGGCATTAGGTAACGGGAAATAGTTGAGCAGTGCTTGACCACTGAGGTTGAAGCGCGAGGCAGGAATGATATTCAACCCGAGCGGATTGCTCGGGGTGGCCCGGGAGGGATCACGAAAACACCCACTGCTATCAGTAGCGCTACAATTTCCTGATCTTAGAGGATCCTTAATGAAGACTTTCGCATTTGTTGAGTTCACTGATTGCGAGAAATCGCCAACGCGCTCGAGGCCTGTCGGTACGGTTACGAACCGAGGATCCTGGGGCGTGATCTGATGCGGCTTCTCATACGAGAAGAAGAAGAAAACCTTATCTCTAATTAAAGCCGGCCCACCCTCACCGAATCGTGGAAGTGGTGCAGGCCCTCCGACATTGAAACCCCAAATATTGTGTCTATAAAGCGGTCGGTCTAGGCCCGCTTTGTTGGTGAAAAATGGCGATGCGTTAAGAGCCTCGTTTCGGAGAAAATAGTACGCACTGCCGCGGTATTCTTTGCCGCCTCCTTTGGACACCAGGTTAATTAATGCGCCTCCGTTGTTGCCGTATTCAGCAGAGTAGTTGTTTCGCAGTACTTTCACCTCAGCAACAGCATCCTGATTGATAGTCATGCTCAACTTGTTGTTGCCGCTTGGCTCGCTCGCATTCAGACCATCAACTGTTGACACAGTCGACCTACCCCGCTGTCCCGAGATGTTCGGTAAGTTAGTGCCAAAGCCCTCCCCGACAGCTTCGATGTCGTCATCATTGGAAGTGCCAGGTATGAGACGCAAGAGGGAGGTGATGTCGCGACCTTTAGTGGAAATCAGGTCGATCTGATCAGCGGTTAGTCGCGCGGTGAGATCGCTACTTTGAGTTTCAACAACAGTGCCAGCACTGGTGACAGTGACCATCTCGCTGACCTGCCCCGCTTGCATTTGGAGATCTCCAAGCGCAAGATTTTCATTCGCGCTCAGTATGACGTTCTTGCGTTCTAGTGTTTGAAAGCCTTGCCGCTCCACTTTGAGTGTATACGTCCCAGGCTGAAGCGCCGCGAAGCTGAATCTGCCTTCACCGCTGCTAGCCTGATTTCGTGACTCACCCGTTTTATCTGCGGTGATGATCACGTTTGCGCCGGGTATCACACCCCCCGTCGTATCAACTACAGTCCCTGAGACAGAACCTGTAACCGTTTGTCCGGTGACCAAAGGAACGCACATAAGATAGGCGCAGGTTGCAAACACAATTCCGAGAAAGTGGGCTCTGAGAATAGACATTGGATTTCTCCTTCATAACGAAGCCTGCTACAGGTCTTTCGTCCTGGACGGCAGACCGTGGTTAAGGATTAGAGTTGCCAAACTTAATTGTCCCTTGTTTGGACAATTTGGGCAGTAACCAATCTGATCGATTACAGGTCTATCTGGTTATCCTTCAGGTTTTATGCCTCGAGCCATGCAAGGGATTCGTCAGCACGGCTCAGGCGCAGTAGGGAACAAAACTCAGGCTCGATCTTTTTGGTGCCGGATAGCTTCTTGTTGCTGGCTCTCTTCGAGAGCGAAGGCTTTTCTTGCTCGGTCGATATGTTCACGCATGGCCGCGCGCGCCTCATCCGGCTTTCGGGCCCGTATAGCCCGATAAACTTCTCGATGTAATTCCAGCGCTTCGTTGAAATCATGCGCGCGGCCGATCGTCTCGCGCCGCTTCTCATACATGACTGCGGAAACCATCTCTACCAACGTGGCCAAAGTTGGATTTCCTGAAGCCGCTGCCACCGC
>JBKPCC010000148.1:0-10105 GCA_046727215.1 Acidobacteriota bacterium
TCGAGCAACGATTCAACTCTTTCGACCCTTAAATGAAACGGAGTGGTTGCGACACGGAAAGGCAAACGAGAATGATGTCAGCGTTCGCGCGTTGGCTTACATCATTGCCGGACACGAACTGCATCACATGGGCGTGTTGCGCAGTCGTTACTTGCAGAGTTAGGAAAACCCTCATTCGGTAATAGGATGTCAAGACAACCTCTCGAGTCAGGAAGGGCCAAGCTGGCCAAAGAAGAATCTCAAGGAACAACCGCGCAAGTTGGACATCACGCTCACCTCGCCAAGTATTTGTATGAATCATGACTCTTACCGCGCCCAGTTAGGACCGGTTGACCGGAGTTAGATGCCGAGTGAAAATATGGCTCTCACATGTCAGCAGCCCAGAAAAGACGAAGGCAGTTTCACCCTGACGCCAAACGCGCATCAATGCCGACCGCGGTGGAGCCAATGCGGCCAACTCTTGCAGCGAAACCGTTCTCCGACCCCGGCTGGCTTTTCGAGCCGAAGTGGGACGGATGGAAGAACGCTCTGTTTTGTGCGCGACGGCAAAGTGCATTTAGTCTCGCGAAGGAAGAACAGCCTGAATGAGCGCTTTCCCGAACTCAGGGAAATCGGAAAAGTGATCAAAGCAAAGGCAGCGCTGATCGATGGCGAAGTTGTGGCCGTAGGCGAAGACGGCCTACCGCAATTCGATGCGTTACGATTTCGGCGTGGTCGCAAATGCTCAATCGTGTTTTATGCTTTTGACTTGCTGCACTTGGACGGTTTTGAAATGCGTAGTGGAATTCGGTAAGTACCCCCCGAAGCGGACTTAAAATCCGTTGTCAGGTAACAAGAGTTAGCCCGCTTTGCCAGAGCGCAAACACACGTCCATTAAAGGTCCAATAAGCGTTCCCGTGAGTCCTTCAAGTGCGGTAAAGTGCTATCCATGCCGCTAAGTTCAGTTGAGTTACAATAGGTCGCTTCTCTTTCACGACGGCAACACGGGTTCGAATCTCGTACGGGACGCCAGCATCTCAGGATTCGGCCCAACACCGCACGCGCGTTCAGGGCTCCGTTTCAGTGGTTGTGAACTCCGAGTAAGCATCGGCGGAACTGCTCGTCTGCATTGAGACTGGGCCTGCAATCCACCGGCGCTCCCGTTTTCGTGACGCTATTTCCACTCTCAGATGCGCCCGCAGCTCGCGTCTAGGGCACACTCTGTAAACATGTCTGGAGTCTAGAACGTGCGTCTACACATCAGACAATTCGCTCCAACGGAGTCCTCGTAACCCGCCGCACATTTAAATACCTAGCTTTTTTTGAATTTTCTTTGGAGGCGGGTTTTGGTCCACGGTTTGCACCTCTTGGAGCCGTTCACAGGAAAAAGGAGCTTAGAAAGTGCCCAATTATCTCAAGCAAGTAGTATTCAGCCTCGCGATCGCAGCGATCGTTGGCTTTGGGGCGGCGACAGCTAAAGCTGACATTGTCGTGATCACAGGTGTAAACAATCAGGGTACTGATAATGTGCTGCTCAACCCCGCAACTAATGTCTTAACCGTCACCGGCACGGTTGGTCAGAACAATCTAGTGGTTAACTTCACGTCAACCAGCGGTAGTCATTTGTTAAATGCAAATCCCTCCGGTCAGGCAACTGTTAGCGGCGGTACCGGCAATACCGCTCTCACCCAGCTAACGTTTTCCCTAGCTAACAACAGTACGTTCACACGTGCCGTATTCAACATAAATGCCTCAACATCTGGATCGGCATTGATTCATGTGGAAGGAATAAACATCACTGGCGGGTTCTTTGAAGATAACTTCACGGTAAACGCTAATGGCCAGAACTTCTTCACTGTAACGGCGATAAACGGCCAGCTCATCCGATCGATCAGCCTGACTGGTATCAACGGAGCCGTGTTTTCAGATGTCAGACAGGTTCGCTTGGGCGGAGGTGGGATTGTACAGACGGTACCCGAACCTGCAAGCATGTTGCTACTGGGAACAGGCTTGCTGGGTGTAGCTGGTGCAGTAAGACGGCGATTCAGGAAATAGTCGCCTCTTAATTGTGCTGGCAAGAGATGGATTACCCTGTCTCTGAATCTCAGTGCCGCGTAATGGCCCAGGTGACGCTTGCGAAACTAACCACTCGGAGACATCGCGGAGCCTCAGTACCAGGAAGTCGTCTTACACGACACGTGAAAACCGTGAATTGAATCCGAAACGCTACTAGCAAAAGCGGAACTAAAAATACAAGCGACTCAACTATTTATCGCTACGCGTCTTTAACATTCGAATCAAACGCGACGGACTGGGTATAGATTTTGTCGTTCGTCACCTCCACCTCCACAAACACGGCAACTCATCTGGTAACAACAATTTCGACTGTGGTGTATCTAACGTCGATTCGACCTCAACTAGCCGGATGGCGCTAAGATGGGGACTCTTGCAATGCGCTCGAATTTGCCTCTTCAACTAGTCTTCAATTTTTGCTCAACGAAGAAGTCGCAATGAGATGTCCGTTTGGTCTACGATCGAACTTCGTGGTATCGCTCCCAAGTTTACTCTCCAGGATCAGAACCAAAAAAAGTTCCCCCTCTCGGAGGCTCACAAGGGCGGTGCAGTTGTGCTTGTCTTCTATCGTGGTACAAAAAAGTTTGCACTGAGACATCATCTGGTCACGGCGCTGCGCGGGTCACGGGCTGACTCTGGTTTGAATCTCCCGCGCATCCCGTTTTTTCGAGAACTCGGTGCCAGGCGAAACGCCCGGTGCGCGCAGCTTATCCGCGATGGCAATGGCGATCGCGTGAGCCGCGCGAGCATCGGGGTGTGGATCCCCGGGTACACGCCAGCTAGCGTCCAACTCAACCCACACGTACCGCAAGGCTGCCTCGTCAAGGACTTGGTTCCTTATCTCACGGCTCTCCGGCTCTTCGGGAGTGAACTGCGGCACAACGATGATCGGCACGGCGCCGCGTGCGCGCGCCAACTCGATGGTGGAGCGCAGCACTTCGCGGGTGACGGTTACGCCGCTTTCAATTGTTTCGTCGCTGCGGTAAGGCACCAAAAACCTGGCGATCGTCGTCAACCGCCAGCGATGAACTGCCGGGAGCCAGACAAGGCCGGGACCGAGGTGCGGACGGTCATCATTCAAGTTTCGATCAAAGAGATAAGGGCTGAAGAGTGTAACCACTGCCACTGGTCGCTGAAACCGTGGCAGTTCTCCCTGTAGTCTAAGATAGGCCTGATCATTTGCGAAGCCAGAGACGGCAACGTTAGCACTTTGTAGCCCCGTGATTGCGCTGATTTGTCCCGGGATGCTTTCGTCCCACGTTAGTCGCTCGCCGACCATTATGGATTCGCCAGTGAACACAATGGTGGGCCGAGAGGGATCGACTGGTTCATTGAGGCTGCGCACGCGATATCCGGCAGAGTCGATTGCATACTCAACGACTCGATTGCCGACCCACTGGCGGCCGGTGCGAGATGGGACGAAGACCCAGCCAAGCCGTGAGTCGCGTTGGCGGCTCGGTTCAATCTCCGGAGGGTACTCTTCCGCCATTAGGGCGCGGCGATCTCGGACGCGTAGAACGAGTTCAGTTGCCGGGAACGCGAGCAGAACGGCCAGCGTGAGTTGAAGTGCGCGCGCTGGTCTATGCGAGATGAATTTAGCGAGCGGCCGGCGCACGACTAACACCAACGCCACTCCGAGCGCTGCTACAGTAATACGGACAACTGTTTCGATCGTTACGAACCTGGAGCGCGATACATAGAATGAAGGCAGGAAGTGATGATCGAGCCATCGTTGATTGGCCAGAATAGCGGAGACCAACAGCGCAGTGCCGACGAAGGCGATCGCGATCTCGACAATCATTTGGGCGCGAGGGCGCTCGGAAAATCGCACGACGCCAATTTAACACTCCTCGAGTCCGCTGTTAGTATATGGCCATGCGCTCATCACGACTCCAGGCGCAGGCGACGCTTTTTGATCGCCTGCTCAAGCCGGTCCATCGCTGGATTTGGGGCGACCTTGAACGCCGAGTGCAAAAATTGCTCCGCTTCGGCGAAACGGAAATCGATGGCGGACGTGATATTTTGCGTGCCGCGGAACTAACTTCAGATCCACTGCTGCGCCGGCTTTATTTGGAACATGCGATCGACGAGTTTCGTCACGGTTTATTATTTCGCGAACGCGCGGGCTCAGTTCTGCGCCAACTCCGTCTAAGATCGAGACCGACGTTTCAAGTTGATTGGCTGGCCCCCGGTGGGCATGGCCTCGACGATTTGCAGGTCGCTGAAGAGTCTGACGGATCTATGCTCGCCTTCCTTCATTTGTCCGAGAAGGCAGCCGCTAGTCGCTTCTCTATCTATCGCGACGTAATGCAACACGATCCGCCGACGCGCGAAATTTTCGAAGAGATTCTGCACGACGAAAGATTTCACATGAGCTATACACTAACGCATCTGATCCGAGTTTCGCCTGAGCGTTATCGTCGTCACTTGTGGCGTGCGCGCCTTAGCCGCCTTTGGAAAGGTTATTTGCGTCTGGCGACCGCACTAGCTGGCGCGATCGGCACACTCATACTAACTATTCAGTATTTCATCGTGTTACCTCCCTTCGCCTGGCTCGCAAAACGGGCCGCTCGGCGAGAACTCCCTGGCTGGTCCCCCATCACCCCTGAACGTAACGGTTCCCTCAGAAGGCAGTACTGAACAGTGAAGATACTTGGTATTTCGGCGCACTACCATGATTCGGCTGCGGCGGTGGTTATCGATGGCGTTCCGTTCTGCGCCGTGCAAGAGGAGCGGTTATCGCGTCACAAAGGCGACGCGGCTTTTCCGCTTTTAGCGATCGAGTGGTGTCTTGAGCACGCCGGCCTTGAACCGGAGGCGCTCGACGCCGTCGTCTTCTATGAACGACCGATGTTGAAGTTCGATCGGATTCTCACCTGTGCCTTGCGAGCTTTCCCGCACTCGTGGCGCACGTTTCCGAAAGCCATGAAGAATGCGCTCGGCGAGAAGGTGTGGATGCGGGGCATCATCTCTTCGCGATTGGGTGTCCCTGGGCGCAAGGTCCTGTTTACTGAGCACCACCAGTCACACGCTGCCGCGACTTTCCTTATCGCACCGACAAATCGTGCGGCAATTTTGACGACGGATGGTGTGGGCGAGTGGGCCACGCTTTCTGTCGGCCATGGTGAACAGCACGCAAACGGCGCCAGCGCGATTACTCTGCTGCGTGAAATCAAGTTTCCGCATTCGTTGGGAATGTTGTATTCGACGTTCACTGCGTACCTCGGCTTTAAGGTGAACGAGGACGAATACAAAGTCATGGGACTGGCCGGCTACGGCCGTCCCACGATGGTTGACAACGTCCGCCGGTTGATTCGTCGCACCTCGGATGGCGCGTTTGCCCTTGATCTCGATTACTTCGAATATCACACGACGGCGAGGCGTTCTTACTCCCCACGTTTTATTGAACTCTTCGGCCCAGCGCGCGACCCTTATGCGCCGATTGATTTAGAAACGCCCGACGGGTCGCGCTTCGCCGACTGTGCTGCCAGTGTGCAGAAGGTTCTGGAGGACACACTCGTAGAAATGGCCCGTAGCCTCCACGAGGAGACTGGACTTCCTGACCTGTGCTTGGGTGGAGGCGTGGCTTTGAACGGCGTAGCCAACGCACGCATCCTGGCAGAGTCTGGTTTCGAGCGGGTCTTTGTCCCGCCGGCGCCAGGCGATGCCGGCTGCGCGTTAGGCGCGGCGCTTTACGCTGACCGGATCCACTTCGGCAATCCACATCGTCAGGTGCCGGATCATCCTTTCTGGGGACCATCAATAGATGGCAGCGATCTAGCGCGGCTGGCTCGCGAAGATGGACATTTAATCGATCGGCTCGATGATGGGGCCTTAATCGATCAGATCACCGATGATCTCGCGAGCGGTCGGATTGTTGGCTGGATGGATGGCGCTCTCGAGTTCGGGCCGCGCGCATTAGGTCATCGCAGCATCCTCGCCGCGCCGCACGCAATCGAAATGCGCGATCGGCTCAATCGAGAAATCAAGTTTCGCGAAGAGTTCCGGCCGTTTGCTCCCGTCGTCCCTCTCGAAGCGGCAGAAGAATATTTTGAACTGCCACCCGGCGGCGTGCGCCTGGCGCGCTTCATGTCCGGCGTCTTTCCCGTGCGGCCCGAATGGCAGTCGCAGTTGCAGGCGGTCACGCACATAGACGGCACCGCGCGTCTGCAATCATTGGAGCGTGCCATGGCGCCGAGATTGTATTCACTGCTTGAGGCGTACGGGCGGCGCACCGGAATACCGGTCCTGCTCAATACTTCGTTTAACCTCGCGGGAGAACCTATCGTCAATCGCATCCCCGAGGGCTATTCGACATTCCTTCGCTCCGGAATCGATGTACTGGTCGCGGGCCAGCACTGCGTAACGAAGCGCGCCTCGGCGAGACGGAAGGAGGAAGTTGCGTGCTCAAAAAGCGTGGCAAAATCCAGCGCGGCCTGATCGTGTTCGGCAGCACCTTCGGATCGACGGCGCAGCTTGCGCGTGGCTTGTGGCGAAGCGATTCGAATCGCCGCTGGCTGGTGCCGCTGGCCATCTTCTTGTGTCTGACCGGATTATTGCTGATCGTGGCGACCACAGTCGAAGCTCTGGCTCCGTTCATTTACGCAATCTTCTAATCAGTGGAAGACTTTCTGGAGCTACTCGCCTGTCCTGCTTGTAAGGGCGCGCTCACTGCAGACTGGTCCTGTCACGAGTGCGGCGCGCGGTATGATGCGCCGGCTGGAATCCCGCGTTTGCGGCTCGCGAGCGACCAGCGTATCGAGGAGGTCCGTAGCTTTTACGAACACGCGCCGTTTCCCAACTACCGCGAATGTGAGCGCCTATCATCGCTGCGCGCTCGGGCGGAGCGCAACAAGTTTGCACGGCTCCTCGATCAAGCGATTCCGGGTGATGCGCGGATTCTGGAGATCGGCTGCGGCACCGGGCAGATGAGCTTGTATTTGGCCCGTGCGGATCGTCTGGTGATTGGCGCCGATCTGACGCGGGCATCCCTCGAGTTAGCGGCAGCAGCCGCAGAGCGCTTCCAACTTAATCGCGTGCTGTTTGTGGAAACCGATCTCCATCGCCCAGGTTTGCCTCCAGGATCATTCGACGTGGTCTACTCGTCCGGCGTCTTACACCATACGCCAAATCCGTGCGCGGCCTTCGCCTCTATCGCGCAGCTCGCTCGGCCAGGCGGGATGATCGTGCTGGGAGTTTACAATGCGATCGCCCGCATTCCGCTCCGGCTGCGCCGGCTCGTAGCGCGCGTCTCGCGCTTTCGATTAATCCCATTCGATCCGGTGCTCAGTGATCGGAATAACGAACCTGCGCGCCGCGAGGCCTGGCTGCGCGATCAGTATCAGCATCCCGAGGAACACCGCCATACGCTCGCTGAAGTCCAGAACTGGTTTGCCGAAAACGACGTGGAGTTCATCCGCGCGTACCCCAGCGCGCTTATCGGCGAGGACACGGACGACCTTTTCGCGTTGGCCAGCGACAACTGGCGGCTTGAGGGCTGGCTCGCGCAGCTCGGTTGGATTCGCAAGCTCGGGCATGAGGGTGGTCTCTTCGTGACTGTCGGCCAGAGGCGGGAGTCAAGTGCCAAAGGATAAAGAAGAGAGCAGCCAAGCTAAGATTTACTCCTCAAGTCATCCGTGGGCGCGTGCACCCGGAAGTGCGGTGTGACCCTTTGTGTGACGACTCACCAAATCGCCACGCAACTAAGCACGCGCACGCGAGCGGCCATCCAGTGATTGCTTCGGCCGAACCGGGAGAGCGATGGCTGTATTTGTTATCCTGACGATGCGTTTGCAGAGTACTAAATATTGGTTGGTTGATTGCGCGCTCACACATGAACGAACTCGACAAGTCGATTCAGAAATTGTTCGAGCTGCGTTCGTATGCCGTCATCCGAGCGATTAAGCCGCGCAAGACATTGCTCAGTTTTGTTTTTTTTGAGACTCGAAGATGGGGCTAAGATGGTGGCGGGACGTGTTGATATGTAACCAGACGAAGCGGTACCTTGACGACCGCTAGGTCCGTAAATACTGGTGTGTATCGTTTCGTAAGACTAGGTAGCGCCGATTTCAAAGGACTTAAAATCCGTTGTCCATCAGGATTGGGCATGCAATTCGACTCTGTATGAATCCAATATCCGTGGGTTTTTCGTGTCGGAAATTTGTGACCAGAATTCCCAGCACGCCACGGATAGCGGACCGTAGCGAATGGCACGGAATGTAAAAACCCTAGTAAATCTGTGGTGGCTGCAACTTTTGAAAAGGCAATAACTTACGTTTTTGCCTAACGCTTAGTTTGGGACCGAGAGGTCGGAGGTTCGAATCCTCTCGCCCGACCATCTTTTCTAAACCCACCTTCCCTCCTTCCGGAGGTGTCAAATCGACTCAGAACATGACTTCGTTTAGAGGCGGTTTTTTATACAAAACCCGCAAGAAACCGCGCTTTTTCCGAGACTTTGCTGCGTGAGTGTGATATATGAATGTCCGAATAGCTTTTCCATTCTAAGTTCTTGTTGGAGGTGTCAGACCAGACCATGGCGACAAAAGCCGCTACAGGCAAGAAGCGCATGACGCAGTCGGAAGTAATCAACCATTTCGCCGAGAAGACGGGGATGAAGCGCGCTCAAATAAAGGATTTCTTTGAAGAACTATCGACTCTTGCCGCAAATGAAGTTAAGTCGAACGGGGAGTTTGTGCTTCCCGGCTTCGGAAAACTAGTCAAATCAGAGAGAAAGGCACGAGAAGGCAGGAACCCGGCCACCGGCGAGACTATTCAGATTCCCGCAAAGACTACATTGAAGTTTCGCGTGGGCAAGTCAATGAAGGACACATGCTTGCCACGAAAATAACGTAGGTCAATAATCGCACTCAGCAATAGAAAGGCGCCGCGGCTTGTCTGGCGACGGAAGCGGCGTCTTTGCCGTCCCAAACCTCACCGGTTCTAAGTTCCAACGAAGTTTGACACCCCACCTTTCACCCTAACCGCCTCTGAAGAAACAGCTTACGCACTCACGTCTCTAATCAAAAAGAAAATATAGATTTTTTGGCCCTCCTCTTATATAATCCAATGTTTCGCTGAACAGGCCCTAATTATCAGGTTCTCCCTGTGATGTGGTCGAAGGGGAATCAACAGGGATGCAAAACTGCGTGGGAAGAGTACGAGTCTGCATCCTGATTGAGCGAATGGGCATCTAAACTTTGAATTCCAAGGCTGAAATTACTTTTTAGAAGGAGCATACGCAATCGTGACCTTTAATACGCATTTACCGTTGGACGAACGGCTGCTTAGAATTGACCATATTCAGGCACGTCGTTATTCCAAACTCACCGGCGTTGCCCTGGAAATTGCCACTGAAGGCATTATCCGGCACCTGCGCGCCTGCGATCGGATGGATGTGAACCCCGACACTTCGGCAGTACGCGAAATAATCGATGACGCGCTAAACGGAAGACGGGTTTTTGCTGAGATTGAACCCGCCCGCGCCGCGTAAAGCGATAGCTTGGCGAGCAAACTGAAAGAGATCGCCCCTCCGGGCGGTCTCTTTCTATTTTTGGTGTTTACTTTAATTATTCCTTAGTACATCGCTTACGAAATTGCGTCTCGCATGCTAACATCGCCGCGCAATTGACATCATTAACGCGTGCGCCCCTGTAGCTCAGCGGATAGAGCATCTGCCTTCTAAGCAGAGGGCCGCAGGTTCGAGTCCTGCCGGGGGCAAAGGTTTGCGGACGAATTTCCGCGTCATGGCGGCTATAGTTCAGTTGGTTAGAACGCTTGACTGTGGATCAAGAGGTCCTGGGTTCAAATCCCAGTAGCCGCCCCACCAAGAAACACCTGCCACTCATCGCAATTTCGAGCGTGATTTACTGAATTTAGGCCGGAGACTTTTATGCCTGATGAACAAAGAGTAGCCAACAATTCGCAGACATATCTTACAGATGCCGAAACGTTTTCATTCGAAACTGTAGAGCATCTAAACGGGCAGGCGACAGTCGTTCGATTTCAGTTGGATAATTCCAGATACCATGCCGGCGACGTGCTACTGGTCCTGTCG
>JBKPCC010000149.1:0-12813 GCA_046727215.1 Acidobacteriota bacterium
GCACGCGACTTTGCCGACAAACGCCGGTTAATGGAGGGCAGTCGAGACATGAACCGGTTGTATGTGGTCGAAACTACGCCCACAAACACTGGCGCAATGTCTGATCATTGCTGGCGATTAAAACCGAGCGAGTTGGAAATATTCGCGGGTTTACTTGCAAGTCGACTGGGCGCAGGGTCCGCCACAAGTACGGGCACGATATCCAGTTGGTCCAACATGGATACTCGTTGGATCGATTCGTTAGTTAAGGATCTACAGGATCATAAAGGCGCTGTCATCGTTATCCCCGGTCGTGAAGCAGCGCCAGTTGTCCACGCCTACGCGCACGCGATCAATTCATCGCTCGGAAACATTGGCAAGACGGTGCTCTACGCCGATCCACTTGAAGCAAATTCAGTTGATCAACGACAGTCGTTGCAAGACCTCATCAATGACATCGAGGGCGGACACGTAGAAGTCCTCGCGATACTCGGCGGGAATCCAGTCTACAACACACCCACCGATCTAAAGCTGGATAAAAACCGGATGTTCAAGGTGAGCAAGTTGCGCATTCACTTGAGCATGTTCCGCGATGAAACGTCTGAGCTTTGTCATTGGCATATTCCGGAATCGCACTATCTCGAGGCATGGAGCGATGCTCGCACATTCGATGGCACTACCACAATAGTTCAGCCAGTGATCGAGCCCCTTTATCAAAGCAAGAGCGCGCACGAATTCCTCGCGTTGTTCACGCAGCAATTCGATCGGAAGGGCTACGACATTCTGAAGGATTATTGGCGCACAAACGCGCCGTCAGGTACGCCACAAGCTCGCACCAATAACCAAACTTCTGGCGCTCAGCCGCAACCATCACCCGCAGCCACACCTGCCAATCAGTCAGGTGTAATCGCACCATTGCCGGCCAACTCGCCCGATTTTGAAAAATCGTGGCGTAAGTGGCTTCACGATGGCTTTATTCCAAATACCGCATTACAGACTAAAACAGTGGCGGTGAAAGCCGGATGGGCCAGCCAGCTTCAGCAAAGTGCTGCGGCGTCGCAGAGTTCCGATTCACAAGTCGACATCGTGTTTCGGCCAGACCCTTCGATCTACGACGGCCGGTTTGCAAACACTGGATGGTTGCAGGAACTTCCAAAACCGCTAACGAAATTAACCTGGGACAACGTGGCGCATATAAGTCCGAATATGGCCCAGTCGCTGGCGATTACAAACAAGGTTGGGAAAGACGGTGGTGACTTCTATGTAGATACGTTGCAGATAAATTATCGCGGCAACACGATTTCGGTTCCTGCCTGGATCACACCAGGACATCCCGACAACGTCGTCACGATCCATCTTGGGTACGGCCGCAGGTTGGCGGGAAGATTAGGCAACGGGCTCGGATTCAATGCTTACAACATGCGCTGGGCTGACTCAGCATGGTTTGGCACCGGCGCGCGGGTCTCCAAGGGGTTGACCACTTATTGGCTAGCCGGCTCCCAACTACATTTCAATTTGGAAGATCACAATTTCAGTCATGAAGAGCGTGACATCGTTCGCACACAGAAGCTTGAAGAGTATTTGACGAAAAAACCAGAAGGCGAGCATGAGCCCCCTCGCGAATTAACCCTCTATCCAAACTACGATTACAAGAATCAGGGAAATGGGTTGAACTATGCGTGGGGAATGGCGATCGATCTGAATAACTGCATAGGTTGCAATGCATGCACGATCGCGTGTCAGGCTGAAAACAACATTCCCGTGGTTGGCAAAGCTGAAGTTGCCCGCAGTCGTGAAATGCACTGGATTCGTGTGGATACGTATTTCCGGGGAATTAATCCCAGCGCACCGGATGCCACTGAATTCATGCCTGTGCCATGTATGCACTGCGAGAATGCTCCGTGTGAACCTGTCTGTCCCGTGCACGCCACAGTGCACAGCGCAGAAGGTCTTAATGACATGGTCTATAACCGCTGCGTAGGTACAAAGTACTGCTCGAACAACTGCCCCTACAAAGTACGCCGATTCAACTTCTTTCTGTACCAGGATTGGGATACGCCAACTTATCAGTTAATGCGCAACCCGGATGTGTCGGTGAGAAGCCGCGGAGTGATGGAGAAATGTACGTACTGTGTGCAACGCATTCAGTCTGCGAAAATTCAATCTGAAATCGAAGGCAGAAGAGTCCGCGACGGCGAGATCGTAACAGCGTGCCAGGCAGTTTGTCCGACCAATGTAATTGTATTTGGCGACATAAACGATCCAAATAGTCGCGTGTCGCGAATAAAAGAAGAGCAACGAAATTATTCCCTTCTGGGAGAACTGAATACACGACCACGGACGACATATTTGTCGAAGGTGCGAAACCCGAACCCGGAGATTGCGAAGGGGTGACGCTGGGACGTGGGGACGCGGGGACGCGGAACGGCCGAGCGATTAGTAATTAACAATGCCAGACCCATCGCAAACTGAAATGCACACGACTGCTGTCGTAGAACCAGGGCTGACGTTTGCCTCGGTGACCGACAAGATCAGTTCGATAGTGCTAAAGCGCAAGACCCCGCTATGGTGGTTCGTCGGGTTCGCGATTTCCTTCGTGTTGTTTCAGCTAATGATGCTGGCCATCACGCAGTTGCTGTTTGTTGGTATCGGCGTGTGGGGCGTGAATATTCCTGTTGCGTGGGGAATCGACATTCTTAACTTTGTCTGGTGGATAGGAATCGGCCACGCGGGAACACTTATTTCCGCCATCCTCCTGTTGTTGCGGCAAAAATGGCGCACGTCGATCAACCGCTTCGCTGAGGCGATGACGCTTTTCGCCGTTGCTCAGGCCGGCATGTATCCGATCTTCCACCTTGGCAGGCCCTGGCTGGCGTACTGGCTGTTTCCTTACCCAAACACGATGGGCGTTTGGCCACAATTTCGTAGCCCGCTGATGTGGGACGTTTTTGCTGTCTCGACGTACGCAACCGTTTCTGCAATCTTCTGGTTTGTCGGACTGATTCCTGACTTCGCGACCCTCCGCGATCGTGCGCGAAGCAAGCCTTTCCAAATCATCTACGGAATGTTGGCAATGGGATGGCGAGGATCGGCTCGCCACTGGGCCCGCTACGAGATGGCTTACCTGCTACTGGCGGGCTTAGCGACGCCGCTGGTCCTTTCCGTCCATACGATAGTTAGCTTCGACTTCGCTGTAGGCATTGTGCCGGGCTGGCACGCCACGATCTTTCCGCCGTATTTCGTTGCAGGTGCGATCTATGCCGGCTTCGCAATGGTTTTGTTTTTGACGATTCCGCTGCGGAAGGTTTATGGCCTCGAAGGCTTCATCACCATGAGGCACATGCACAACATGGCGAAGGTGATGTTGGCCACAGGCCTGATCGTCGGCTACGGCTACATCCTGGAAGCCTTTTTTGGTTGGTACAGCGGCAACAAGTACGAGCGGTACATGATCTGGAACCGCATGCATGGGCCATATGCGATGTATTACTGGGCGCTGATTCTTTGCAACATCATTACGCCTCAGTTCTTATGGATCAAACGAGTGCGATCCAACCTATTGTTGTTATGGCTGATCTCGATTGTCGTCAGCATTGGAATGTGGCTGGAGCGATTTGTAATCGTCGTAGTCAGTCTTTCTCGAGACTTTCTCCCATCGTCCTGGGGCATGTATCAGCCGACACGTTGGGATTGGTCGATGTTTGTCGGCACAATTGGGTTCTTCTTTACTTTATTGTTTTTGTTCATTCGGTTCCTGCCGATGATTTCAATTTTCGAAATGCGGACGATCTTGCCGGAGGCTGAAGTTGAAGAGTAAGGGAAACTTGTTTGTTAGCGTAGGGAACTAATTGGTGGACGACGACAGAACAAGACACGACGATAGGGGCACGCGGGATCGGGCAAAACCTTCGACCACCCATCCCACTCCGACGCTACCTGCGCATCGTCGGCATATCGTGCCGAAGCTTTATGGAGTAATGGCTGAATTTTCGAATCCTTCAGACTTAGTTTCGGCGGCCCGTCGTGTATATGAGTTGGGCTACAGAAGGATCAATGGTTACTCGCCTTACCCGATCGAGGAGCTTTGGGAGGCGATTGGGTTTCACCATACGCGGTTGCCAATCATTGTTTTTCTAGGCGGATTGCTAGGTGGAATAGGCGGTTACTTCATGCAGTACTGGATGGAGGTCGTTAATTATCCACTTAACGTTGGCGGAAAACCCTTCAACAGCGTGCCGGCTTTCATTCCGATTATGTTTGAGTGCACGGTGCTATGCGCTGCGTTTGCCGCCGTTTTGGGAATGCTAGCGTTGAACAAGCTGCCACAGCCATACCATCCGGTTTTCAATGCGCCAGACTTCGCGCTTGCCACTCGCGACAGATTCTTTCTTGTCGTCGAAGCGAGCGACCGAAAGTATAACCACGACGAAGTGACTAGTCTGTTGAAATCGCTGGGAGCCGTGGATGTGACGGACGTTGATGTGTGATGCGAGTCGATGAGTGAGTAAAACGGTGAGAAGGGAAATCGGGAAAACGGTGAAGGGAGACAGCACGGGTTTCGTGTGTTTCCGTGATTACAGGGTTCGTGTAACTTCGTGGACTAGTATTTACTCGCCGCATACGGAATCCACGAACTTACACGAAACACAACCAAAGCACACGAAATACCTACGTGCCCAGTTCACCAAATCGCTCGTTTGCTCACTCTCCCACTCGCCTACTCGCTCATTCGCCGTCGCTCTGATTGCGTTGTTCCTCCTCTTCGCCGTGGGTTGCCGGAAAGACATGCAAGACCAACCGAAGATGAAGCCTTTACGAGCGAGCAGTTTCTTCCGCGATCATTCGTCGGCGCGGCCGTTAGTCGAGGGGACTGTACCGCGAGGTTGGCTGAGAGCTGATACCGAATTCTACACGGGCAAAAAATCGACGGCGCAAAGAACAGCAGCGCAACTCAGCGCTGTCCAATCGCCTGCTGGTCCACTGCCTTCCTCGGCCACAAACGCCAACACAGCGGCTCAGTCGTTTCCGGATGATGTAGACACATTTCCTTTTCAGATAACGCCCGAAGTGCTTGCACGTGGTAAAGAACGCTACGAGATTTTTTGTTCGCCGTGTCACGGCCTTACCGGATACGGAGACGGCATCGTCGTGCGACGGGGTTTCCGGCGAGCCGCTTCGTTTCATGACGAGCGTTTGCGCCAGGCTCCAGTGGGCCACTTCTTCGATGCGATGACAAATGGTTGGGGAGCGATGCCGAGTTATGCGTCTCAGATTACCGTGACGGATCGTTGGAACATTGTTGCTTACATTCGTGCTTTGCAATTGACTCAGGAGAACCAGCAAACAAAGAATCAAACCGGCAATGCTCAGCAACAACCGGCGGAAAGGCCACAGAAGTGATGAGTACTTCTTTTTACCTTCCGCCAAATATTCAGGCGCGACAGCGAATCCTGCTCGCCGCAGGGGCCGTGCTGTTCGCGATATTTGTTCTAGGTCTTTTCGTCGATCGCAGGCAATTTTTTCAATCTTACCTTTTTTGTTTTACTTTTTGGCTCGGATTATCTGTTGGATCACTCGCTTTGTTGATGCTTCAACACCTTGTAAGTGGCGGTTGGGGATTTGTGATCCGGCGCGTACTTGAAGCAGCGACACGACTCTTGCCGCTGCTAGCTGTTTTCTTTATCCCAGTTCTGGTTGGCGCAAAGTGGATCTATGACTGGATGGATCCGCAAAAGTTGAACACACCAGCATTAGTAGACAAGGCACACGGATATTTAAACCTGCCATTTTTTACCGTTCGCGCGGTTGTTTATTTTGCAATTTGGATCGGCCTGGCGTTTTTCCTAAATCGCTGGTCGGCACAACAAGATCAAGTCGCAGACCCGCTGCTCAAAAAACGAATGAGCAAATTGAGTGGACCGGGAATGGTAATCCTGATCTTTTCAGTGACCTTTGCCGCCATTGACTGGTACATGTCGATCACGCCAGCATGGTCGTCCACGATCTATGGCTTCATCTTTGTTGCGGCGTGGGCGTTGAGCGGGCTGGCGTTTGTCATAGCGGTTATGGCTCGCCTGTCAGCAGAAGAGCCGATGCGACACGTCGTGGCGCATTTGCATTTTCAGGATCTCGGCAAGCTTCTGCTCGCGTTGGTTATGTTATGGGCTTACTTCGCTTTCTCACAGTATCTGATTATCTGGTCCGGAAATTTGCCGGAAGAGATTGAGTGGTACATGCCTCGATTGCATGGTGCGTGGGGTGTGATTGCTTTGGCCGTACTTATTCTCCATTTTGGCATCCCTTTTCTCCTGTTGCTATCACGGTCCTTGAAGCGCGATCCGCGCCTGCTGGTTCTGGTTGCGATGCTGATACTTGCGATGCGAATAATCGATCTCTTCTGGATGCTTAAGCCCTCTTTTACAGGTGAACACTTTAGCGTCAGCTGGATGGACATTGTGGCTCCGATAGCGTTTGGCGGCTTGTGGCTGGGAGCGTTTCTCTGGCAGTTAGGAAAACGTCCATTGATTCCAATAAACGATCCCCAGTTTTTAACGGTGTTGGAACAGGTTGAGTTAGAACATTAATACGAGGCAACAAAAGATCTCTTTCTCGCGAAATGGCTAAATCAGGGACAAACAGAACCGATCGACTTCATGTGACAGAGACGCCTGACGTTTCACACATCAAGAATGTAGATGTCGTTCACGAGACGAGCGACATTAACGTCGGGGCTGTCTTGAAGTTTGTTCTGTTTCTTACGCTGATGACGATCGCTGTTTTCATATTGATGTGGGCACTGTTTCGCTTCTTCAACAGTCGTGCGGCGAGAACAGAACCGGAGCCGGGACCCATGGCGATGACTGAAAAGGAGAGACTGCCGCCGAAACCGAGATTGCAACTTGCTCCGGGATTCGGTGAAGAAGTTGCGAAAAACGGCGCCTCGCCCGACCCGGAAGCGCTTACTGACCCGGCGTGGGAAATTAAGGTGCTTCGTAAGAACTGGGAAGATGCTCTACAACACGGGGTCAGGGACCAAAATGGAAATGTGGTTTTTGTGCCCATCGATGAAGCCATGAAGAGAGTGATTCAAGGAAATGCGTTGCCGGTAAGGCCAAATGCGGGCAAGCCTGATGACTATGTAATTGCGGTTCCCAGTGCAGCTAGCTCTGGACGTGTCCCGGAAAAGAGATTCGAGTGATGTACGTACGAATTAATCGATATAAAGCGAGGTCTCATCTGAGCCGTCGCGTTTTCTGCATTCTGCCGAGTGCCCTTTGCCTGATGTTGGCGGCATTCTGCTTGCCTGTGGCAGCACAACTCGGAGCACCACAGGGAAATTCGCCGCTCTACAGTTCGCGCCCGTATTCTCCGTCGGCGCCGAGCGGATTGCCCACAGCGCTTGAAGGCGTCGGCATCGATCAGAAGCTAAATCAGCAATTACCTCTGGATGCAGTCTTTCACGACGAGAACGGAGCAGAAGTTAAACTCGGCCAGTATTTTGGAAACAAACCGGTGGTGCTGTCTCTCGTTTACTACGACTGCCCGATGCTCTGCACGCAGATTCTGAATGGGATGGTTGGCGCGTTCAAAGTAATGTCGTTCACACCGGGCAATGAGTATGAAGTGGTGAGTATCAGCTTCGATCCTCGCGAGACTTCGGCATTAGCCAAACGAAAGAAGGAAACTTACGTCAACTACTTGCTCGACTCGAAGCGCGCCGGTGCGGAAAAGGGCTGGCACTTCTTGACGGGTGATGATGCAAACATCAAGCGAGTCACAGAAGCAGTTGGTTTTCGTTATCGGTTCGATCAATCCACCAATCAGTTCGCTCACGCGAGCGCGATTTATGTGGTCACGCCGCAGGGTAAACTCGCCAGGTATTTTTATGGAATTGAATACGCGCCTCGAGACGTGAGACTTGGTCTTGTAGAAGCGTCCGAAAACAAGATCGGAACTCCTGTAGACCAGCTTCTGCTCTATTGCTACCACTACGACCCTGCGCGCGGTAAGTATGGCGCTACGGTAATTAATTTGATTCGTGGCGGAGGTGTGCTGACTTTAGTCGGCATCGCCGGCTTACTCCTTGCCTTGCGACGGCGCAATAGTTCGACGGCTCTGCGCACGCGAAGTGCAACTTAGATTATGGACTCATCCTGGTTCAAACTAGCTCCGGAAGCCGCGTCAACCATGGCGGGAAAGATCGACGCGCTTTATTTCTACCTTTCGGGTGTCACGCTGTTCTTTAGTTTGCTGATCTTCGGAGTCCTCATCTTCTTTGTAATTAAGTACCGTCGACGCAGTCCTTATGAGATTCCACGGCCAGTCGCGGGTTCTCATAGACTTGAGACGCTTTGGACCGTAATCCCATTCCTCATCGCAATGAGTATGTTTGTTTGGGGCGCACAGGTTTACTTCGAGCAGGCGAGGAGTCCAAAAGATACAAGTGAGATCTACGTCGTCGGAAAGCAATGGATGTGGAAGATTCAGCATACAACCGGACAAAGAGAAATCAACGAACTGCACGTACCAGTCGGACGGAAAATAAGGTTAATAATGACGTCCGAAGATGCCATCCATTCCTTTTATATTCCGGCATTTCGAATCAAGGCGGACGTCTTACCCGGCCGCTACACGTACGAATGGTTCGAGGCTACAAAGCCAGGCACTTATCACCTGTTCTGCGCGGAATACTGTGGCATGAACCACTCGCGCATGATCGGGTCGGTTGTCGTGATGGGCCCTTCGGAGTTTGACAATTGGTTAAGCGGAAATGCGGGTCAATTGGCCCCTGCGGTAGCGGGTCAGCAATTGTTTCAATCGCTCGGCTGCGTCTCGTGCCACGGCGCAAACGGAGAAGGTGGTCGCGGCCCTGAGTTGGCGGGCCTGTTTGGTAAGCAAGTTCTCTTGAATAATGGACAGACAATTCGAGCTGACGAAGCGTACTTCCGGGAGTCAGTGCTTAACCCGCAAGCAAAAATCGTCTCCGGTTATGGTCCCATCATGCCGACATTTCAGGGGCAAATTAGTGAAGACCAGTTGTTGCAGCTGATGGCATTCATCAAATCGATTCATATAGTCAATCCGCAGCCTTCAACAGCGAGTCCGAGCTCGGCCGCGCCCACATCTTCTAACACGTCAACAGCGACTCCGGTCGCGTCGCCGGTTAGGAGGGCGAGTCCGGCTCAAAGATAGAACGAGAGTTACAGAACAATGGAAAGTTTTGAAGTTCCACAACCGTCGAAAGTCAATTATTTAAACGCGCAATATGGACTTAAGTCGTGGCTGTTAACTCGCGACCATAAACGCATTGCGCTTTTGTACCTCGGCTCCGTCACCTTTTTCTTCTTCATTGGCGGCATCTACGCGATGCTAATCCGGCTCGAGTTGTTGACGCCACAGAGTGATTTACTATCAGCGACTACGTACAACAAGACGTTCACGCAGCACGGGATCATCATGATCTTTTTCTTCTTGATTCCGTCGATTCCTGCAACGCTTGGGAATTTCCTTGTGCCGATGATGATTGGTGCGAAGGATCTGGCATTTCCACGCATTAATCTATTGAGTTGGTATATTTACATCATTGCAGGAATCATTACGATCTATGCCCTGATCGCGGGCGGCGTCGACACTGGTTGGACGTTCTACGCTCCTTACAGCACGACGTTTTCTAATTCGTACGTAGTTCTGACGGGCCTTGGCATATTCATCAATGGCTTCTCGTCAATCCTGACTGGCCTCAATTTCATCGTGACAATTCACACGATGCGGGCTCCAGGAATGACCTGGTTCCGCATGCCGCTGTTCTTGTGGTCTACATACGCGACCGCGTTGATCATGATCCTTGGAACTCCGGTTATAGCAATCACAGTTCTTCTGCTCGCGTTTGAACGCCTTGCGCGAATAGGAATCTTCGACCCGGCGATTGGTGGAGACCCTGTTTTGTTTCAGCATTTGTTTTGGTTTTACTCGCACCCGGCTGTTTACATCATGATCCTGCCCGGAATGGGAGTAGTCAGCGAGCTGATCGCAAACTTCTCTCGGAAAAATATTTTTGGTTACAGCTTCGTCGCCTTCTCGAGTCTTGCGATAGCGGTGTTTGGGTTTCTGGTGTGGGGACATCACATGTTCGTCTCCGGCCAGTCGGTCTTCGCAAGCATGATTTTTTCCGTGCTGAGCTTTGCGGTGGCGATACCATCTGCTGTGAAGGTTTTTAACTGGACGGCGACTTTGTACAAGGGCTCCATTTCGTACGACACGCCGATGCTGTACGCGCTGGGTTTCATCGGCTTGTTTACCATCGGCGGGATGACTGGTCTTTTTCTTGCCACTATCGCGGTTGATGTCCACGTCACTGATACATATTTCGTCGTGGCCCATTTTCACTACATCATGGTTGGTGGAACGCTTCTGGCTTACCTGGGAGGATTGCACTACTGGTGGCCCAAGATTAGCGGCCGTATGTATCCCGAAGGTTGGGGCAGGTTCTCCGCGCTTGTCGTTTTTGTTGGATTCAACCTGACGTTCCTGCCACAGTTCGTCGCAGGTTACCTCGGCATGCCGCGACGCTATGCTACCTACCCGCCTGAGTTTCAGGTCTTCAATGTGCTTTCAACGGCAGGGGCATCGATACTCGGTTTCGGACTGCTCGTCCCGCTGATCTATCTGATTTGGTCTATGCGGTACGGCAAAATTGCGGAACCGAACCCGTGGCACCTTCCCGGCCTTGAATGGCGTACTGCTTCACCGCCACCGACTGAGAATTTTCTGTTGACTCCGATCGTTACATGGGAAGCGTACGAGTTCGCGCCGCCGGAAGAAATGGAAGTAGTTGGCACTGTACATCGCGGGCGGCACGCGCGATCAGATGTCAACGCGCCGATTGGCGAGAATACCTAAGGGCTGGAGACATACGGAAGTGGCTGAAAGCATTGCAGCAGAACATGAAGTGCACCACCCCGCGTTGCAGCACCATTTCGAGAACATGGAGCAGCAGCGCGAAGCGAGTACCCTTGGAATGTGGGTATTCCTGGTGACAGAAATCATGTTCTTTGGTGGGATGTTCTTCTCCTACACACTTTATCGTTGGCTGTATCCCGAAGCATTCGCGTCGGCGAGCAATCATCTTTCGTTGCCGTTGGGAGCAATTAATACGGGTGTTCTAATTTTCAGCAGCTTTACGATGGCCCTGGCAGTCTATAGCGCCCAAACTGGCAAACAACGGGCACAAGTGATCTGCCTCACGTTGACGTTGTTGCTTGGTTTGACATTCCTCGGCATTAAGGCGGTCGAATATAAAGAGAAGTATGACACGAACTTAATTCCGGGGCATTTAATTCCCAGCCGGCCTTTCAATCCGGATGCAGTCCATTTGTTGCCAGGAGCGCGAAAAGAGAACGTCGAAATCTTTTTCTGGATCTATTTTGCGATGACCGGCATGCACGCAGTGCACATGATCATCGGCGTAGGCGTGTTATCAGTAATTCTGTTCTTTGCTACACGAGGGCGTTATGGACCGGAGTATCACAATCCTGTTGAGATCTCCGGACTGTACTGGCACTTCGTAGATATCATCTGGATCTTTCTATTTCCGCTTTTGTATTTATTGGGACGGCACCTGATGGGACACGGTGGCTAGGACCTGGAGAGGGAAACGCAGGCATTCAAGTCATGATAGTGGGACTGAAAACGGACCAGTAATAGAGCATGAGCGAGCACATCGTTTCTATTCGAATCTATTTCGTTATTTTTCTTGCCTTGATCCTGGGGACGGCGTTGACCGTCGTCGCGGGCCTCCAAGACTTTCCCGGGCCGCTAAACGTAATTATCGCTTTGACGATTGCCTGTATCAAAGCAACGCTCGTAGTGCTTTACTTCATGCACCTGCGCTACAGCAACAGATTGACCTGGGTGATTTTGATTGCGGCTTTATTCTGGCTGGCAATTCTCTTCGCGTTGACATTCAGCGATTACTGGACCCGTCACTGGCTGACCGCGTAGTAAACGCCTACTCTTTCAACGGCTGCAGTTTCATATCGTGCACAACAACGATCCCTTTACAAGCAGGGCATTGCAACTTAAGAGTCGAGTCTGAGGTCTTGATTTGCGCCGAGCAATAAGGGCACGGCGCTACGATCTCATTTTGACTGAAGAAGTCCCGAAGCATGATTAATGGGATCACCAGTCCAGCAAGCAGTAAGGGTATGCCGAATATCAGTCCGAGACTCGTGCCTTCTCCCAGGGTCAAACTTATTACTAAACCCCCGATGAAGAGAATCAAACCGAGAGCAATGCTGAACGAGAAGGTGTAGGCGCTGTCAAACGTGCGACCAGTTTTTTCAGCCTCAGATCGTTTCGCCTCCATAGATCAGAACCTCCCTTTGTTGCTCTAAGCGAATTGAATTTTGAATGACAAGGGCCGGGAATTTGCCCAGGATGTAACTCGACTTTTACTGCGAGAAGTCCTGTTTGTCAACGATCGGCGAGGTCTTCTCTTTGGAGTGTTGCGACTTGTCGCAGCCATGGTTATTGTGACTAATGCGTAAGAGGCAAAAGCTGGGACCAAAAGCTGCGATCAAAAAGCTGCGACAAGTCGCAGCACTCCAAGGAGTTGAGCGTGGCATTCGATGCTGCTAGAGTAATCACTTTTAACCCACCGACTTAAAAATGTCTATGACTGCCATTGCAACCAAAACCGAAAAAACTTCATTCGAAAACTTCTTAGAAGCTCGTGACGAAGAGTCATGGTCAGCGGCACTGACAAGCCTCTTACGTGACGTCCATGCTGTCGATCAGACTGCCGTTCAGATCTGGTTCGCCTTCTATCCTCTCGCG
>JBKPCC010000150.1:0-32469 GCA_046727215.1 Acidobacteriota bacterium
TGATAGTTCTGCGGCCTTGGACCAACAATCGTACTCTCGTTGTAGTTGTAGTACTGATACCCGAAGTTCCAATCGAGACGCCGATTTATCTTGATCGCGAGCCGACCTTCCGGCGATTGATAGCTAAACGGGTAGGAGGAAACGAGGAAACCGGGCGTTCCAATCGGATCGGCCACGCGGCTGCCCTGGCCAGTGTCCTTGTTGATTCGATAAGACGTGTAAAGACTAACTCGAGGAGTTAGTAGCGCTGTAGTATCGATGAAGAAGAAGTTATTTCGAACGTAATAAAGGCTGTGACCCTCGGGATGCTGGATATTGTTGAAAAAGTAATTGACGACGGCGTTGCTATTTACCCAGTTATAGTTGTAGCCAGTGTTGATTGAGAATCTCGAGCTTGGGGTCCAATCAACTGCTGAGGTAAAAACGCGCGATTTGATACTGACGCCAAAATCTTGCAGTGACACACCCGCTATTTCCGACGGGTTGGCGTTATCTCGAGTGATGACTGCCAGGTGGAACGAGAGCTTTTTGTTCGGAGCGTAACTGCTTTTTGCTCGAATGTTTGTATAGTCATAATTCCCGATGCGCGTGAACACATTGTCGGCTGTTCCGTGCTCGCCGTCGAAATAGATGGTCCAATTATTCGCCGGCCGTGCTCTGAACCCCCCAAAGATAACGTGAGTGTTGTTTGTGAATGTGTCGCTTGAAGAACTGCGAGTTGGTGGTGGAACTGATCCGTTGGATCCTAAATTGAATCCTTCAAAGCTCTGATCAATCCGGCGGTGACCATAACGATATCCGAAGTGAACAGAATAATGCGCATTGAATTGGTAATCGCCTTCAACAATATCCTGGTACTTCCGGTACTTGATAAGGTTGTGCGCATCCAAATTGCTGAAAGCTATCGTGTCAGTTACTGTCGTGGATCCCGATGGACGAGTAATGGAAAAGAAGTCAGCAAGCACAGCATCACCAGAAATCTTGAAGTCCTCAACCCGAAATGTGTTTGAAATTCGCAGCTTATCAGTAGCCAGAAACGTGGCCCCTATATCTCCCAGTGTGTTCGGACGTCTGGCACTTCCGGTGATGTTGTATTGACCTAGATTGAGTGTGTTTGGAGTTGAAGGAAGCGGGCCGGGCGGCCATCCAGACACGCGAGGATTCCAGTTTGTACCGGTGTAGTTCTCGACGAACGTAAAATTTGAGTCAGACTTGCTGTAAACAATTCTGCCCGTGATATCCAGTCTTTTTGCAACAAGCGTGTGCGCGCTGAAGCGCGTAAAGTCAACACTGCCACGTGCCGGTTCGTTGTGAGTGAAACTTGTGAGCTGACCCTTGGCAGGATCCAGATTAATGCCTGGTGTATTTCCGAGATTGGCGAAGCCGTCGTCACGAAAACGACGAAATCCCTGTAGGAACGAATAATCGAATGGTCCAATCGTGCCATCCGCTCCAAAACGAAAGTCGTTCGCTCTGGATCGCAGATTTACAGGATAGTTGAAGTCATTTCCACCAAGATGATAGTTGGTGAAAGCCGGGCCACTGTATCGCTCGGGTGAATAACCAACGTTAAATCTGATCAGCCTGTTCTTCGGTAAGATCGTAAGGTCAAAGTCTCCGAGTTTGATTTCCGTGTTGTAGCCATGCTCGCCGGTAATCGACTTAGGCGGCACACTGAAATTGGATGGTGAAAACACCCAGTTCGGATTGGCGAAACTATTCAAGAACCTGAAGTATTTGAACTTGCGATACGTACCCTCAAAGCGGTACCACTCAGGCTTCTCGACACTAACTCTCAAACTCCCATGTGGGTCCCCACCCCAACCGGTGGTCGTCACCAGAAGCGTATTGAACAGACCTCCTTCGCCTTCCCTGGTCCGCATCAGAAAACTACTGTCAAACAAACGCGGCCCGGCTCTGTAGTTGAGGTCACTCTCGTATTTGTTTTGGTCACCAACGACTCGAATTCCACGATAGCCCGCTTCGATTGACGATATGATCAAATAGTTTCCAGCATTCTCCCCGGCATCAACAGGAGCGTTGTCATCTGATTTTTGTGGAGTAGGAGATGGCGAGGGCTGTTGCGCGCTCGAAGCATTCGCGAAAAGCATTACTGCGAGAATGAGGCCTGCCACAATATGCCTGGACCCCCTAGCGAACGTGTGCGAATGGCCCGGCACTTCACTGGCAGGTCCCAAGAATACTAATGAGATGAAACCGAAAATCGTCATCTGAAAAAGACCGGACTTGTGCGCGACCCGTGAATCCTCACGTGACAATTAGTGCAATTGGCATACTGTGCATTCTGGTTATGCGTTGGACCAGCCGGTTCGTCGGCGCCTACTCCATGGTCAACGCTGTGGCATGTCAAGCACAGTTGATTCACCCTACTGAACTTCAATAACCTCGGATTAGCAGAGCCATGTGGTGTATGACAGACAGCACAGCCTTCCGTTTTGAGAGGTGCATGTTCGTACACGAAAGGACCTTGCTTATCGGCATGGCATTTTATGCACGCCGCATCGGCACCGGTCGCTAACCTTGTTTGCTTCAGTTCGAAACCACCGTGCGGATTGTGGCAATCGCTGCATTTCATGATGCCTTCAAGCACCTTATGATGAAATGGCTTGTTGAAGTCAGGTTTCACCTCACTGTGACAACTGATGCAGAGCTGCGGCTCTCCGACCCTCAACAGGTGAATAGTTGAGAAATCGGGCTTTTCAGCATTGGCTCTGGCAACAAAAGTGATCGATTTTGAAATGTTCCGATTGGTTGCGAAAGAGTGCGTTGAGTGACAATCGGTACAACCAATATCGTTCCGCCAGTGTTCCCCGCGTCTGAAATTGTTGTGTTCCTCTCTGCCGGCATGACACGTCAAGCAAGTCTCGGAAATCTCTTTGGGTGACTTGTTCTTGAACGAAATGATTTTTGTGGGATCTCCTTCTGCAAGGTGCGCTTTGCCTGGCCCATGGCATGATTCGCAACCCGTTACTTTGTTTTTCCAACTGCTGATATTCGCGAGAGCTGCATGGGATGTGTAAGAGAAGGCCTTGAACTGATCCTCGTGACAGTCCTTGCAGGCGTCACTGCCAACATACTCATCGTCGTGAGGAATGACTGTCGACGTCATAGGTAAGGAGTCTATGGAAGCAGAGACCACCTGGCGACGGGCCGATGCGAGGCACAATATCAGTCCGATGGCCGATCCACACAGAACTAATACTTTTATGTTCCCGACTAGCTTCAATCCGCAGCCTTTCTTCCAACGGAGCTTGCAAGGATCGCGAGCTAAGCCATCCAATTTAAATGGGATAAGCGCGCCCATTCTGCGGGCATGTTCGGCGAGAAGGTACTGTTAATTTTTACAGGGGCATCAACACGGCAGATTCCACTAGCTGCCTGTTTGATACTGGTGCGCACAACGTGACTGTCACTTCTGACAGGTACCTTCCTATTACTCATGAAATAGCATTCCATGACGCTGACTAGAGGAGGAATTGAGTGCCTTGGCAGTTACGCAGTCAAGCGTCTCGGCAGATCAAGCACTGTCACGTCTTGTTGCTGGGAACGAAAGATTCCGTTTGGGCGAAAATGACTTTTCCGGCTTTGCCCTGAAAGCAGTCACGTCTCGCAAAGGTGACCAGCATCCGTTCGCAACCATTCTGGGCTGCAGCGATTCGCGCGTTCCTCCGGAACTAATCTTCGACAGCGGTGCTGGTGATTTGTTTGTAATACGTGTCGCCGGAAATGTGTTCTCCCCCGAGGTTGCCGCCAGTCTGCAATATGCAGGCGCACACTTGCATACGTCACTATTCGTCGTTCTCGGGCATCAAGATTGTGGAGCAGTCCGCGCTTCACTTAAAACTCGCGATACTGGCGAACAGCATCGCTCGCGCATTCAGTTGTTGGTTAACAACATCCTGCCTGGCCTGCCGCCCTTCGATCCGGAGCTCTCTGGTGAAGCCGTACTAGATCACGCAGTAGAAAGTAATGTCCATTGGACCGTTAGACAAATTCTTGACACACCGGAAGCCAAGGTTCGGCTTGCTGAAGGAGAGATGAAGATCGTTGGCGCAGTCTACGAACTGACAACTGGACATGTGAGGTTTTTGGATACGTGATTCAGTAAATAAAGGGCAGCGAATATGTCGACATCCACTCATGCAGTATCCGAATTGAATGGCGCAGGATCCCCATCAACGCGCGGTCCACTAAGTAATTTTCTTCGCAGCCCAATGAACTGGTTGTTGTTGATCATTCCAATAACCGTCGCGCTGGAGCATCTTCACGTCTCAGCACCTGTGCTTTTCTTCATGGCAGCAGTGGCGATCATCCCGATTGCTGCACAGATCGTCGCCGCAACAGAGCAAATCTCAACACGCACCGGCGATGCTATAGGTGGATTGTTGAATGCCACTTTTGGCAACGCGCCCGAACTAATTATTGCGCTCGTCGCGTTGAAGGCGGGTTATCTTGAGATGGTGCGAGCCTCACTTGTGGGCGCCATTCTGGCGAACCTCTTGCTTGCCCTCGGCGTGGCCTTTCTGACAAACGGTCTTCGTGTTCACGAGCAACGCTTTAATGCCATAGCGGCCCGGACTTACAGCACAATGATGTTTCTTGCTGCTGTCAGCATGACCGTCCCGAGCGCGTTTAGTCGAGTGTTGGCGCCAAACTCGATAATAAGAGCTGAGGCTCAGTTGAATTTCGGTATTGCGATTCTATTGCTCATTGCCTATGGGCTTTACATTCTGTTTTCGCTAAAGACCCACTCAAGTTTGTTTGCAAGTGTGGATAGCGAGGAAGCATCGCATCATCAAGAGGAACAGTGGAGCGTTGCCCGCGCCGTAACGACCTTGCTTGTCGCTTCAGTCCTCGCAGCTTGGATGAGCGAAATCCTCGTCGGCGCCGCAGAAGAGACTGGAAAGGCGTTAGGTATGTCACAGGTCTTCATCGGGATCGTATTTGTCGCGATCGTGGGTGGCGCAGCGGAAAGTGGTTCTGCCGTGGCAATGGCGCGCAAGAACAAGATGGACTTGTCAATCGGCATCGCCCTCGGAAGTTGCATTCAGATCGCGTTGTTTGTCGCACCCATTTTGGTGCTGTCAAGTTACTTCATTGCACCACAGCCACTCGAGCTTGCCTTCAATAGAGCCGAGATTGGTTCGTTGTTTGTCGCAGTGATGATCGGCTCGATGGTTTGCGGTGACGGTCAGTCGAATTGGTTCAAGGGCGTGCAACTAATAACTGTGTACGCCATCATCGCGTTGATGTTCTATCTAATTCCTCAGATGGCCTAAGTGATCATTTTGCCATTTGGCGATTCTCTCGTGCGCGCGGCTTGTTGCGTTTTGGGACACAAAGGGGCACCCCTTGCGGGAATGGACTCCTACAGAGAACCAACCTCGTCAATACCGCTCGATCAGTGACTAGGGTGATGCGGTGGGAGCCAAGCCACCTTCGATCTCAGGTGCTTCTTCGGCCTCCGCAACCAAGAACCTATGTGCTGTTCCCGCAATAAACGCGCCCAGAATGGGCGCAACCCAGAACAGCCATAGCTGCTTTATTGCCCATCCACCCACAAACAACGCAGGTCCCGTGCTGCGCGCAGGATTCACAGAGGTGTTGGTAACTGGAATGCTCACGAGGTGTATGAGAGTCAGTGCTAATCCAATCGCGATCGGGGCAAATCCCGTTGGTGCGCGTCCGTGCGTCGCACCCAGAATGACAAGCAGGAAAAAGAACGTCATCACGATCTCGGTTACCAAGGCGGCCGCTAATGTATAACCACCCGGTGAGTACGCGTAGTAACCGTTTGCCGCAAAGCCTTCACTCGTGCTAAAGCCCGATCTTCCGCTCGCAATTACATACAGAACTCCAGCGCCGGCGATGGCTCCAGCCACCTGTGCAACGATATACGGAGCAATGTCTTTACCGGGAAAGCGGCGAGCCGCAAAAAGTCCAATCGTGACTGCTGGATTGAAGTGGGCACCCGAAACGTAGCCCACCGCATACGCCATCGTGAGCACGGAAAGTCCGAATGCGAACGCCACACCAAGCAGTCCAATGCCGACGTTCGGAAATGCGGCGGCGAGTACCGCGCTGCCGCAACCGCCAAACACCAGCCACATCGTTCCAAGAAATTCAGCGGAAAGTTTTTGCTTTAAACTAAAGCCTTCCATGATACACCTCTGTTCTGGGAGAAAATTCGGCGGGAGCTTAGGATGCCGAGATCCCAGTGTTAACTGTCATTTCTAACAGGTACTTCGTTAATCGCCTTCCAATACAATCCTAACGAGCAATTTGATCCGATTTTCCAAGTGTGCCCGACGTCACATTGATGTGTCCGCCAAACGGTATACGCCGCGACTGAGCTTGAGTAGCTCCAGGAGATTTTTATGATCCCAACGAGGTCGTCAATTGTAAGCGACTTGAGTGCCTTCGGAATCGCACGTTCAACGATTCACGGCGCGCCACTGAGTGAGGAAGAACTGCAGAAAACGCACGCATTTTGGTGCGCTTGTAATTATCTTGCCCTGGGAATGATCTATCTTCAGGGAAATGCGCTGCTGCGTTACCCGCTAAAGCCCGAACACATAAAAAACCGGCTGCTCGGACATTGGGGTGCGAGCCCCGCATTGTCCTTTATATATACGCACCTGAACCGGGTTATTAGGTTACATGACCTCGACATGATCTACATGGCAGGCCCAGGACACGGCGCGCCAGGCGTTTTAGGCCCCGTTTATCTGGAGGGTGGTTATTCAGAAATCTATCCAGATAAAAGCCAGGACGAAGAAGGCCTGCATCGATTCTTCAAGGAATTCTCCTTTCCGGGGGGAATTGGCAGCCATTGCACACCCGAAACTCCAGGTTCGATTCACGAAGGCGGTGAACTTGGTTATGTCTTATCCCACGCCTGTGGAGCTGCGTTTGACAATCCAGAGCTGATAGTCGCAGCTGTCGTCGGAGATGGCGAGGCGGAAACTGGCCCACTCGCCACGTCTTGGCACATCAACAAGTTTCTGAATCCGATACGCGACGGAGCAGTTCTGCCTCTTCTCAATCTGAACGGGTACAAGATTAACAACCCCACGCTGCTAGCACGCACCTCCCACGAAGAAATAGAAAATCTATTTAAAGGTTACGGGTACACACCACTCTTTGTTGAAGGATCCGACCCTTCAACAATGCATCAGGCAATGGCGGCGACAATTGACCACGCTGTCAGCGCCATTCGAACGATCCAAGACGACGCACGACGGGACGGTCACTCAACTCGACCTCACTGGCCAATGATTGTTCTTCGCTCACCAAAGGGTTGGACTGCACCATCAGAAGTTGATGGCAAAAAAGTGGAAGGACTTTGGCGCTCGCATCAAGTGCCGCTGGCCGATGTGAAAAAGAACTCTGGCCATTTGAAGGTACTCGAGCAGTGGATGCGCAGCTATCACCCGGAAGCTCTGTTTGGCGCGGACGCGCGTCTCATCCCCGAGTTGCGTGAGTTAACTCCGACAGGTAACCGCCGCATGAGCGCAAACCCCCACGCGAATGGCGGTCTCCTTAAGAAGAATCTTCGTCTCCCAGATTTCAGAGCATATGGCGCGGAATTCGACCAGCCAGGCCAAATAGAAGCGGAGAATACTCGTCCACTTGGAAAATTTCTCCGCGATGTGATGAAGCTGAATATGGACTCATTCAGAGTCTTTGGACCTGATGAAAACACCTCGAACAAACTCGACGCAATTTACGAAGTCAGCAAGAAGCTCTGGTTATCAGAATACTTTCCAGAAGATAACGGTGGTGGGGAACTTTCTACTGATGGGCGCGTGGTGGAAATGCTTAGCGAGCACACGTTGGAAGGTATGCTGGAAGGATATCTGCTCACAGGTCGACACGGCTTTTTCTCAACCTACGAAGCGTTTGCGCACGTCATCGATTCAATGTTCAATCAGCACGCGAAATGGCTGTCGATCTGTAATGAACTGCCGTGGCGTCAGAACATTGCTTCGCTGAACTTGCTGATCACCTCGACCGTCTGGCGGCAGGATCACAACGGATTCACCCATCAGGATCCGGGTTTTCTGGACGTAGTAGTAAACAAACGAGCTGAAGTCACTCGTATCTACCTTCCGCCCGACGTCAACAGCTTACTTTCTGTCGCGGATCACTGCCTGCGTAGTGAGAACTACATCAACGTAATCGTCTGCGATAAGCAGATGCATTTGCAGTATCTGGACATGGATGCCGCGATTATGCACTGCACAAAAGGAATCAGCATCTGGAGTCAGGCTAGCAACGATCAAGGACAGGAGCCCGATGTCGTAATTGCTTGCGCCGGTGATATTCCAACCCAGGAAGCGCTGGCTGCCACAGCCTTACTCCGTGTGGAATTCCCTGAGTTAAAAATTCGATTCATCAACGTGGTGGATTTGTTCAAGTTGCAAAAGGACACGGAACATCCCCATGGTTTGAGTGACCGGGACTTTGATAGCCTGTTTACCGCCGACAAACCGATTATCTTCAACTTCCATGGCTACCCATGGCTGGTTCACAAACTCACCTATAACCGGACCAATCACAGAAATCTACATGTTCGCGGGTACAAAGAGCGAGGCAACATAAACACGCCGATGGAACTGGCTATCGACAACGAAATCGATCGTTACACGTTGGCCATTGATGTAATTGATCGCGTTGCGAGTCTCCAATCGACTGGCGCACATGCAAAAGAAAAGTTTCGAAATATGCAAATCACTTGTCGACAATATGCACACGAATTTGGAATCGACAAACCGGAGGTGGTCGAGTGGCGCTGGCCGTTTTGATGAAGCACGCTGACTACCAATTCTTAGGAGGGGCTGATGAGAATTCACTTCCATGGGGCAGCGGGTGACGTAACGGGATCCGCTTACCATGTGGTCACGAAAGACGCGAGCGTTCTTGTCGATTGCGGATTTTTTCAGGGCAGAAAGGAGGAGAGTGCAAAAAACCGCCGTAAGGCGCAACTTGAAACCGGCAGGCTGGATGCAGTAGTCCTAACTCACGGACACCTCGATCATATCGGTCGCCTACCACTGCTAACGCGGAAGGGTTATCAAGGACCAATCTATGGCACGCGTCCCACTCTCGACATCGCCAGCCTCATCCTCAAGGACTCACTGCGACTGCAAAAACAAGATCTCAAAAGGGAGAACCAAAAACGCGCGCGCGCGAAGTTACCACCGCTCGAACCGCTGTTCGAGGAAGCTGACGTCCGTAAGCTCAGACCGCTGGCATCTCCAGTCAAATACGACCACCGTTTTGCGGTTGCTCCTGGTATCGAGGCTCGCCTGGTAGATGCCGGTCACGTCATAGGTTCTGCAAGTGTTGAGCTAACAGTTGTTGAGAATGGCCACAAGAAGGTTGTCGTATTCTCAGGCGACCTCGGGCCGCGCGGTGCGCCTTTGCTCAACGATCCGACGCCATTCAAAGATGCCGATGCCCTGATCATTGAATCTACGTACGGAGATCGAAATCATCGTTCTATGCACGATACGGCGATCGAGGGAAGAGAGATCATTGCCAAAGCGATTCAGAATAAAGCCAAGGTTTTGGTGCCTGTCTTTGCGGTTGGTCGTACACAATTACTCCTTTATTTGTTAGCGGGAGCATTTAAGAGAAAGACGCTTTCGCAATTCCCGATCTTCCTCGATAGTCCGATGGCGATAGAGGCGACAAGGATTTATGGGCTGAACAACGAACTATTCGATTCAGAAGCTTTGGAAATGGTCGCGTCAGGCGATCTGCGGCGCTATCTCGATTGCGCCCGTGCGTGTCCGAAGCCAGGCGACTCAAGAGCGTTGAATACTATAAAGGGACCATCTTTGATCATGGCCGGGAGTGGTATGTGCACAGGCGGCAGAATCATGCATCACCTGAGGCATAACTTACCGATACCCGAGACGGCAGTTTTGATTGTGGGATTTCAATCGAAAGGAACCTTGGGCCGGAAACTGGTTGATGGCGCAAAATCCATACGTATTTTTGGCGAGGAGATTCCGGTACGAGCTTCCATACATACGATGGGTGGCTTCAGTGCTCACGCCGATCAGAATGGACTGCTTGATTGGTTTAGCGTCATGGCGCCATCCCGGCCGCGTACGATCATCACCCATGGCGAAGACCGCGCACGAAAAGCGTTCAGCGACATTATCCATTCGCGTTTCGGGATAAAGACGGAACGTCCTGTGATTGGCGATGTCATTGAGGTCTGAAAACGTAAATCATACGAATCCGACACCCTAACAAAAAAATCCAGGAGCCAACGATGAGTTCAACCGATACAGCAATCCAAAGGACTAACGCAATAAGCCTGGCCAATGAGGAAGCAGTAAAAAAGGTACTGGTCGATTCAGTCCTGGGGCTTTGGGATGTCGTTAACAACCTGACGCGCCTGCAGCCGTCCCGGCGAGATCGTTATCGGGTCACAATCTTCGGTTCCGCCAGAGCGAAACCTGGAACCATTGCGTACGAGGAAACGAAACGAGCCGCCAAGGCGTTAGCGGCGTTGGGCTGTGACATTATTACTGGTGGCGGACCCGGATTGATGCAGGCAGCAAACGAAGGTCTGGAAAATGACGGCGACGTCCAGTCTATGGGTATCCGAGTTGACCTACCGTTCGAACAGGAAGTGAATCCTTTCGTTGAGCTAGCGTTTGAGCACCGGACGTTTTTTACGCGTTTGCATCATTTCGTACTTGCATCCGACGCCTTTATCGTGGCCCCGGGAGGGATTGGCACTGTATTGGAAACCATGATGATTTGGCAGTTGCTTCAGGTTCGTCACCTCGAGCGAACACCACTTATCCTGGTAGGAAAACTTTGGCCTGGTCTGGTTGAATGGATACGCAGCGGCATGCTTTCATTCGAAACACCACTCATCAACCCAGAGGATGTTGATATTCCTGTGTGTGTAGCCAATGCCGATCAGGCGATTGAGATTATCCGTAGACACCGCGAGGAGTGGTCCATCCGGAATGGACTGAAGAGTAAACCGGCAGTCACGTAACAGGTGAATACTCTCTTAACGGGGTCTTCAGTGTAATCGCGGGTTGACTTGCAGCGGGTGACACTCTCCGCTTGAGCACAACCGCAGTTAGATCGTCCTTCTGTTCGGTACCTCCGCAAAAATTCTCCACTGCTGTGCGCAGGCGATCGATGACTTCCTCAGCATCACTGTCGCGGGATTCGCGGATCACGGATTCCAGTCTACTCACGCCAAACTCTTCACCCGCGCGGTTCTCCCACTCGTAAAATCCATCGGTAACGAGGACCAGCATGTCCCCAGGGGCCAACTGAACTTCGCTCGCTCCACTGTACTGGGCGCCGGCAATCATACCCAACGGAATTCCCTGAGCCTCGAGGTTCTCGATCTTGTCGCTGCCCTTTCGATACCAAAGAATCGGACCATGACCAGCCGAGAATACCTTCACGTGTGAGCTGACCGGGTCGAGAAAGACTGCGACGAATGTGACGAATCGGTTAGCGGACAGATCATCAACTAACAACCTGTTGAGACGATCCAGAAGTCCATTCTTCTCTGCGCCGGCAAGCAGGCTCGCTCGTGAATAAGCTCGACACAGTGTGCTCACCAATGCTGGGCCAATGCCATGACCGGTCGCGTCCGCAAGACTGATAGCAATGCGACCATCAGGTAAAGTTTGCCAATCAAAGTAGTCACCGCCGGTTTCGTTCGCTGGTTCATTCCAGCCAGCCAGGTCAAACTCCTCCAGACCCGGTGACTGAGCAGGCAAGAGATCTTGTTGAATTGATCTGGCAATATCAAAGTCGTGATTGATCTGCTCTATTTTGTTTTGTAACTCTGCCTCGTGGAGAGCTGCGGCGACATGTGTTCGAATCCGCACTGCGACAACTGCCGCGAGAATGCCGCCCGTCAGTATGAGCGCGGCGTAAAAGTAATAGACACGGATTGGAAAGGCTGTAGCCTGCGACTCAGCATCCTGAAACCTCATCGCCGTGTAGAACGTCACGAACAGATAGCCCAACGCTGAGAGCAAGCCCGTAAGCACTGTTAGAAACGGCCTTAAGCGAAGCGTCGAAAGGATTATCAAGAGGAAGTAGAGTAGGACAGCCGGGGCAACCAACACCTGATAAGTGCTGACCTGGAGACCTGCCATCAAAAGAAACAGTGCAACAGTAGGAATCTGACTCTCAACAAGAATGTTCAGCACCAATCCTTCCGCCGATACTTCTCTGTCAGTATTCAGGGCTCGTCTGATCGCTCGTAACATGACCAGCTCATGAGCCATCACAAGAGCGAGTACGATGATCTGCGTCACCAGGAGCTGACGATTTCCCGTCGAGAGGCCTCGCGCAATCACAAAGATCATCAGAGCGCCGAGCAGACAGAGCAAACCTCCTACGCGGTAGGATTCGCTCTGGAGTGCAGCGCGCTGAAAGGCCTTAGATTTCAGAGCATCTTTATTCATTTTGGTCAGGGAGAGTATTTGCGCTTTCTGCGCCCTTCAGGTGAACGTGGTCCAACGGTGTGCTAAGGCGGGCTGTAGATTCGAACCAGACTGCATTTTATATTTCGTTCAAAGTCAGGAGACCACGGTCGGTCACTTTCGACTTCGGCTGTGTTATGACGCAACTGCTCGAATTTCACCAGCCGTTGAAACTGTGTCGCGAGCGCGAGATAGCCGCGGCGCTTCGAGGCGAGAATATGTTGCAGTACGCGCCGGGCTCGATCCTCATCAAGAGATCCGTTCACATTACACAAACGAAATAGATGCTTTGCTTCACGCCTGACCCGTTTTATCGATTTCATCATGGTATCCTCTGTCGGGTCTCGAACAGTTTCGTTAGAACTCAATCGCCGCAGTTCCTTTCTATTCAGCGGCGAAAAAGACGAGGGCCCGCGCCAACGTCGCGTGTGACATCAGCCTGGGCACCGCGCGGCAGTGATTGATCAATCCCTGAAGCCCGACCGCATTAAGTTGCCTCATCCGATCGTGCCTGCCGGAACAGTCGTATGCTAGAAACCCAACACGGCAATTAAGAGGAGAGACCATCGAACCCGGGTTTAAGCAGGAACCTGGTTGCCTGGCCTGCGATTGCTGCAGAGCTGGCGCGCTGCAAGAATTCTCGCCGTCGTGTGAGCATCGAATCTCCTCAAAATTGCCGTGGCCCTTATTCTGTCTCCAGGGTTTAAACCTTGGAGTTAATACCAACCCAGTGAACAACTAATTGAGTTTGATACTAGTGGGCGAGCGGTGTGCTCGGTACTGTCAAAATTGACAGTGTTGAACAGAACAGCAATGTAGTTGAATTCGATGGTCGGACCAGACGAGCTTTCACAAAAAGGCATTTGCAATGCGCCTGATCCGTATTTTTACGGATTGCACGCTTGGTTCCCAGGCGTTACTTTATTTCCAAGGATCCAGTGAACTAAGCGTCGGTAACCATCAGTTTCGCAGCGCGACTTTTGCTGGCGCGAGCGTCGTGCGGGGCGAGTAAGGTTTTGAACCGGAACAATTTCTTCCGTCCTCAACTCGGCCTTCGCTCATAACAACCTTCAAAGCCGATCGTTATCGACTGCGGGAAGTCGGATGTTCGGATAATTGTCTGGCACAGCGTTCCTCCTCGCTGCGAATTGCAGTCTATGTAATTCATAACTGTGTGTTTGTGCTCCACGTATCGAGCAAGCGAGGAACGTTCGGGGGAAATTAAATGTGTGACCGATCCTCGCTAAGGAATACTTTCTTCTATATCGCCTCAACAGTTGTTGTTTTCCCTCTACTATTGACCTTCGTTGCCGCTCAGTCCACAGCCTCAATCGAAGGTGAAGTGACGGACCAACAGGGTGCTTTGATCTCTGATGCGTCAATCACGGGCAGTGCCGCTGAAATTGGAGTGTCACGTGCAACCGTGACGGATATCTCGGGCCGATATCAAATCGCAGCTCTACCGGTTGGAGAGTATCGGCTCGAGGTTAGAGCCAAAGGGTTTAAGACTCGAATTGTAGAAAGCATTCGCATCGAAGTTGGTCGGAGACTAACAAAGAACTTCATACTTGAAGTTGGCAACGTCTCCCAAGCGGTAACAGTAGAAACTTATGGCGAACTTATCGAAAAAGGAACTACGTCAGTTGGTCATGTTATGGATCGCGCCATGGTTCAGGACACACCTCTTAATGGGCGCTACTTTCTGGATCTGGGACTACTCGTTCCAGGATCCGTAACGCCGTCTCAAACTGGCTTCTCGACAGTCCCAAGCCGGGGCGTTGGTGCGCTTGCCATTAACACAGCGGGTAATCGCGAAGAAACTGTGAACTACATGATTAACGGAATTACGCTTAACAACATGGTGTTCAGTTCAATCAGTTACCAGCCGTCGATAGATACAATCCAGGAGTTTAAGATTGATAACTCGACATTCAGCGCCCAATACGGTCAAAACTCTGGAGCAGTTGTTAATATCGCAACGCGCTCGGGCGCAAACGACTTTCATGGAGAGGTATTTGAGTTTCTGAGAAACGACGCTCTGGATGCTCGCAACTTCTTTAACTTCACCTCAAGCGAGCCGCCTCCCTTTAAGCGCAATCAATTTGGTGGACATATCGGTGGCCCAATCGTCAAACATAAAGCATTCTTCTTCTTTTCTTACGAGGGGCTGCGTCAACGTCAGCGAGTGGACCTAAACAGTCTCGTGCTCAGTGACGCTGAGCGGGCACTGGCCACTGACCCAGTTATCGTGAAGCTGATCGATTTACTTCCTCGCGCGAATTTTGTCGATTCATCAGGTAATTCGCGCTTTATTGGTTCCGCGGCCGCTCCGGTCAATGTTGATCAATGGACGGGGGACGTTAGTGTAAACGTCACCAGAAATGATCGTTTGCACGGTTACTATGCTCTCCAACAGCTATTCATAGGAGAACCTAACAGGTTCGGTAATACAGTGCCGAACTTCGGTCACAACTTCGATATTCGGCGGCAGTTATTCACGCTGAATGAGACACATACCTTCGGGCCAACCGTAGTCAACGAAGCGCGTTTCGGATTCAACCGCACGTTCGGAACCAACAAACCAAACGCTCAGCTCAATCCCGCAGATTTCGGCATTAGCGCTGGCCGAAGTGAACCAGTAGGCTTGCCGCAGATTAGTGTTGCTGGCGGTGCTTTGAACTTTGGTGGACCGTCCGCCTTTCCCGCTGGGCGTGGTGACACAATGTTTATTGTTTCCGACACTCTGAGTAATTTGCGCGGCGACCATTCACTTCAGTTCGGTGGAGAGTTGAGAATATTCCTTAATAACAATTTTCGACTCGGAACAGGTTCGTTTAATTTTCCGACAGTTGCTTCCTTCCTTGCGGGCAATGCGAACTCTTTCAGCGTTACGCTCGGCAACCAGTCCAGCAGCATCAAGCAGAGTGCCCTCGGCTTTTTCATACAAGATAACTATAAGGTAAGAACAAACCTGACCTTTGAACTCGGTTTGCGTTACGAATGGAATATGACGCCGAATGAACGGCACGACCGTTTCATTGTTTTCGATCCAGCCAGTGCGTCGTTGCTTAAAGTGGGAACAGACATCGATCAGGTCTACCACCAAAACGCCAGGAACTTTCAACCGCGCGTCGGTGTCGCGTGGGATCCCTTTAAAGGCGGTAATACCTCGATACGAGCAGCCTACGGGTTCCTCGTCGACCAACCAATGACCAGTCTGGTTACCGGTACAAGTGCAAATCCACCACTGGCTATTCCGCTTACCTTCACCGGAACGATTCGACTCGACAATGCTTTGGACTTAGCCCGGGCTGCTGGATTGGCGCCCGCGACAATCGATCATGCATTCAACAACGCCTATGTCCAATCGTGGAATCTGAACATTCAACGCGAGCTTACTCCTAACCTGGCAGTGATGATCGGGTATTTCGGGTCAAAAGGCACACACCTCATATTGCGTCGCAACCTTAACCAGTTTGTAAACGGCGTCCGTCCTTATCCAGCACTGTCACCGGCAAGCCCAATCCTGCCAGGCACACCGCTGGGAAATATTACGCAGGCCGAGAGCAGCGGAAATTCGAGTTATAACGCCATGTGGATAAGTGTAAATCAGCGGCTCAAAAGCGGATTGCATTTCAATGCTTCCTACACCTGGTCAAAGTCGCTCGACTACAACTCCCTCAGCTCCCAGGGAATTGTTGTTCAGAACAGCTACGATCTGCGCGCCGATCGTGGGCCGTCCGACTTCGATGCACGGCATCGCTTCGTCATGAGCGCGATCTATGAATTGCCCGGCAGAGGAAATCAGTTTGTGGAAGGATGGAAATTGGCCGTAATCGTTCAGTCTCAAAGTGGCAGTCCGGTCAACATTGTCACCGGCGACAGCACCATCAATGGAGTCGTCAATACGGTTAGGCCTGATGTGAACGGTCCTATCCCAATCCTCGGCGGCGTTGACCGCTGGTTTGATACTTCGGTGTTCAGACCAGTCGCGCGCTTTGGCAATCTCGGGCGAAACGTAATAGTTGGACCAACCTTTAACAACCTCGATTTCTCAGTTATCAAAACCATCGGTCTGGGAGACGTGGCTCGTGCCGAGTTGCGCGCAGAGTTCTTCGACCTTTTCAATCATGCAAACTTTGGGCAGCCAGGAAATGTTGTGGGCACACCGTCCTTCGGTCGCATTACAAACACGCGTTTTCCAACTGGTGAATCGGGTTCGTCGCGACAAGTGCAGTTTGCTTTTAAATTAATCTTGTAAGAGTAGCAAGTTCGTGGTTACCCGTATCGTCATAGCGTCTTTACTCGTAATCTTCATGTTGCCCTCATCGGCGCGGGCCCAGCCCGCCGCTGCGCCAAGAAGAGTGGTGGTGCTCTATTGGTACAACAAAGACTATCCGGGCAACGTCTTGTTCGATCAGGCGTTTCAAGCCACTTTGCAATCAAGCAAGCAAGGACCCGTTGAGTACTACCCAGAATATCTAGAATCGAATCGGTTTTCGGGAGAGGCCCAATCCGAATTCTTACATGAATATCTGCGGAAGAAATACGCTGACCGGACTGTTGACGTAGTTGTTGCTAACACCGACGCATGTTTGGATTTTCTTCTCAAATACCGGGCTGATCTTTTTCTACGTTCGCCGATAGTCTTTCTGGCGGTGAGGCATCTCACACAAGAACAACTGTCAAGCGGGCCAGGCATGACTGGAATAGTTCCGCAAAGCACTCACAAACCAACCCTGGATCTGGCTCTGCGTTTACATCCAGACACTAGACAGGTCTTCGTCGTCAGTGGCACTCCCGAACGTGATAAGAGGTTTGAAATCATCGCAAAGAAGGAGCTAAAGGAATATGAAAACCGATTAACGATCACATATTTCACAGACCTTTCCCTGGACGAATTGATCGCGAAAACGAGCAATCTGCCAAGCCATTCCATTGTCCTCTACGCTTGGCAACAACTTCTCAGCGACAAAGGGGAGATCTCAGAAACCGGGACAACGCTCGCTTCGTTTGCTCCATCAACCCCCGTTCCGATCTATGGGATGGGTTTCGGGAGCTTAGGCTATGGAATCATTGGAGGTTACGTTTCGACCCCCGAAGCCGTTGGTGAGAAGATGGCTGCCATCACCTTGCGCGTTTTAAACGGGGAACGTGCCCAAGACATCCCGGTAGCGAACGCCCCAAATGTTCCCATCTTCGATTGGCGTCAGCTTCAGCGCTGGCAGATCAACGAGAGCAAACTCCCGCCGGGCAGCATCATCCGTTTTAGAGAGTTTACTTTCTGGGAGCTCTACAAATGGCGCATCATCGGCAGCACTATCCTCTTTCTTCTGCAAACCGCCCTCATTGCTTTCCTCTTGCTCGAACGCGGGCGACGACAGCGAGCTAAGGAGTCGCTCGATCAGCTTAACGCCGAACTTGAACAACGCATTGCGGCGAGAACCGCAGCACTCGAGTCGAAATCACGCGAACTCGAAACGTTTGCTTACTCAGTCGCGCATGATTTGAAAGCTCCGCTACGCGGGATTGACGGCTACAGCCGGCTTTTGCTCGAAGATCAAGCTGACAAGATGAATGATGAAGGCCGAGGTTTCGTGAAAATAATTCATGACTCTACCCGCGAGATGGACCAGTTAATTGAGGACCTGCTTGATTACTCTCGACTTGAACGACGGGAGCTTAAGACTGCTCCCCTGGAGTTGAAGCCCTTCGTCAAAGCCGTGGTTGCACAAATTGAACGCGAGGCGGCGGGACGTGGAATTGATGTCCTTGTGAACGTGAACGGTGGCTCCGTACTCGCCGATGTTAACGGGCTGACTCAAGCATTCAAAAACTACCTTGATAACGCAATCAAATTCACCCGTGATGTGGCGCAACCGCACATCGAAGTTGGCTCAGAAGAGACAACCGATAGCTGTTTGCTGTGGGTGCGCGACAACGGAGTGGGCTTTGACATGAAATACCGCGAGCGCATTTTCGAGATATTTCAACGTCTGAACCGTTCTGAGGAATACCCCGGCACTGGGATCGGTTTGGCAATTGTACGAAAGGCGATGGAGCGAATGGGCGGCCGTGCATGGGGCGAAAGTGAGCCAGGAAAGGGCGCAACGTTCTATTTAGAAATTCCCAAATATGACTCGACAAATGGAAAAGATAAACATGTCACTTAATCCGATTCTGTTAGTAGAAGACAGGGCAATTGACCTCGATTTGACCAAACGCGCTTTTGCGCGCCGGCATGTGCTTAACCCGATTCAGGAAGCGCGAGACGGTGAAGAAGCCCTTAGCTACATCGAACGATGGGATGCCGGTGAACCAACTCCGGTTTTTATTCTCCTCGATTTGAAGCTACCGAAAGTTAGCGGGCTCGAAGTCCTGAGCCGGCTCAAGAATCATCCCAAGTATTCCAGCATCCCCGTCGTTGTGCTCACCACGTCGGCCGAGGATCAGGACATTAGAGGTGCATATGGTTTGGGTTGCAATTCATACATCGTGAAACCCGTGGAATTCGAAAAATTCATCGACGTGGCTTCGCAAGTAGAAGTTTACTGGTGCGCACTGAACAAAACGCTGAGATAAAAGATGAAAGTTCTCTACGTTGAAGACGATCCACGCGACGCAGACGTTACAACACGAATGCTTCGGAAGACTGCACCTGCGATCGAGATAGAGCTTGCGGAAACCATCGAACGCGCGCTTGCACGCCTGTCCCAGCTTGATTCAGCACCGCTCGATCTTGTGCTAACTGATATGCACCTGAGCGATGGCGATGGTCTATCTCTTTTGACGCACATCCGCGAAAACGCGATACCCGTAGCGGTTGTCGTTGTCACTGGTATGGGCGACGAAGAAACCGCAGTTGCCGCTCTCAAAGCCCGCGCCGACGATTATGTCGTAAAACGTCAGGACTACCTCGATCGCCTACCTGCGATTTTGGAAAGCGCTCTGAATCATTATCAGGCGGAATCCGCACGACGCGCACGGCCGGTGCGGGTGCTTTACGCCGCGAACCAACAGCTTGAAATCGAAAACATACGACGCCACCTCGCATTGCATGCCGATCACATTTTTCTTAACGTGGTTTCATCTCCGGCTGAGGCGATTTACATACTGCGAGAGTTGAATGCCATTAGTTCTTATGACGTCCTACTGCTTGATTTCGAACTTCCTGAGCTGAACGCGCTGGAGATCCTTCGAGACTTGCGCTTGAGTCAAGCGCTAGACATACCTGTAGTACTGATTTGCAGTCAGAGTAATGAAGAGTTAGCGAGCCGGTGCTTGGAACGCGGTGCCACAAGCTACATTGTTAAGCGCCCCGGTTATCTCTACCGATTGCCATGGGAACTCGAGGATGCGCATTCTCGTGCCGAATTGGCGCGGCGCGAAGCGGCATTGCAAGAGAGTGAGCAGCGCTTTCGCACCATGGCCGATACGGCACCGGTGCTGATTTGGATGGCCGGCGCCGACAAGCTTTGTACTTATGTTAACCGCTTCTGGTTGGAATTCACCGGCAGAACGATGGAACAGGAATTAGGAAACGGTTGGATGGAAGGTGTGCACCCAAACGACTATCTGCACTGCTGGAACACTTACAACAGAGCCTTCAACGCACGCCGGAGTTTTCGCATGGAGTACCGGATCAGACGATATGACGGTGAATATCGCTGGGTGTTGGATACGGGCGTGCCTCGCTTCACGCCGGACGGGGGGTTTATCGGTTACGTTGGTTCTGCGTTAGACATTGGTGAGCGCAAGGAAGCAGAGATGGCGCTACTCGAGAGTGAAGAACGATTACGTTTGGCCCAGCAGGCAGCGCGGGTAGGTACATGGGAGTGGGATGTGCAAACAGGCGCAGCAGTTTGGTCAGAAATGATCTGGCGTCTGCTCGGGCTAAAGCCGGACGATGGGCCAGCGACGCTCGAAAGATTTACCGAATTCATCCACCCGGACGATCGCGAGGGTGCCCTGAGTAATGCCCATAAGATTATCGCTGAGGGTGAGCACTACCATGACGAATTTCGCATCGTTAGGAGCGGTGGTGAGATCCTATGGCTTGCGTCGATTGGGCGCGTAATTCGATCGGCGGACGGGCAGGCTCAGCGAGTGATCGGCGTCAACATCGACATTACCGAACGCAAGCTCGCTGAGGAGTCGTTGAAGACGGCGCTGGCGGAAGTTCAACAGCTAAAGGATCGTCTGCACGAACATAACATTTACCTACAAGAAGAGATTCGCGTGGCCGCGAATTTCGGACAGATCGTCGGGGACAGTCAAGCACTTCGCCGCGTATTGAGCTCTGCCCAACAAGTGTCGCCCCTGGATACGACTGTATTGATATTGGGAGAAACAGGTACGGGAAAAGAGCTTTTGGCTCACGCAATTCACAATCTAAGCCCGCGCAGAAAGCAACCACTGGTAAAAGTGAATTGCGCGACACTGCCTGCCCAACTCATCGAAACCGAATTGTTCGGACATGAGAAAGGCGCGTTTACCGGCGCGGACACTCAGCGAGCAGGACGTTTTGTCGTTGCGAATGGTGGTTCGATCTTCCTTGATGAAGTAGGCGAACTGCCGCTTGATGTGCAAGCGAAACTGCTGCGTGTCTTAGAGGATGGCGAGTTTGAACTGGTGGGCAGCAGTCGCACAGTAAAAGTGGATGTGCGCGTCATTGCTGCTACCAATCGCAATCTAGCGGACGCTGTCGCCCAAGGCACTTTTCGATCAGACCTGTATTACCGGCTCAGCACTTTCCCTATCACGATGCCTCCACTTCGCGATCGTCGGGAAGACATCCCCATGCTGGTGACGCATCTGGTAAATCAGATCAGCTTCAAGCTTGGAAAGAAGATTGAAACGGTGCCGCAAAACGCAATGGCCATCCTACAAAACTATTCCTGGCCCGGGAATGTTAGGGAGCTGAGGAACGTTCTTGAGCGAGCGGTAATCATCAGCCAGGGCACAAGTCTGCAACTCATTGACAGCCTCGATTCGCTAGCGTCGGAAACAAAGTCGCAATCCTTAGAGAGAGAACCTGAGTTTCAGTTAGAGGTGGACAACGGAAGCGAAACGCTCGAGAAGAATGAATACAAGCTGATTCTTCGAACTCTAAAGAAAGTTCACTGGCGGGTTGAAGGACCGGGCGGAGCTGCAGAATTGCTGAATATTCATGCGAGCACGCTGCGATCACGCATGAAAAAATTGGGAATTGAAAGGCCGAGAATTCAAATGGCTAAGTCAAATTAGCCGCAGCGCCACCACCATTACCCTCAGATCAAGAGTATCCCCCGGATCAACATTCTTGAGTCGAAATTTCCGTCGCATCCGTCACGCGGAACGGAGTGGCTATAGGTTCTGCTTTTTATTACGCCATTTATACCCATAGTTGTCAGTCCTGAGTTATTGCCAACCGCCCCCGAGGGCCTTGTAAATTTGCACCACAGAGAGTAGCTCATCACGGCGAGCCGAAGCCAGACTGCGTTCGGAGGTAAACAGATCCCGGTCCGCGTCGAGCGCATCCAGCAAAGTAGAAACACCACCTGTGTAACGAAGGTACGCAAGACGCGAGCGATCGCGCAGCGTATCGACGAGCAATGTACGTTGACCTCGAACCTCTCGGATCTTGTGATAAGCAATTAAGGAATCGGAAACTTCACGAAACGCGCCCTGAACAGTCTTCTCGTAACCCACAACGAGAAAGTCGCGTTCCGCTTTTGCAAAACGCACATTCGATTTCAACCTTCCACCCGTGAAAATCGGCTGCGTTAGCTGTCCGGCAAGACCCCATACGCTTCGATTGCCGCTAAAGAGGCTAGTGAGTTGTCCACTTTCGAATCCGAGAAACCCGGTAAGTGATATTCGCGGAAAGTACGCAGCTTTTGCAACGCCGATGCGCGCGTTTGCCGCAACCAGACTGTTCTCAGCAGCGACGATGTCTGGACGTCGTTCGAGCAGATCAGAAGGCAGACCCGGAGGAATTGTTGGGGGCAGCTGGTGGTCAGTTAAGCTAAGTCCTCGCGGAATGGGACCTGGGTTTCTGCCCGTAAGAAAGCTCAGCAGGTTTTCCGTTTGCTGTATGGACTGTTCAAGCGCGGGTATCACTTCAGTAGCTTCGTAAACCAGCTGCTCTGCCTGGCGAACTTCCAGCATAGTTGCTACACCGCGTGTTTGTCTCAGATCAATGATTCGCAATGATTCCTGACGTGTAACAAGCGTTCTCCGTGCAATGTCGAGTTCGAAGTCGAGTTCTCGCAAATTGAAATACGCGCTCGCTACGTCGCTCACCAACGTCGTTATCACGGCTCTGCGCGTATCTTCAGTAGCCAGAAGATCTGCTTTTGCGGCCGCTGTTGCTTTTCTCAGTCGTCCCCAGATATCAATCTCATACTCGAGCAGGTTCAGGAGAACACTTCCAAATGATCGATCACGTTTTATGGACGGTGGTATATCAAAAGCACCACTTCGCGAGTTTCGTTGATTAGTAACGTCAGCACTGGCGGCGATTGTGGGAAACTGATCTGCGCGGGTGATACCGTAGTTGGCCCGAGCTGCATCAACACGAGCCACAGCCTCACGAAGATCGTAGTTGTTAGCCAGAGCATCGCGAATTAACTCCTGGAGCTTTTCGTCCTTAAAGATTTCGAACCATTTCAGATTCGCGATCGTTTGCGCATCAGGCTGGTTTGCAAGATCGCCGCGAAAAGTTTTCGGAGTTGGTATTTGCGGTTTCTGGTTTGTTTGGCCAACTGCGTACGTATGAGACATACACGCAATCAACAACACAACTGTTAGTCGTTTGATTATTGTCACGATTAATCCCCTGGTGTAACCGGTACGGGTGGAAGTGGCGTGGTGGCCTCGACCTTTGCTCTGCGACGGAATCGAAGGGCTTCGATGAACGTAAAGTTGCCGGGAATAATGAATACACCAAGAGCCGTGGCCACTAACATGCCGAAGAAAACACTCGTTCCCATGACGTTCTGAGCTCCCGCCCCAGCCCCGCTCGCTTTCATCAAGGGAACAACTCCGAGAATAAAAGCAAACGCCGTCATCAGAATCGGACGAAAACGCAATCGAGCCGAAGTGAGCGCGGCGTCCTCAAGTGATAAACCTTCTTTCCTTTTCCCATTAGCGAACTCAACGATCAGGATGGCGTTCTTAGCAGCGAGCCCGATAAGCATCACGAGTCCTACTTGCACGTAAACGTTGTTGTCGTAACCAAACAGCCAAACGCCAGCCAAGGCACCCAATGCCACGAGTGGCGATCCCAGCAGAACAGCCCATGGCAATTTCCAACTCTCGTACATTGCGGCGAGTAACAGGAAAACGCAGAGGATTGCCAGAATGAACGTCGGGCCAGGTGGCGGCGCAATCTTCTCCTGGTAAGATAGTGATGAGTAGGCGAAACTCATCTCCTTCGGCATAGTTTGCGCGAAAGTTTCCTCAAGCGCTGCGAGTGCCTGGCCCGACGTGTAGCCGCGCCCCGGCGCACCTTGCATTTCAACAGACCTCAATAGATTGAACCGCATGGTAAGTTCAGTTCCCGCGATATCGTTGATACTGACCAGAGTAGAAAGCGGGACCATCGCGTTAGTGGTTCTTGAGCGAACATATATTCTGCCGATGTCTTCTGCTTTCAATCTATCCTTCGACTCTGCCTGCACATAGACTCGATACAAGCGACCAAAGCGATTGAAATCATTGACGAATGCGCCACCCATCGCCGCTGACAATGTCTGAAATACTTCATTGACAGGAACGCCCAACGTTCGTGCTTTTTCGCGATCCAATTCCACTTTCACTTGCGGATAGTTAGGATCAAAAGAAGTAAACAGCGTTCCGAGTTCCGGCCGTTGGCGTCCGGCGGCGATAAATTTCCGTGCCTGCTCGCCCAGTTGATCGACAGTCATCGTGCCGCTGCGATCCTGGATCAGAAAGTTGAAACCGGAGGCGGCACCGAAACCGCTCAGCGTCGGAATGTTGAAAGGAAAGATCACGCCCTCGGGGATGTTTGCAAACTGCTTCTGCAGTGATGCCATAACCCCCTTAACGTGTAATGCCTCGCCATGACGTTCCTCCCACGGTTTCAACCGCGCGAAGATCGATCCATAGTTTGGCTGGTATGTGTTCGTAACGACACCGTATCCACCGACTGTTTGATACGACTCAACACCCTCAGTCTTAGCCAGGACTTGCTCAACCTTTTTGAGTACTTCACTGGTGCGCGCAAGCGAAGCTCCAGGAGGTAACTGCACGTTGACGCCAAAGATGCCCTGGTCTTCATCTGGAATGAATCCCGAAGGAATTGCCTTGGCGAACACAATTGACCCAAGAATTACTACGCCAACAATGCCAATCGTAATAATTCCGCGTCGAACAAGTAGGCGAGACACGTGGACGTAACCGTTCGTCGTTACATCGAATACTTTATTAAATCCGCGGAAGAAGACCCCGACTGGTCCCCGCATCGGTTTTGGTTCCTTCAACAACATCGCGCATAGAGCGGGAGTGAGAGACAACGCATTGAAAGCGGAGAGTAGTACCGAGATCGCAATCGTTAGAGCGAACTGCTTGTACATGCTGCCAACCAGACCACCAAGCAGGGCAACGGGAACAAACACAGCCGATAGAATTAAGGCAATGCCAATAACTGGGCCAGATACCTCACTCATCGCTTTAAAGGTTGCCTCTTTTGGAGGCAGACCATGCTCAAGGTGATGTATCACCGCCTCAACCACCACAATTGCGTCGTCAACCACAATACCGATCGCCAGGACCAGTCCGAACATCGAAAGCGTGTTGATAGAAAACCCGAGTACTGGGAAGAAGATAAAAGTGCCTACGAGCGATATCGGAATAGTGAGCAGCGGAATAATCGTCGCCCTGATATTCTGCAAGAAAATAAAAACTACGAGGGTGACCAGTATTAAAGCTTCGATGAAGGTCTTGAGAATTTCATGAATCGAAGCTTCAACCGCCGGCGTTGTGTCGTAGACGATTTTGTAATCCATGTCAGGTGGAAACAGGCTCTTCGCGTGCTCCATGGTTTCGTAGATCGTGTCGGCGGCCTTGAGTTGGTTGGCGCCCGGTAACAGGTATACGGCCATTGCTCCACCTGGCTTACCATTGAGCCTTCCGAAAGAGTTGTAATCTTGTGAGCCCAGTTCGGCGCTGCCAATGTCCTTGATCCGGACAACCGCGCCCGTGCTGGTTTGGCGAACAATAACGTTTTCGAACTCTTCTGTTGTGATGAGCCGGCCGGGGGCACTGAGCGTTTGAGTGAATTCCTGGTCAGTAGGAGTTGGTGCACCGCCAATTTTTCCGGCTGGTGCTTGAAGGTTCTGTTCCTTGATTGCCGTTATAACGTCCGACGGAGTCAGTCCCAGTTTGGCAAGCCGGTCTGGCTTGATCCAAATACGCATTCCATAGTCTGTGCCGCCGAACAGATCAACCTGAGCTATGCCGGGAATGCGAAGTATCTGGTCGCGCAAGTTAATGCCACAGTAATTGATTAGGAAGTTTGCGTCGTAAGCATCCTTGGGCGAGAAAAGCGAGATTAGCATTAGGATGCTCGGACTCTGTTTCTTTACGGTGACGCCTTGCTGATTAACTTCTGCCGGAAGCCGGGCGGCCGCTGTTGAAACTCGATTCTGGGTGAGGACGTTGGCAGTGTCCTGGTCAGTACCAACTTCGAAATTAACATCGAGCAGCATGCGACCATCGCTAGTGTTCGATGACTTCATGTAGATCATCCGGTCGACACCGTTGACCTCTTGCTCGATCGGAGTTGCCACGGACTGTTCGACCGCTTCAGCGGACGCGCCTGGGTACGTCGCAGTCACCCGAATATTCGGTGGCGCGAGGAATGGGTATTGCTCGATTGATAGACCACGGATGACCACGACGCCAAGTAGCAGAGTCAGGATGGAAATCACGATCGCGACAATCGGTCGCTGAATGAAGAAATTGGACATGGGTACTCAACCGCCCTGAGTTTTCGTTGTTGATTGTTCGGCTGTTGAAGGATTAACCTCACTGCCGGGTCGCACTTTTTGCATTCCCTCTACGATCACTCGCTCTCCCGTAGTGAGTCCGTCAAGGACAACAACATCTTTGTCCGCCTTATCGCCAAGCTTTACCGTTCTCACTGCGACTTTGTTTTGGTTATCAACAACCATGACAGTTTTGGCGCCTTGAAGTTCCTGCACTGCTCGCTGAGGAATTAAGATCGCGTTCTCCCTTTCGGCGACCGCAACGCGGACGCGTGCAAATTGTCCAGGTTTCAGGTAACTCCCAGGATTTGGGAAGGCAGCCTCTGCCTTCAACGTTCCGGTTTGTGGATCCACCGTGCGGTCCAATACTCTGAAGGTTCCCTGATACGGGTGTACGCTTTCGTCCGAGAGAAGCAAGTCGAACTTTAGGCTGTCTGTTCGTTTTCCAACGGTTTGCTGGTCGGTCCATTTTAGGTAGTCAATCTCACTTACACTGAAATCAACCAGCAGCGGGTCAGACGCTGAAACTGTTGCTAAAAGTGTAGCTTCATTTCGGCCAACCAGATTTCCTTCATCGACCTGAAGAAAGCCGATAACTCCATTGATTGGTGAGAAGATGTCGCAGTAACTCAAATCGAGTTGAGCTTGCGTAACTTTCGCCTTGCTGGCAGACAGCTCAGCCTGCGCACGCTCAATCGTGTATTTCACGGCGGCTTCAAGGTTCGTTAAGTTGGCTTGACGGGCATCGAGTGTTGCTCTTGCAGATTTCTGAACCGCAATCGCTGCGTCGAGGTCCTGTTCAGTTACAGCTTTTTCCTTTGCCAGCGGTTCAAGACGCGACACGTCCTGATTGGCTCTCACCAGCGTTGCCTGAGCGTCTGCTACCTGAGCTTGCGCCTGAAGGACGTCTGTTCGCTGTTGAGCCTGGGCCAGATCTGATACTGCCTTGGCGGCAAGCGCTTTGGCTGATTGCAAAGCCGCGTCGAAAGGACGCTTGTCGATCGTAAATAGAAGTTGGCCCTTCTTTACAACGGCACCCTGTCGGAAATAAACCTTCTGCAGAATTCCTTCGACGCGTGCGCGCAGTTCCACAGTCTCTTCTGCTTTCGTCTGGCCTACAAACTCACTATAGATTGGGACCGTCTTTTGATGGACTTCGGCGATGATCACAGCAGGAGGCGGAGCCGAAGCTGTGTGGAGTTTGCCCTCAGTCTTACTACCGCAACCTGCACTCAGGACCAGTGCAGTCGCAATAATCGACAATCCCACCGTTACGCCGGCGATGCGTTTATGCGAGATGTTCATCGTTACCTCCGAACTTGTTTTCGCAGTGGTTAAAGAGATTCCCAGCTGATCGTTCAGAGAGAGTCTATTTTCCTGTCGGGCGGGTTGATACTGGCAAATTTGACAGTACTCCGGGCGGAAAGGGCCGTGGTTAGCTGCACTGGTCAGTGGGGTTATGATTTCCGGCCAGGCAGGCGTGAGTAAGGCGGATGGGTAATGATAAATGAGTTAATTATCGCGTTCGCGGTTGCAGCAGTTTGTGCCTGTATCCATGTCTTCTGCATGGTCTTTTTCGCACGGTGGCTCCTGAGGTGGCGAGTAACTCTTGAAGGACACGCTGGGATGCGTAAGTCCATTCTTGGTCTGATCATCGTATTTGCGGTCATAATTCTGCTACATGTGGGAGAGGCCGCTATCTGGGGCATCTTCTATTACCGTCGCAATCTGTTCACCGATTACGAGACTTCGCTGTACTTTTCTCTGACCAGTTACACCACGATCGGTTACGGGGATGTCGTACTTCCGCAAAAATGGCGCCTGTTAGGGGCTATTGAAGGAATCTCAGGGGTGTTGCTGTGTGGTCTGTCGACAGCCTTCATCTTTGCCATCGTAAGCGTCATTCTTCAAATGCGATTGGCGCGGATATCCGAACGGTAGGAAGCCGGGAATCATTTAAGGTTCACTGGGTCATAGCAAAGTTAATGGAAGGCGGCAACGCAGAAATCACTCTGGTTTCCGACATCGCGATTTTCCTGAGTGGAACCAGGGATGGGCAGTCCACAGAATGGTCTGGGTGTGCAAATCACCGGCGGCGCTACAAAAGGTGGCCTTGAAGGCGGCGGCAAACTGTTTCTTCGCGATGAGGGCAAGTCTTTTGCTCGATTTGAATCGTGCGAAACAATGCGATGGGCCGGGCTTCCCCTTGTGATGCCCGGCCCATCTGGACATGTGCGAGAATGCGACTTCGCCGAGAAGCACCTGCACACGCCCATCCTTATCTAGCCCACCTGACTCTCTCTGAGAGTCTTCACTTCACGTCTTTATCGGTCGACAGCTTAGCGATACGTAGTGATAATGAACACTGTCAAAAATGACAGTTGTATGCATCGTGGCACTGCAACCCTTACTAGCAACCTGTAAAAAGTGACAGTTTGCTGTGGATGGCTGAATACGTTAAGTCCTGTCTAGATGGTTTTTGCTCGGGAATGTCTATGCAACGTAAAGATTCAATGGAGGTCCTATGCAGGTCGGTCTCAAACGTTCGGTCATTTGGCTCGCCGCTCTTCTGCTGTTCGTCTATCTACCGGTTGCCGCAACACAAGAGCCCAAATCTAAGTTGGCCCACGCCAATGGCGATGGCACTCTTAGAATCGGTGACGAACAATTTAAGATCTATTCGGTGATTGTAAAACTGATGGAAGATGGCAAAGCAGAGATTACGCTTGTCTCTGACATTACTGTCTTCGTGAGTGGAACCTGGTCGCGCAGCCAGGATGCCGCGAAAGTGATCAATTTGGTGATAACCGGATCCGCAACTGGCGGTGGCGTCAACGCAAACGGAAAGCTCTATTTACGCGATGATGCGTCGATCGACCGGCTCGTGCTCCAGGGCGAGAGCAGGACCACCAAAAGAAACATCGACGCGAAATTCCAAGCCAAATAGACCCGGCCACCCCGCGTTCCGATGACCGTGCTTCTATCGGGGTTTATATTCCGGTAGCGAGATCGGCGTGTTCATGATCACGCCAAATTCGGTGCCGGACTTTACCTTTACTTCCGATCCCTTCTTGATGCGACCTGTTATGCCGCCTGCCAGCGCACCGACTCCAGCTCCAATGGCCAGCCCTTTGCCACCGCCTGCGATCGCACCAATAACTGCGCCTCCGGCAGCGCCGCCACCAATAAACTTCGCTTTGCGATGACTGGTTTTATTTGCAGTCACAGTTCCTTCCGAATCACTCGAGCCTCCAGAACCGGACAATTCCGTCAATGAACCATTGAGTGCATGTGACCGTCCGTTAGGAAGTTTGATCGAAACAAACTGCACATCGAGCGTTGCCGGCGTACCTTTCTTTTGTGCTCGTTGGACGTGAGTTACCTTACCGGTAACAGTACTTCCTTGCGGCGCCAGCAACACACCATTCTTCGAATAAACCGGATCGACCAGCGTTGTCGTAAAGACCTCACCAATGTAAGCGTGTTCCGAACCAAGGTCCTGATTGATTCGGACGTGGATCGTGGATCCGGCAGGAATCGAGTAATAGGGAATCTTCTTACGCGCTGTACTTTTCTGCGCCACCAAAATGACCGTTGGCGCAAAAAGAAATACTGCCATTGAGATCGCCAGTAATCTCATTCCTCTGAGCAAGTTTTTACTCATAGTGTTCACCATCTCTCATCAAGGGGTTCTTGTAGAACAAATGTCTTCTGTGGAACGGCGTAATTTAGAGAATCATTGCGTCCAGATGACGCCGAAGCTACTGTCAAAAGTGACAGTTACCCGATCTTTAAACACCGCTACAATTTTTGCGACACCCTAATTTCGGGTTATACCGGGAGGAAATGTAATGCTGTTCATGACTAAGGATACGAAGAGCTTGATGGTGACAACTCTTCTCTTGTTTATTACTTCCCTCTCAGTGAATGCCCAAAAGGTGAAGGTCGGGTCCGACCCTGCCGTAGATCTGACCAAATACAGAACCTACGCATGGGCGCAAGGCTCAGCTGTCTCAAATCCAGTAATTAATCAAATCATCATAAGCGCTGTTGATAGTGAAATGACCTCCAAAGGACTTAGGAAGGTCGACACGGACCCGGACCTCATCCTTGTCACCTTTGCCTCGACCGACAGCGAGTTGTACATCACGAACCCGACTTGGACGTCCTCTATGCATTCGATTTCGACCGGAATCGCCACCGGTCCTCAAAGCTGGCCGGTGTCGAAAGGGACTCTCGTCGTAGATCTATCCGACGCAAAAACGAAGAACGGAGTCTGGCGCGGTACAGCAACTCATACTTTGGAACATGGGCCAACCGGCAACAGTGTGAAAGATGCGAAGAGCGTCGAAAAGCCGATCCGGAAGGCCGTGCAAAAGATGTTCAAACAATTTCCAGGACCTTCAAAAACTTAGCCATGAAACCAATTATCCGATTTCTTCTGCTGCCCCTATTTCTTTTTTTCCCGATAACCATAGTTCATGCGCAAGCTTCGACTGAGCTCCATCACGAAATTGAAGGCCGCGGCATTGCATCAATCCCGTCTGGCGAGGCGAGTTTTACTTCAAGCGGTACTCCGGGTTCTGTCATTTCGTTCTCACGCGATTTCGATTTCAAGAATCAACTTGGGTTTCAACTGCTTTATACGTACAGAAGTTCCACCCTCAAGCACAAACTGGTCGGTGATTTCAACCAGACCAGCTGGAGCCGCGATACTACGTTGTCCCGAAGCTTTACGTTTCGCGGGCAGACGTATGTGGCGAACCTGAGTGCTTCGGGCGACTTGCGGCTCCGCGTTTTTCGCGGAATGTATTCTTATCGCTGGGGGAACGAGAAATTCCGAATGGGTCCAATGGTAGATATGGGTGTCATCAGTACTCGACTGACCCTGACTGGCGCGACGAACAACGGTGTGCGAACCGAGACTGGTACCATTTCCAAGTTTGCGGCCACAGTCGGCTACGATCTCGATTATAATCCTACGCCGCGTGTGAACATTTTTAATAACCTCGGTGCAATCAGGTTCAGCGGCGAGCATTTGTTCCATGTAGACGGCGGTGTGAAATTCTTTTTGACACATTATCTCGGTGTGAGTGGGGGATACCGAGCCCAGCGGTACAGACTGGAAGACAATGACAACTTTGTAACCGTAAGGACCCATGGACCATTCTTCGGAGGCCTCTTCCGCTTCTGACGACTCTTAAAATCGTGAGGCTGTTCTCATGAGTTGGGTCACCCGATATCGGCTCAAACTTTATCTTCGTAACTCAATCTGGATCTTTTCCGTCTTGAGCATTGCCGCGGCTCTACTCACCGTCGCGGTCTTGAGCCGCGTGGAGCGCGCAATGGGCTGGGAAATGAATGTCAGCCCTGCGACCGCCCGGATAATAATGGGTACTGTCGCGGCCTCAATGTTCAGCCTCGTCGTTGTAGGTTCCTCAGCAGTTTTGCTAGCCGTACAACTCGCGAGCGCGCAATTGACCCCGCGCATCATCACGCTGATCTACCGAAATAGCATCCTGAAGCTCTCATTGGCGGTGTTTGTTTTTACTTTTACGTTTTCAGTGGGGGTGCTCGTTCGCATCGAACAAACCGTGCCGCTGCTCACCTGCTATCTTGCGGCCTATGGATTCTTAATTAATCTTGCGATGTTCCTCTTCTTCATTGACGGTCTGGGTAAAACCCTTCGGCCGAGTGCGGCGTTGCGTTCTGTTGCACTTGAGGGACGCTCGGTAATCCTCAATGTGTACCCGTTACGTTATGACGCACAGAATTCGCATCCACCAGGGCAAAATTTGCCACCCGACGAGGTACTCACACACGTAATCCAGAGTGAAGAGGACGGAGCAGTTCTGGCATTCGACGTCAACGGTCTCGTATCGCTAGGTGAGCAAGCAAACTGTCTCATCGAATTCGTACCACAGGTGGGTGACTTTGTTGCGGCAGGTGATCCACTGTTCCGGATTTAC
>JBKPCC010000151.1:0-15354 GCA_046727215.1 Acidobacteriota bacterium
TGATGTTTGACATTTGCCATTTCCGATGTTTTTAAATTAAAAATCTCAAAAGACCAATGACCAATGTAAATTCTTTTTTCCGGGTCTCACCCCGACCCCACGTCCCCGCGTCCCCGCGTCCCCGCGTCCCTCTTGTCGTGCTATACTGCCAAATCGTCCAGCATCCTTTACGAGTACTGCCCATCTATGCCTGATTGCGTTGTCTGTAGCAACGAAGTTCTGCAACGAACCCACAAAGACGAATTAGCCATTCCGCTTACCTTTCCTGGCACCCTAATCGGAGAATCAAATGAACGTAGTTGTGTTGCGTGAAACACAACCGGGAGAGGCGCGCGTGGCACTGACGCCCGAATCAGTCCGCAAACTCGTCGGGCTCAAGGCAAATATTCAAATTGAAAGCGGTGCAGGTCTGCGCGCCTCGGTCACAGATTCAGCCTATCAGGAAGCTGGAGCACAGATTTCGTCAAATCGTTCTCAATTGCTTTCAATAGCCGATGTCCTCGTCACAATTAACCGTCCGCCGGCTGAGGATTTCGCGCGCTTGAATAGCGGCGCTGTGGTGTTTGGATTTTTGAAGCCTCTCGACGAACCGAAAGCGCTCGAACCCGCCTTGCGTCAACAGATCACAACTTTCTCAGTCGAACTGATACCGCGAATAACCAGAGCTCAGGCTATGGACGCGCTTTCATCGATGGCGACTGTCGCGGGATACAAAGCGGTTGTTATTGCAGCTGAACAAATCCCAAGAATGTTTCCGCTGCTGATGACTGCTGCCGGGACTGTTCCTCCAGCGAAGGTGCTCATACTCGGCGCCGGCGTGGCAGGTCTTCAGGCTATTGCAACCGCAAGACGTTTGGGCGCGGTGGTCAAATGCTACGACGTGCGTGCAGCTGCTGGAGAACAGGTGCGTTCCTTAGGTGCCACGTTTTTGGAAGTCGATCTGGGTGGGATCAAAACAGAAGACGCAGGTGGCTACGCGGTGGAATTATCCGAAGAAGCGCTTAAACGTGGACGCGATCTAATCGCCGAGCACGCTCGCACCGCCGATGTGGTGATCACAACGGCTCAAGTTCCTGGACGCCGGGCGCCATTGCTGATTACGGCGGAAGCTGTGCAGGGTATGAAGCGAGGCTCGGTGATAATTGATCTGGCAGGAGCAACCGGAGGTAATTGTGCATTGAGCCAGCCTGATCAAACGATGGAAGAAAATGGCGTCAGGATCATAGCACCCACAAATCTGCCCGCGACTGTCCCGGTTCATGCCAGTCAACTGTACTCACGAAACGTGACCGCCTTTCTATTGCTGTTGATTAAGGACGGTCAGCTACATATTGACTTGCAGGACGACGTAGTTGGCCCATCCTGCGTAACACATGACGGACGCGTAATGAATGAGCGCGTTGCGTCTATGTTGAGTTCAGCACATTAGGGATAACGAGATAGTTATTATCAATAACCGGTGCGTACCCCTATGAATACCTAGTGTCTATCGGAGGCTTATGTCAGGACAGAGCATCATAGTTGCCCTTTACGTTTTTGTATTGGCGGCATTTCTCGGTTATCAGGTAATCTCCAGGGTGCCGCCACTTCTTCATACCCCTCTGATGTCGGCGACGAATGCGATTTCCGGGATCTCGTTGGTGGGTTCCATTGTTATCGCTGGATCCGGTCACAGCAAGATAGCGACCATTCTGGGCTTCATTGCGGTCGTTTGCTCGACAACGAACGTAGTCGGTGGGTTTGTGATAACTGATCGAATGCTGCGGATGTTTAAACGCAAAGCAAAAGGTCAGATCGAAAAATCTTAATAGACGAGTAGAACAGGTCGATTCACCTAACGCAGCCAGCCTAAATCCTGATTCAAGTGCGCGTTGAAACCTACTTCATAGAATTCAGCTACTTACTAGCCTCCATTCTCTTTATCCTCGGCCTCAAGGGCATGAGTCATCCCGAGACTGCTAAGCGAGGTATGCACTTGGCAGAGTTTGGAATGCTGATGGCCATCATCGGCACGCTCATGCACTTCGAGATTGTCACATACACATGGATCATAGCCGGACTGCTACTGGGCTCCACCTTAGGTGCGGCGATGGGCGTGTGGGTCCCGATGACAGCGATGCCCCAGCGGACTGCGTTATCGCATGCCTTTGGAGCTTTCGCAGCAGCACTAGTAGGAATTGCCGAATACTTCAGCTACACACATGGATTCAAACCTGTCGCCGACCTGGGACAGTTGAAAATGGGTGCGATGGGGTTCGAGATCATGCTGGGATCGCTTACTACCACCGGCAGCTTGATCGCCTTTGGCAAACTGCAGGGAATTGTGCCTGGCAAGCCGCTGGTCTATCGCGGCCAGAACATCTTCAATATGACGTTGCTGGCCGTAACGGTTGGCCTTTTCATTTATTTAATCTTTGTGCCGACTGCGACTACGGCCTTTTATTTGATGCTGACACTTGCGTTTGTGTTTGGTGTTTTGTTGGTAATGCCAATCGGCTCCGCAGATATGCCTGTGGTCATGTCGCTTCTAAATTCCTATGCAGGTCTTGCTTCCGCGGCAACGGGATTTGTGCTGTCGAACAACGTTCTTATCATTGCCGGCACGCTTGATGGTTTTTCCGGTTTTATACTTTCGATCCTGATGTGCCGGGCCATGAATCGCTCAATCACCAACGTACTCTTCGGCGCGTTTGGAAGTGCTGCAACCGCGACAGGTGCGGCAGGCGATCAGGGCGTGATGCGCGAGGTAGGCCTGGACGACATTGCCGTCCAATTGGCTTATGCGAACAAGGTTGTCTTCGTGCCCGGGTATGGATTGGCCACTGCACAGGCCCAACATGCTGTGCGCGAGTTGGCTGCCGCACTTGAGAAACGAGGCGTAACGGTGAAGTACGGAATTCATCCCGTGGCTGGTCGCATGCCCGGACACATGAACGTGCTGCTTGCCGAAGCCAACGTGCCGTATTCGCAGTTGTACGAGCTGGAACAGATTAACCCTGAGTTCTCGACAACTGATGTCGCAGTGGTGATCGGGGCAAACGACGTAGTTAATCCGGATGCTCGAGATAACCCGAACAGCCCGATCGCAGGTATGCCCATTCTCGAAGTGGACCATGCGAAGTCCGTGGTTGTATTGAAACGTGGACAAGGGAAAGGGTTTTCAGGACTCGAGAATCCACTCTTCTTCAAGCCGGTAACAGGCATGTTGTATGGCGATGCAAAGGACACTTTGACGCGAATGGTGCAGGCTGTGCAGCAGGCTTAGTCCACCGATTACGTCCACAGATTACCCGGACTTCGCAGATTGAAAATAAGAAGATTGACAGACGCGCTGAAACGCTCGAACCAAAAAAGCGCCACACCTCGATCACGCTAACAGATGACACATCTATTCACCCGTTATAATTCAGCAATACAAAAACGCCTGCCTATATTCCGTTTTAATCTGTGCAATCTGCGGAATCTGTGGATTGCTTTCTTCCTGGCAGCAACACTTGTCGTTCAGCTGCCGAGTTCTCACGCACAGCGAAAGAGTCGCGGTGGCAAAACATCTGCCGCAGCCACCGCTACCCAACGAGCAGTCGATGTCATAACAGCCCCACAGTTGCGTGACTACTTATATTTCATCGCGTCAGACGAGATGGAAGGACGTGATACGCCTTCAAGAGGACTTGATACAACTGCAAAGTTTCTGGCAATGAATCTTTCTCGCTGGGGGTTCAAAGCGGCAGGTGACGACGGCAGCTATCTTCAGCATATAGCATTGCGTCGAGATCGCATTGACCCACAGCAGACGAAAGTCGAAATCAACGGCCGGACGCTGACACTCGGCGAAGACTACATACCCTCGGCCGTTCAGGGTGATGCTGCAGGCCAGCTCGTTTTCGCTGGAAATGGTTGGCTAGTCAAATCCCGAAATCTTGATCCGTACAAGGATATTGATGTGCGCGGCAAGATTGCGGTCATCTTTGGCAGCCCGAACAGTTTTCCCCGAGGCCTCACGCGCGCTGATCTCGCCGGCAAACAAGGTGAAGATTGGATGAGCGCTAGTGACTATGCAAACAAGGTAGGTGCAGTAGGAATCATCTACGTGCCTGATTTTCAGTTCTTAGCGAATTGGAACCGAAACAGGCAACGAATACTCGAACGCGGCAGCACTGTTGTCGAGAAATTTCAAACGCCGACGGCCGCGCGTCTTCCCTCCATTACGATTTCACCAGAGCTGGCGAACGCTTTGTTCCAGGGCGAGCAATTGGGAGCGACGATCCTATTCGAACGTGTTTTTGGAGGAGAGGCTACTGCATCCTTTCCCTTGAGTGCGGACAAAAAATTTTCTATGCACGTTGCAGTTAAGAATGAGACAGTCGGCACACAGAACGTGGTGGCGGTCTGGGAGGGTGGCGATCCAGTGCTAAAGAATGAATATGTAGCGCTGGGTGCGCACTACGATCATATTGGGATCAATCCGCAACAACGAGGTGACTGGATCTACAACGGAGCTGACGATGATGGCTCGGGAACTACTGCTCTGCTTGCAATGGCCGAAGCATTGGCCCGAGCGACGACTCGACCCAAGCGGTCCATTCTCTTTGTCTGGCATGCCGGTGAGGAGAAGGGACTCTGGGGTTCTCGTTACTTCACTGACTATCCGACAATTCCTCTTGACCATATCGTGACCCAACTTAACATCGACATGATTGGAAGGAGCAAGAAGCCTGGCGATACGAATCCGCGAAACAATGAGCTTTCCGGACCGAATGAGATCTACGTGATTGGCTCAAACATGATGAGCACTGAGTTGGGCACGTTGAGCGATACTGTCAATAAATCGTTTCTGAATCTTAGTTTCAATTATCGCTACGACGATCCGAATGATCCCAACCGCTTTTTCTTCCGCAGCGATCATTACAACTATGCGCGTAAAGGAATTCCTATCATCTTCTATTTCGATGGGGTACATGAGGACTACCATCAACCTGGCGATTCCCCAGACAAGATCGACTATTCGAAGATGGAGAAGGTGACGCGAACGGTCTACATGACAATGTGGGAAGTCGCCAACCTACAGACACGACCTAAGGTGGACAAGCAACTGCCGGCGCAACTGACGACCCGGGAATAACATCCGCAGATTTCACAGATTACACCGATTATAAAACCATAAGAGAAAGCAGTAGGCAGGAGGCAATACTGGTTTCTGCTTCTGCTTTCTGCTTTCTGCTTCTGCTTTCTGCTTTCTGCTTCTGCTTTCTGCTTCTGCTTTCTGCTTACCGCCTTTTCTTAATCTGTGAAATTTGCGTAATCTGTGGATGCCGCTCAGCAGTCAACCGTCGATAAGCCTCATCCCGTGAAATGCCAAGCTTTCGTGCTGCTTGCTTCAGAGCTGCACGTGAGTCAAGCCCCTGAGCTGCGAAATCCGCAACAATATCAACCACCGTTTCGCTTTGCTCATTCGCTACGTCCTGATCGTGGATCGTGTTTCGGTCAACGATGATTACCATCTCGCCACGAGCCGCATTAACAGAACTGAAATGTGAAACCAATTCTGTTAATGTTCCGCGCACGATTTCCTCATGTATTTTCGTCACCTCACGTGCAATTACAACTAGCCGGTCACCCAACACGTCTCGAAGATCCTTTAGTGATTCTGCAATCCGGTGAGGTGCTTCATAAAAGATCAGTGTTGATTCAACTTGCTTTAATTCTTCCAAACGGCGACGGCGCGCTGTGGATCGTGGTGGCAAAAACCCGACGAAGAAAAATTCATCCGAGGGCAGGCCTGACGCCGTCAATGCAGCTACGAAAGCCGTTGGCCCAGGAACGGGAACAACCGGTACACCTGCTGCCGTCGCAAGCTTCACGAGTGGAAAACCTGGGTCGCTAATTCCTGGCGTGCCGGCGTCAGAGACGATCGCGATGTTCGAGCCTGTTTCCAATGCCTTCAGCAATTCGGCAGCGCGTTCACGTTCATTGTGTTCGTGGTAACTGATCGTGCGGGTATTAATGTTGTAGTGATTTAGTAACTTACGCGTATGGCGTGTGTCTTCACACGCGATCAGATCGACTTCGTTTAGCACGCGAATGGCGCGCAAGGTGATGTCTTCGAGATTTCCGATGGGAGTGGAAACAACATACAGGGTGCCCGGCATGCGGTCATTCTGTCATTAGCCACCATCACGCGCAAAAGAATCGGCGTATGGGACATGCGGGGACTCGGGGAGGCGGGGACACGGCGACGGGGTGAGATGCGGAAAAACGATTTGACATTGGTCATTGGACATTTGAGATTTGTCATTTTAAAAAACAGCGGAAATGGCAAATGACAAACGTCAAATGTCCTATGTCAAATAGTTTTTTCCGCGTCTCACCTCGTCCCCGTGTCCCCGTGTCCCCGCGTCCCCGCGTCCCCTGTCCTTTTGTGGCCAACATAAAAACCTCGCCCCGATCTGTTAATCGAGGCGAGGCTAGAGCTACGCAAAAGTTTCGACGAGACTTACCGCGGCCACGGAATCCTGCGAATCCAATCATCTACATTGCGATTGCGGTCGCGCCGGTAGTCATCATCGCGACGATATGGATCGTCGCGGTAGTAACCGGAGGATCCGTACGCGTCTTCAATCACGCGCAGTTCGCGTCGAATCTGAGACCACTCAGAAGCAGTTCTGCCATCGCCGTAGAACCATCGCTCTGCACGATCGATTCTGTCTCCGAGCGCAAGAACCCGTTGTGCCTCGTTAGCACTACGATTTAGATCGCGACCGTTGCCGAACCTGCTCTTAAGATCACCTGCGGCGTTCCGAAACTCGCGCGCATCAGCATTCAACTGATCTTCATAGCGCGTGCCGTTTCTGCGACTTCGATCCAACGCGCGATCCAAGTCATGTTGGAAATCCTTCGACAGTTTATCCAGTCGATGGATCGAGTCCTTCAGATAGCGATTATCGTAACGACCATTGCGACCGTAGTCCGGATACCTTCCATAGTCCGGATAGCCACTTTGTGCGGAAGCAACAACAGGCAAGGCAAGCGCTAACAACGCTGCTGCAAAAAGTGAAACCTCTAGTGTGCGTCGGTTTTTCATAGCTCGCTTTACTCTCCTAACCAAATTCTCCAGCTGTGAACCAGCACGCCCCGCGCACCGGTTCGTTAACGTGGCGCTCGGCCCGGGGAATTGGATACGGCTGCGCCTGCCGCTTCATGGGCAAGATGCATGCCTGAGGTCAAAGGCTGAGAAAACCCTCGAAAATGAGGCAAATTAAGGAAATACTTTCATAACGGGGAAAGCGGTATCGACGGGAAAGGTGCATCGACTGCGGAAATCGTTTGCATTTTGGAGTGCGCCGACTTGTCGGCGCTTTTGCGTTGAAAGTTAAAGCGGCAACAAGTTGCCACACTCCAGGGAGTTACTCTTGACGGTCCACGAGAATTTCCAAATGCGCCTGAACGGCGGCCTCATCAAGATGCGATTTCGATTGGTCAACGACTTTCCATTCAGGAATACCTGTTTGGGCCTTGATGAGTAGCAGTTGACGACTAGCAGGGGCGATCCCAACGTGGCGAACGCTGGCACAAGCAAGTCCACCGCCTCGGATAAATCCATCGCGCGGGGTGCGTGGCCATCCGGCTTCGATCATAAGTGTTCGCACCCCGCTCTTTAGCGTGAGTAGCCGGCCCACCATTGTCGCAGTGCCAACTCGAAAACGATGACCATCCACGGTTGCAATCTGAATCATTGAGCCGGTGCGATTAGCTAGACCAGCCAGTTCAGTGAATGTTTGAAACAACCAGTCGATTCCCGTTTTGCGCAGCAAATCATTCGAGTTCCGTAGCGCCAGGTACTCAGCTAAATCGCCGCGACCCGCGACCCGAGCTCGTGCTTCAGCTTCAGCAAGAGCTAGCGCCCACGCTTCATCGAGTTCGCTCACGTGTTCTCCAGAGGTTTGTTCCGAGCCGACCACGGTTGCCGGTTACTGCTCGCCGACTCGTGCGCCGCGATGTTATCATGAGCGCCGAATCTCCCATTAATTCATGCGCATCCGGAAACTGAAGCATTCCCCCGCTTCGAAATGCCGCAAAAAGCACAAGAGGCACAAAAAGTACGACAATCAGGAACAGATATTCGGAGTTTGGAGACGAGCGCGTACTATCTGAAGATTTATTGAACTCCTATTAACTTGGTCATGCTTGTAATGTTGCAGCAAACACAACAATCTTTGATGACAGCCAGAATAGGTTTAAACATTCGGCGAGGGTTACATCTCGTTGGCGTCGTTCTACCGGTATTGCTGTTTCTTTACTTCAGCAGTCATCCATTTGCCCAGACTAAATCCCAGCTTCCTGCTCCTACAACACACGTAAATGACCTGGCGGGCGCTCTTGACGATCAGACAAAAGCGCGACTGGAAAACCTGCTTGGGAATCTCAAACAGCGCAACAAGATTGACTTCTACGTCGCAGTCGTTGAGAACACCGGTGGTCAGGACATGTTCGTCTTCTCGAGACAGCTGGCCCACGACTGGGATCTTGGTGCGCGCCTGAGTACCAGAAAGAGCCTCTTGTTGGTTGTTTCAGTTAGCGACAAGATAGCCTTCACGCAATTCAGCAGATCCGTTCAGAGTGATCTTCCCGACGGTATTCTCGGCGACATGACTCAACGCATGCGTCCAGCAATCGACTCCGGCGATTTCAATACCGCGATCACGACCGGAGTGGATCATTTTGTCGGCACACTTGCGCGACGCAATGGTCTATCACTGGCAGACTTCGAAACACCTCCAAGTACTGCCGCAGAGAACAAGACAGCTGAATCAACGCCGGTCGCTGAAACGACACCAACGAACACACCTACTCCGCAAGTAGTTTCGGATCTGTTGCCTGGCGATGGCCCGCCCGTTACCACACGGTCGAGATCCGTTAAAAACTCGCCTGAGAACAAACCGGATACTCCGGTGCCGGTGAAGTCATCACTTCGAAAAACTAATTCTTCCGACGACGATGCAGCCGACGCAGAAGAAGTGGAATTGACCCTGACGCTCCCGTTCGACGAACGCATTACCAAGCTGAAGGAGTTTTTGGCCACCCATCCACGTTCAAAGGCTCGGGCTCATGCCGCAGACTTACTGATCAGTGCGTACGCCGCTTTAGGTGATCAAAAGTTGAGAGGTGGCGATGTTGCAGGAGGAACAGACGAACTCTTTTTTGCAATAGACCAGGCGCCAACTGACATATCAGAGAAGCTTTTCACGGGCGTGATCGCACAGATTCCTTTGAATCTGTATGTCAGTGGTGAGCGTACGGCTGCTTTCAAAGCAGCTGAAAAGATCGAAGCGAAATTCGGTAGTGAGGCGAAACATTTATTGGCGATCGCAGCTTTTTACCTGCGTATCGAATCGGGTGAGGAGGCCGCTCGCGTTGCGGCGCTGGCGGTAAAGCTAGCTCCGGACATGGCCGATGCTCATTACGCACTCGCCGCTGGGTTGCACATCTCACTTCGGTTGGAAGAAGCGATTGCAGAGTATAAACGGACTCTGGAACTCGATCCCAACACGAAAAACACGCGCCGCAGTCTAGCTGACTTATACCGCGCAACAGGAAAAGCTGAAGAGGCGCTTCCTCTGTATCGCGAGCAATTGAAAATAGATCCTGCTGACAAAGCCGCGCGTGCTGGGATGGTCCTTTCGCTCCTCGAGCTTGGCAAGCGTGATGAGGCGAATTCGGAGCTGGAGGCTGCTCTCAAGGATGATCCGAGTAACTTGCCACTGCTGACGGGTGCGGCGTACTGGTTTGCCGCGCACGATGACGGCGAGAAGAGTCTAGATTTGGCGCGGCGCGCAGTTGAGGTTGAGCCTCGTTACACTTGGGCGCAGATTGCCGCCGCACGTGCACTGCTGGCTCGTCGACAGCCACTTGAAGCCGAGCGGTCTCTTCGCTTTGCACGCCAATATGGAAAGTTCCCTACGCTCGATTACGAACTGGCGAGCGTACTTTCTTCAGCCGGTCTCTATGACGAAGCAGCCGAAGTATTGCAGCAGTCGTTCGCGCTGAAGGACGGAATGATTGAGACGCGTTTAGGCGGCCGAAAATTAAGCCGTGAAGCCAACTTCGACGACTTGTTGGCGCCTGAGCGACGCGCGAGCATCTTCCAATTCACTGCCGCTGATACACCGGCCAACGCAAAAACTCTCAAGGCCCTGCTTGCTTTCCAGGCTCAACTCAATGAAGAGAAACTGGATGAAAGAGCGCTGGTGGCCGCTGCAAAATCATTTGCGGCGGGAGACGACGAGATGCGTACGTTTCGGCAACTATATGCTGCAAACCGACTCGCCAGAAAGGCTGTGGCTTTTGATACAGTCTATGAACTGGCTGAGGCCGCGAGATCCTCGCTCGATACAGCCATGCTGGTTCCTGCTGTTACCGTTGCTGTACAGGCTGATGAGTATCACGATATGCGAGCGCGTGTAATTGCTTCCGGCGGAACTCCTTACGTTTCAGAAGCACCTCGAAACGTTATCGCTAACCTTTTGAAGGGAAAGGTCGATGATCTGTCAGGCTGGGCCCTCTTCAATCGAGAAAAGCCCGTTCAAGCGGTCGAATACTTGAGGCGTGCAGCTAACACTCTTCCCGAAGGAACACCGGCGTGGCGCGGAGCATTGTGGCATCTCGGAGCAGCGCTCGAACAGACGGACAGTAAAGAAGAGGCGTTGAACTATTACATAAAGGCTTACGTATCGGAGCCCGATCCAATAAGGAAACCCCTCATCGAGCAGCTGTATCGAAAAGTCTATGGTTCGTTGGACGGATTGGACCAGCGGCTGAACGGTTCAGTGGCAACGACCGCGGCACCATCTCCATCACCCGATGCATCAGGAGTAAACGCAAGTTCACCAAGCTCGTCGCCTTCTCAAGAACCCGTTGCTGCCGCTGCGACTCCTACGCGAGAAGCAGTCGCCACTGCATCACCTGAAGCAGCTCCGAAGCCATCTCCTGAGGCAGTTACAACGCGATCGCCTGAAGCCGCGGCAACCCCGTCCCCTGACGCAGTTGCTACTCCGTCACCTGAAGCGGTTGCTAAGCGATCACCGGAAGCATCCGCCACTCCGTCGCCAGAGGCTTCATCTACTCCGACGAGCGAGAAGTCGAGTGCAGCGGCCAGCGAAAAGAGCTCAGGAGAATCTCAGCAACCAGCAGATTCAAAATCAAGCGCGGCGCCCACACTGACCGAGGAACAAGCATTGGCCCAGGCTACAGCTCGAAAAAGAGCAACCATCAATATCACTGGCCGCGTAACAGATAGTGACCACAAAGGAATTGAAAATGTCGTGATTGTGCTGATCAGTCCGAGAGGAACGGTACTGGTAGCTACGACCGATGCTGAAGGAAACTATTCCTTCAAAATCGCTCCATCGCAACGTAATTACCGGCTGGTGCCATCGAAAGAGGGACTCCGATTCGATCCAGTGGACAAGAGTGTAGTGGCATTCACTGACGACCTCAAAAGCGTTGATTTCGTAGCAACGCCCTCACCGTAGTCTCCCACTCTCCGACACTCCCACTCTGCAACTCACTTATTCACCGCTGGCCTCTCCACCGGCTTGCCGTCTGTATCATAGAGTTCAACCTTGCCGTATTTCGCGAGGACGTCTCGGGCTTTGGAAGCATCACCGACAGCCACGATCTGAATTTTGTCGAGATCGACATATTTCTGCGCGACACGTTGAACATCGTCAACCGTAACGGCCGCAACCTTCTGCGGATAGGTGTCCCAGTAATCGGCCGGAAGTCCATAGAGCTTCTGCGTGATGATGTTCTGCAGCAAACCCTGCGGTTGCTCGAGCGAAAGGGCAAAGCTGCCAATGATCGCGCGCTTAGCATTTTCGAGTTCGTCCGCGGTAACTTTCTCATCCCGCAGCCGTTTTAACTCGTACATGAATTCCTTCATGGCACCTTCCGTCACTTCAGTTCTGACTTCGGAGCTCGAGACCCACGTCCCACGGAATTTCGATCCGCTAAAGCTGCTGTACGCGCCATACGTGTAGCCTTTATCTTCACGCAGATTTAAGAAGAGCCGCGCTGCTGGCCCACCACCAAGTATTCTGTCCGCAAGCAGCAGTGGAAAGTAATCGTTACTCGTTCGTTCGATGCCCAGGTTGCCGAGCATGAGAACGGTTTGAACCGACCCGGGTCTGTCAATGAGGAAGATATGTTGAGCTGATTGTTCCGGCGCTTGCGGTATCGAAACGCTCGGAACATCGCCGCGTTTCCAGTCTCCGAAGACTTTTTCAAGCTTAGGCATTATCTCCTTGAGTGTGACATCGCCAGTAATCGCGAGGATCGCATTGTTAGGACGATAATTAGCTGAGTGAAACTCCATCAAATCTTTTGACAAAAGCTTTTTGAGTGATTCTGCCGGAGGCGCGACGAGCGCACCGGGATGGTTACCGTAAATGGCGCGACTAAACTGCTCCTGAGCGAGAAACTGCGGACTCGATCTTTGAACTTGCAGGCTCTGCAGCGTGCGCGTCCTGTACTTATCGACTTCTGCCTGCGGGAAAGTCGGGTTGCGAACGACATCCGCGAAGATATCGAGAGTCTGGTCCAGGTTCTCGACCAACCCGGAAGTGCTGACATTCGTCGTTATTGAAGCAAGTCCGGATCCCGCTACGAGTGTTGCACCAAGCGCGTCAACCTGTTCTGCGATGTCTTTGCTGCTTCGAGTAGTTGTTCCCTCGCGCAACAGCGTCGCAGTGAACTGAGCCAGACCTCGATAGTCCGGCTTGTCCGCCAGTCCTCCGCTGAGAATCACCATCTGCATGGTGAAAGTCGGCACTTTGTGATTCTCCAATAGCATCACGCGCATTCCGTTAGACAAGGTGGCCTCTTCAGCCTTCGGTAACTTTACCGACAGGATGGTTTTATTTACCGGTGCTCGACCCTTGATAACGGCACCTTTTGTCGTCTGTCCCGCGGGTCCCGTGGCGCCACCCTGGGCCAAAGCAATCGAGCAAAGCAGCGTGATTACACCCAGAACTGCAAACAACCTTCTTATTTGTGTGGTTAATTTCATGGCGTCTCAACTCCTTTACTGCCCGGTTGCGGCGGCGGCCCGCGGTTTGGCTTTTGGTGTAGTAGTGATTACTGTCCGATTTGTGTCGCGGAGATATTTATTCGCGACGCGTTGCACATCTTCCCTGGTGACGGCCGCCACCTTATCCAATCGTGTGTTGATCAGATTCGGCTCGTTGTAATAGGTCGTGTATTGTCCAATTGTGATGGCACGCGACAGTGAGCTCTGCAAACCGGTAATAAAATTCCGGCGGGTTGTGTTCTTCGCTTTCTGCAACTCCCATTCTGCGATGGGCTCTTTTTTCAACTTCTCGATCTCTTCGGCAATGGCAGACTCGACATCTTCGGGTTTTGATCCCTGCCTCAGGATGGCAAAAGTGTAAAAAGCACCGGTACCGCGCTTCTCATCCATGAAGCCTCCAACGATTGTTACCAGTTCCTTTTCTTTTACGAGCTTTTGATACAAACGTGAACTCTGCCCTGCCTGTAAGGCCGCCGACAGAACTTGCAACGCATAAAAGTCCGGTGTGTTCCCTGGCACCGCCTTAAACGCAATGTCTACACGAGCAGCTCTGGCCAGTACGTCATCAACTGAGGCGCGCCGCTCGGCCTTTTGTTCCGGCTCCGTCATATCCACGTCAGGCGGGTTCGGCTGTCGCGGAATACTCTCAAAACTTTTCCTGATTCGCGCCAGTGCGTCTGTCGTAGTGAAATCTCCAACCAGCACCAACACAGCGTTATTCGGCGCGTAGTACATCTTGAAAAAGTCTGTAACGTCCTGGACGCTTGCGGCATTCAGATCTTCCATCGAGCCAATTGTCGTGTGTTTGTATGCAAAGTTGTCATAAATCAATTCCTGCTGCATCTCACCTGTTTTGCCGTAGGGCTGATTGTCCACACCAAGCCGGCGCTCTTCCTGGACCGCGTTACGCTGGTTATCGAGGTTCTCTTTTGTGATCGCAAGACTGCGCATGCGATCAGATTCAAGGAAGAGTGCGAGGTCCAGCTGATTTGCAGGGAGAACCTCAAAATAATTGGTTCGATCTTCATTAGTTGTCCCGTTCATGGAACCACCATTGTTGAAAACCAATACAAAGTGTTCGCCTGAACCTACATTTTCCGACCCTTTGAACATCATATGTTCGAACAGATGTGCGAATCCGGTGCGGCCCTGACGTTCGTTCCGCGAGCCAACATTGTAGGTAACTGACAACGCAATCACGGGCGCGGTGTGATCTTCAACGGTGATGACACGCAAGCCATTCTTTAATTTTGTTTCTTTGAAATCGACCTGTACTTTGCGCGGCGTCTGCGCCTGCGCATTCACGAAAGCCAGCGCGCAAAACACAACGCAAAGTAAGGAATTTGACAACCGTCTCATAGACTGACTCCTTTTGATGGAAATGTGGGTTTCCCAGTGGACAGCGAATGCTTCGTAACCGCACAAGAAGAGGACGTTCGGAAACTATTAATGGCGCATTCGCCACTTAACGACGGGGGAAACCTTCTTGTTGTGGGAATTCAGCCGGTACAACCTCGAGGGCGTCCACGATTTTCGCCGTAAACGTGGACGCAATGTATGCTGACGGCTTTAAGGTGTCAAGCAAGGGGGGTTTGCCGTTACCGTTCTCTGGGGGCGCAACCGTCGCTGCCCCGTTTGAGCGGATGCTCGTTCTAAACAAAAAAAGGCGCAGCCACGGAGGGACAATCCTTACGGAAAGCTGATTACAGCCAACCGCCCGTCACCGTCGTACCATCCAAGCGTCGACTGCACGGTCAGCCCTTACAGTCGATAGAGCCGGACGCTTAAGTTGCCTTGAGCAACTTCCCCCCAAACGGGCCAGTGGAAAAGGCTTCAGCCTCTGGATCTGAACGGGGCTTAAGCCAGCCAGGCGCTGTTTTGGTAAATACAGCGCGGCTGTATAATTCTGAATCTCGGAAGAATCGATGAGAACACCAAAGTCTATCTCCCGGAAGTTTCCCGCACTTTTATTGTTCGCCATTGCATCGTTGGGCTTAACGGCTTCCGCCAGCGGTCAACAGCCTGCACCACAGCAGGCAGCCAGCCGTTATGACGTCACAAATTACCGCATTGAGGCTCAATTAATTCCTGATCAACACCTTCTGCGTGCGGGCGCCGACGTTACGTTTACTCCACTCGAGTCGACCCGTTCTGTAGTGTTCGAATTAAACGGATCCTTGAAGATTGACAGTATTGAGCTCGGCGGTCGGCCGCTCACCGGGTATGTGCAGGACGCTGTAGGCGTGGGAGCACTCGGACCTAGTGTCAGA
>JBKPCC010000152.1:0-8953 GCA_046727215.1 Acidobacteriota bacterium
TCGATATTTCTTCGAATCGGACGGCCGCAAGTTTTCAGTAGATATGTTTCTCGGGGACCTGTTCGGATTGGTTCTGGCAGAGGTTGGCTTTACTGACGACGATTTGGAAACCTTCCAGATGCCGTCCTTTGCACTTGCCGATGTCACTAATGATGAACTCTTTACTGGTGGTCGACTATCCGTGCTGACATTCTCAGAAGTCCGCGAGCACATTAACAGTAGATATCTATAGGAGGGGCTCTGCAGCAAGCGTAAATCCCGGCCACGGCAGACACTTTGCACAAAGGATACACGGCTGCATCTGAGGTTTTATGGAAGACCATGTATGCGCAAAATGAATCACAAAACAAACCTCAACACAAAGAGGTTCACACGCCCCATGAGAAAATCACTATTCATTCTCGTTTTCTTGGTCCTGGCTATTAATGGGTGCCGCAAAGCCGCACAACAATCTCCTCCTGCCTCCACTTCTGCGGCTCCAGTTGCATCTCAGGAATTTGCACATCCCCAGGGCGGAGCGATGGCTGCGACGGATACCAAGTATTTCAAAGGTTCCATCGGCAACGCTCTCGATCTGCAAATGAAACTGGTTCGTGACGGTGACAAGCTGTCTGGGCAATACTTCTATCAGAAGATTGGCACTCGAATTGATCTGAAAGGATCAATCGATAAGAACAACAACGTTCTGCTGGAAGAGTTTGATCCCGCCGGTAAACAGACTGGCATTTTTAAAGGACTTTGGTCGGTCAGTGGCGAAGACGGATTAGTAAGTATTGCCGGAAATTGGAGTAAACCAGATGGACAGAAACAGACGGCGTTTTCTCTGCATGAAGAGCCGATTAGTTTAAGCAACGGAGTCGAGGTGACTGCTAAGAACATTAAGGAATCAAACAAAAAGCTAAAGTACGACATCGACGTTGAATATCCACAGCTTACGGGGATGTTGAGTCCCGCCTTCGAGAAATTCAACAGTGAAGCTAATAAACTAACGATGCGCGAAGTTAACGAATTTAAAAAGAACATGGCGGAGAATAAAGGCCCGGAAGATACGGACCTGCCAAACAACTATTTGGACATGGGTTACACGATCGCGCTGGCGAACGACGACGTAATCAGCATTCAATTTGACGTCGGTACGTACTACCGCGGTGCTGCGCATCCAAATTCGAATTCTGAGGTACTTAATTTTGATGTTAAGAATGGAAGAGTCCTGAAGTTAGCGGACTTGTTCAAGCCCGGTTCGAATTACGTCCAGAGGTTATCCACGTTTTCAATCAAAGACCTGAAGCGACAATCAAAGGCGAAGGGTGAGGATTCCGGGCTAGACGATCAAACAATCGAAAGCGGTGCCGGCCCGGATGCGAAGAACTTCCGGAGTTGGACTGTTTCAAAGAAAGGCCTGGCAATCACCTTTGACGCTTATCAGGTCGGCCCTTACGTCGCTGGTCCCCAATCGGTACTTGTCCCCTTCAGCATCTTAAAAGATGCCATCGAACCCAATGGGGTGCTGGGGTCACGGACAAAACCTCAGCTGTGAGTTCCGGAGGTGGGAGTCATCCCAGAGAGAAATGAATCGTTCTATCGGGGTTTCAGTTATCCTCGGCGGGATAGCATTGCTACTGATTGGGCTTCTGATCTATTCGGGCGGTCTGAATTGGTTTGGGCGTCTTCCTGGTGACATTCGTTACCAAAGCGATCGCGTTCAGGTTTACGTGCCAATCGTGTCGATGTTGTTGATATCCGCAGCGCTGTCGCTCATTTTTTACTTGGTTCGCAGATTTTTTTAGGCAGATTCTACATAGCCTCAGCCGGACGGCGCGAGTATTCGGACGCGTATGCCCGCATGAAATGCACTGTGAGCAGCGAAGCCACAAACATGATCGCCGCCGCCGTCCAGAATGTTACGAAAAGCGATCGATCGCTCATGTAGTGTAGTTCGCCATCACGCCCCATGTACGCAGTGGAACTATGAATTAGAAAGGCCGTTAAAGATGGGCCAACGGCTCGCGCCAGGCTCGCCGCCGACTGCATGACGCCTAAAACGGTGCCCTGTTCAGCTGGACCGACCGTCTTCGAAGCGAGGCTGTTGAGTGCAGGAGTGGCCAGGGAATTGCCCAGCGCAAACACGCCGCCTCCAATGAGAAGTCCTAACAAGCCGCCCGCAGTCGGTCCAACAAACGGAACTGCCAGCAGACTGAGCGCGAAACACAATGCCCCGACAAGAACAAGCGGCAGTTCACCGAAACGCTTAACTAACTTCCCAATCAGCCCACCTTGAACGATGACTGATATAACGCCGACATAGGCGAAGAGATATCCCGTGTGCTGCGCGTCATAACCAAAACGAAACATCGCGTAAAGTGAAAACGATGTCGTCATGATCGAGAATGCGACAACAAAGAAGAAGTAGATCCCGATGACAAAGCCCAGGCGAGGCTGTTTCAGCGATCGGATCAGCTGGCTCAACCCGCGGCCCTGACCCGCCGGAGTTCGCGCAGGATGATCTTTCGTAACAGTTTCCGGTAAGGTGAAGTAGAGGAGAATCGCATTCCCGAAACAAAGGGCTGCGGCAAAGAAGAACGGCACGTGAATGCCCCAGCGACTTAGTACGCCACCTATTGCTGGACCGAAAATGAATCCGAGTCCGAAAGCTGCGCCAATCAGACCCATGCCCTTTGCGCGATCCTCCTTAGTAGTTATGTCCGCAATATACGCCTGAGCTGTCGAAATATTGCCACCGGTTATGCCGTCTAGAATCCGTCCCACAAACAACATCCACAGCGTCGTAGCGAACCCCAGAATGAGAAATCCGATGCCCGTTCCGATAATCGAAATCAGTAGCACGGGTCTACGACCATAACGATCTGATAAGCGGCCCAGGATCGGCGCTGCGATCAGCTGCATGATCGAGTAGGAAGCAAACAAAAAACCGACGGTCCTGGGCGTGGCATTGAAGACTGTGCCCTCGGCATAAAACGGAAGCACAGGGATCACTATCCCAAATCCAACGAGGTCAATAAAAACTGTCGTGAAGATGACAATCAGTGGCGAGCGCTTCATGACTTTTGCGATTGCGGATTACCGATTGTCGATCGACAGATTCCGTTGTTACCCGTTGCTGATTGATTTATGACAGCCGGCATTTGAGGTGAGAAAGAAAGCAAATATCAGACGTTCATCTTCTTCGTCCGCGACCAGAGCCAGACATCGCCAGATCTACTGACGCCGCACCGCCGCCCGCGATGAGAAGTGCAAGGGCCATTGCCAGCAAGGTCATGGGAAACTCGAAGCCCCTATTGCTCGAGAAAAAATGCGGCCAATGAATGCCCAGAATTGCCGTCAGCATCACACAGCTGATGAGAAAGGCTCCAACGCGAGTCAACAGACCGAGGAAAACCAATACCCCGCCGATAAGCTCAGACAGTGCAGCTGCGGCGAGCCAGGCCGAGGTGGGCTTCATAAAAGTGAAAGGCGTATTTCCCGAAGTGAAGGCATTGAACCCTGGCCCATTGAAACTGCCGAGAACTTTCTGAGCGCCATGGGCCACAAATACAGCTCCGAGGGCGAGCCTCAATGGAATAGTGACCCAGGTCGGCGAAGTCACAATTATTCTCCTGAACATAGTTTCTCCTCTCCAGTTTTGGCGTCAGATATTAACTTTTCCAGAACCAGGAGCGATAGTTCAGGCGGCGCGGGCCAGATGCTCAGCTATCGCCTGCTTGGGCTGTGCGCCAACCAACCGATCTACTAATTGCCCGTTCTTGAAGATTAACAATGAGGGAATGCTTCTAATACTGAAGCGCGATGCGGTCATAGGATTCTCGTCGACGTTCAGTTTTCCAATAACATAACGGCCGCCGGATTCAGCGGCTAGCTGATCTACGACAGGGCCAATCATTCGACATGGACCACACCATTCGGCCCAACAATCGATTAACAGCGGACGGTTGCCTGCTTGCTGCAACGTTTGTTGAAAATTGTCATCAGTTACGATCAATGGCTTGCCGGCAGCTCCTTCACTTACAACATTGCGCGGATCGAGTTGCGTGCCACACTTACCGCACTTCGCCTGACTCTGCTGTGATTTCTGCTCATCCACCCGGTTCTTAGCCCCACAGTTGCTGCATTTAATAATCAGCATTGGTTTCTTCCGACCTTTCGTTGAGTTGGAAAGATACTATAACGCTCAGGTCGCAAAAGTTTCGCAAAATGATCCTATTGGGAGTGGGATTGCACAGAAAGGAAAATCCCACCAACCGCAGAGGCTGGTGGATGAAGCAGATCGTTCGTAGTAACATCCTCTGCGAATCTCCCAACAAAATTCGAAAGGTACTTCAGCATACGATGCTCAACCGATACTTGTGCGCCCTTGTGAGCATTCTATTTTTGCTCGGGATTTCAGCTTCATCACAAACTACCAATTCTTCTTTTCCTGAAATCTCATTCACAGTAGCCATGCCGCGGCCTCATACGCATCTACTGGAGGTCGAGATGCGGGTGCGGCGCCCGGCTGCGATGCCCGTGCCATCCGAAGAGCGCTTGATAATGCCTGTCTGGACGCCCGGCTCATATCTGATACGTGAGTTTGAACGTCATGTGGAAGACTTTGCGGCAACAACTGCCGGCCAACCACTAAACTGGGAGAAACTCGACAAGGATACGTGGCGGGTCTCGACTGGCGGAGCACGCGAATGGAAAGTCACTTATCGCGTTTACGCCAACGAACTCTCCGTCCGCACGAACGAACTTAATTCCGATCATGCTTTCTGGAATAACGCGGCGCTGTTGATGTATCTGGATGGTTTTCTCAAAGCTCCTTCCACATTGCGCGTTCTAGCGCCGCAAACGTGGGGAGTTGCAACTGGACTGCCGGCGGTCCCAGGAGCAAAGAATACGTTTCGCGCAGAAAACTTCGATATCCTCTACGACTCACCTGTCGAGGCCAGTAACTTCAAGACAATCTCTTTCTCTGTTAAAGGCGTGCCTCATCGCATCGTGATCGACGGCGAAGGCAATTACAACCCGGAGCGAATGCGGCAGGATGTGCAGAAGATCGTAGCCACAGAAGTCGAGATCATGGGCGGCGAGATTCCTTACAAAGACTACACGTTTATCCTGCACCTGCGATCGAATGCAGGTGGTGGCCTTGAACATCTGAACTCGGCCGCGCTCGGATATCCACGTTTTGGGTTTAAGATCACGGAAGGAGATCGATCAACATCTGCGGCGCCAAACACAACATCGACAACTGAACGCGATTATCGCGGGTTCCTTTCATTGGTGGCTCACGAGTTCTTCCATCTCTGGAACGTGAAGCGAATCCGTCCCGACGCGCTCGGACCTTTTAATTATACGAAAGAGAATTACACAAAACTTTTGTGGGTTGCCGAGGGGATTACAGATTATTATGCCGATGTCGCATTGAGGCGCGCAGGCCTAATCTCAGAAAGAGAGTTTCTCGATGCTACGGCAAAGGCGATTCGTAGTCTTCAGGATACGCCGGGGCGACTGGTCCAAGGCGTTGAAGAATCCAGTTTTGATTCGTGGATCAAATACTACCGTCAGGACGAGAACTCGGTTAACTCGCAAGTTTCTTATTACGATAAGGGCGCGATTCTCGGAATGCTTCTCGATCTCGAGATTCGCAAACGCAGCAACGGAACAAAATCACTCGACGATGTGATGCGATACCTGTATGCCGAGTTTTACAAGAAGGATCGCAACTACACACCCGAAGATTTTCAAAAGGTTTGCGAGAGCATGGCGGGTTCGAGTTTAAGTGACTTTTTCGATCGTTATGTCCGCGGGCGAGAAGAACTTGATTACAACAGTGGATTTGGTGCTGCTGGTCTGCGGCTGGTAACGAATGCAGTCGCTAGCTCTCGAAATCCAGAGAAACCTTACTTTGGAGCAGAGCTCGTACAGGAAGATGATCGTCTGCTAGTGAGAAGGGTGTACGCAGGCTCGCCTGCTTACGAACAGGGTGTTAATGCAGGAGACCAGATTGTCGCTTTGAACAACATGCGGGCGAATAAAGATTTCTTCGACGCCCGGCTGGCTGAGAAGAAGCCTGGAGACCTGCTTACGTTAACTATCTTTCGTTCGGACGACTTGAGTACTCTCGTTGTGAAACTCGGTCAACGAGTAGATCCTCCTTATCGAATCGTGCCGGTCGATAAGCCGTCTGCTTTGCAGCAGCGCATTCATCAGTCGTGGCTTGGCGCCATAACCGGGGAACACGGGAAGTAGGTGAATTATGCCGGAAACATTTCAGAACATTTCGTTGCTGATTGAAGAGCGCGTCGCGTTCATCACTCTAAGACGTCCTCCGCTGAATGTTCTAAACATCGCGATGATGCGCGAGATAGGAACTGCGCTCGCTGAATGCGGTAAGCACAACGAACTGGCCGCGATCGTGTTTCAAGCGGCAAAGGATTGTCGCGCATTCAGTGCCGGTGTGGCGGTTGAAGAACATGTTTCCGAAACGATTTATCAGATGCTGGATTCGTTTCATAGTATCTTCAGAACGCTCGAACAGATCGCAAGGCCAACCATCGCTGCTGTTGACGGAGGGGCATTGGGAGGAGGGTGCGAGCTTGTTGCCGCGTGTGACATCGTGATCGCCACAGACAAAAGCAGGTTCGGGCAGCCAGAAATCAAACTTGGCGTGTTTCCTCCAGTCGCATCAATCCTGCTTCCACTGGCGATCGGTGAAAAGAAAGCTCGCGAACTGATTCTCACGGGAGAATTGATCGATGCAACTGAAGCGGCGAGATATGGTTTGGTTAATCACGTGGTTCCCGCCAATCACCTTGAACAGAAGATCTTAGAAATCATTGCGCGTTTACGTGAGTTGTCGGGAACCGCGCTGGAGTACACCAGAAGGTCTTTGGATCTCGGTCGTGGACGCCCGTTCGACGAAGCTCTAAAGGAGTCAGAGAATCTTTATTTGAATGAGCTGATGAGAACCGCTGACGCCCAGGAAGGCATCAAAGCGTTCATGGAGAAACGAAAACCCGTGTGGCGCAATAGATGAGACGTTCGATATCACAGTTAGTTTCAAACACTACGAGCAAATGGAGTTCATCCTGGTCGTTCGCGGTTGTACTGTGCGTGACGCTACTCATTGGCGGCTTTGGAGGATCCGCGCAAACTCGCAGAACGAGAAACGAGAGTCACTCTCAACCCGCCCTCTCGCCAGCTGAACGCGAGTTGATTAATCAAGCAATGGACGTTGTATGTACCGAGCGGAAAACTGATCCGAAAGGCAGTCTGCCCATAGACGAAATGCAAGCGCGTCCGTCGTTACCTGTTCGAAGTCCGGAATCTCATGAAGGTGCTGAGCGTGCGCAAAGATTGCTACCCGTTGCCAAGACCTTGGTAATTCAATCGCTGCGGAACCTGGCACGAGATTATAAACTGAATGAGCGACAGCGCACCTTAATTCAAAAAGCGATTCTTAGAGTCGCAGCTGTGACTACTGTTAAGCCCGATATGGATGCGCGAGATAACGCATCGGTTTTTCTCAGTCGCCCTCACATTATAAATTTCGGCACGATCTTTCTCGCCGGCTTGCGATCGGATGAAGGAATGATAAGTGTGCTGGCCCATGAACTAACCCACATTGCCGACGGCGACAACGAACTTCTGACTGTGCTGTTCAGGAGTATCGGAGATCGAGCTTCTGATCTCACCGGGCAGGAGATTCACGAACAGCGAGCCGAAGAATTGTCCTGTGACCTGGTCGGCGCGCTGGCTGTTAGGTCATTCGTTGCGAGCACGCCGAGCTATGAACCGCTCCCGCGCCGAATTGCACGTTCACTCGAACACAACTGTGTGGACGAAGATCAGGGAGATGACGATCACCTGTCGCCGCGCAACACAATTCTTTCGTTGCTTGCTTTGGACCAATCGCTTGCCCGCGAACTAGTCTCCGGCCGCTACGAAAACCTTCCCTCGCGACGATAATTTCATGTGTTTTCGTGGATTGTTGACACGAATCGTCTGCATTTCTATCATCCGGCTAACCAGGGCGAGATCCACTTGTCAGCGCAACATGAAACCGTTTCCGCGCAGTTTTTCAACCCTAGAGATAGAAAATACGAGCCTTCTCATACTCACAATTCTGGCTAGTTTGTTGGGTACGATGACTAGCTGTAAGACCGTTTTGGACAGACAAAACGTCCGACCATTAGTTCTGCGAGACGTGCCGGCTCAGCGACTCGCTTATCGCTTTGAACCCGATGTCGGTCGGCCACAGAACGCGAATGACAATTCGTCTGAAAAGCTGGCCGCGATTCAAAACGACTTCACTACGCGTCGTTCAGCCGATGCTTTGCTGCGGACAGTAACTTCTCCAGATGGGCAGCGTGCACTGGCTTTATATGGCACTGATGACGAGCCAGGTTCGACTTTTCGCATCGATCTTTACTCCGCCGACGGCAAATTCCTGCGCAACCTTACGCCGCCGACGATGTCGTGCGTCTTCCCGGAAACTGTTGACTGGTCGCCCGACGGCGCTTTAATCAGCTTCATTGCTCACAAAAGGAGCCTTCCGAGTCCAACGCCCACACCACCTCCAGGACTTGAACCCTCCCCTGAAGGTTCGCCGGAAGCATCGCCTTCGATTGCGCCAGAGTTTCCGAACGTACCGGTCTTTGGGACTGAGCAGATTTACGTGTGCAGTCGGGATGGTTTCGATCTGCGAGCGCTGACATCGCGTGATGGATTGATTTACTTCTATTTTGACTGGGCGCCCGACAATCACGCATTGGTTGCACTCGCGTGCAAAGAGAATGAGTGGGATGCACGTGAAAGACAACACCTGTTGCCTGCGGGCAGGCCTCGTCTGATTTCGTTGGATGGAAGCGAGCGCCTGTTGGACGATCGTTTGACGGAAGCGTCACCCGCGTGGTCACCAGATTCGTCGAAAGTTGCGGATGGCTTCGAAAGC
>JBKPCC010000153.1:0-5910 GCA_046727215.1 Acidobacteriota bacterium
GGCATGTGGATTTGCTAATCACAAAAGGAGGTGCCCAATGACAGTATACGTCGCAGTTGATTTTCATGCGCGTCAACAAACAATTAGTTATTGCGACCTGGCCGACGGCGAGATTCATCGCCGGCAGCTGCAGCATCAGCACGATGACATCAGAGCGTTCTACGAACAATTGACCGGCGAAGTAATCGTTGGGTTTGAGGCCAGTGGTTATAGCGCCTGGTTTGAACAAATGTTGGCCGAGTTGGGACATACAATTTGGCTTGGCAATGCCGCCGAGATTAGGCGGAAGGCGCCGCGTCGGCAGAAAAACGATCGTCGCGATGCTGACCTGATGTTGGACTTGATGTTGAAAGGAGACTTTCCGCAACTGCATCGCTTTAGCGACGAAAGTCGCGCGGTGCTGCGCCAGCTTCGTTACCGGCACAAACTGGTGAAGGTGCGAACGATTGCCAAAAACTCGTTGCATGCGATTGGCATTAACGCCGGCTTGCCCCTGAAACGGCGGCTCTTGACGCAGAGGGGCATCCAGCAGTTGCAAGCATTGCCGCTGTCGCCTGTATTGGTGGTGCAACGGGACGAATGGTTGCAGCTGGTGGCGTTGATGACTGAACGGATCGCCATAGTGGAGGCGGCTTTGGAAGAGATAGCCAAGAACGATCCGGCTATAGCTTTGTTGCGCACACATCCAGGAATTGGTTTGCTAACGGCATTGGCACTCCGCTACACCTTAATGCCGGTATCGCGCTTCAGTACCACGCGCAGAGTGACTGCCTACGTAGGCTTCGACTGCGTGGAAGATCAATCCGCCGATCTGCGCCGGATGGGTAGCATTAGCAAAGAAGGCTCGCGCCTGTTGCGGTTTCTGCTCAACGAAGCCGGGCAGGTTGCCTGTCGTAAGGACCCCGATTTGAAGCGGTTCTATCATCGACTCGTTCATCGTCGTAATCGGCCGAAAGCCAAAGTAGCAGTAGCCAGAAAACTTTTGGTGCGCAGCTTTATCATGCTGCGGGACCAAATTGACTACGCCGAATTTGTCCGGCGTGGTGTCGCAGCTCGAGTTGCTCGGTAGCCGCATAGTCTTAATGACTGGCAATCTGATTGAGCGCTCGGCCTCTCTCCAACGTCTGAGAGAGTGCGAATTGAACTTCATAAGCCAACTGCCTGAATAGATGTTTGATCGCACTTCGTGATCGGCTTGAAGTTGAACGGCGCCACTGGACGGCAGTGGCAGCTAACGGTAAAAAGCAAAACAAATCCGTCGATAAGATGGTCTGAACCAAGGTTCAGGTGATTGCAAATCCACAGACCCAGGGTAGCCAAAGAAAATTTCCTACCGCCCCCGCGGTCCGCTACCCGTGTGTTTTGTTAACTCGGTTTTTTCTCTTGACAGCCGTGCCTGTTTCATAGATGCGGCTAAATTCTTATCCCACGGCGGCGAAACCAAGACGCACGTCCTTCTGAACTCGTGAAATCATGCGCGAAGTCTCGGCGGACTTGGCTTGTTTATGAAGGTAAAATTCCGCTTCCTTGCGAGCTTGCTCAAGAATCTGCAGGTCTCGCACCAGATTGCCCACTAGGAACTCAGGCAGACCTGATTGTTTAGTGCCAAGTAGTTCACCTGGGCCACGAATCTCCAGATCCTTTTCCGCAATTACAAAGCCATCGCTTGTCCGCGCCATGATACCCAACCGCTCTTTGGCAACACTCGTCTTACGATCTGACGTGAGCAGTATGCAGTAACTGCTTTCCGCTCCACGTCCTACGCGACCCCGCAATTGATGCAGCTGCGAAAGTCCAAAACGCTCGGCATGTTCAACTATCATGACCGTAGCATTGGGCACATCTACTCCCACTTCAATGACGGTAGTCGAAACCAGTATTTGAATCTTGCCTTCGACGAACCGTCTCATTACATCTTCCTTTTCAGCTGGTTTTAGTTTCCCGTGAATCAGTCCCACAGAGAATTTGGGAAAGACTTTATCGCGCAAATATTCGTAACGCTGGGTCGCATCTTTTAGGTCCATCTTTTCGGATTCTTCGACAAGGGGATAAACCACATAGACCTGCCGGCCCGCGCGGACTTCTCGATCAATCAGGCGTTTCACTTCTTGCCGCTGATCTTCTCCGTAGACAGTCGTCTCAATCGGTGTTCGACCGGGCGGCATCTCATTAATAACTGATACGTCCAGATCGCCGTAAGCCGTCATAGCGAGCGACCGTGGAATCGGCGTAGCAGTCATCACCAACACATCGGGATTAAAGCCGCGAGCGCGAAGTTCGGCGCGCTGAACCACCCCGAACCGATGTTGTTCGTCAATGACGACCAAGCCGAGTTTTTGAAATGAAACAGCTTCCTGAATCAGCGCATGAGTGCCGATGCATGCGTGAATCTCACCTGTGACAAGATCTTCGTGCAATCTTTTCTTTTGGGCAGGCCGTTGTGAACCAGTCAACAGTTCCACGCGATACGGCGTCTTCGCGAGCAATCGCTTGACGTTACGCGCGTGCTGCTCGGCAAGTATCTCCGTCGGAGCCATGAGCGCTGTCTGGTATCCACTGTCCATGGCAGCGATCATGGCAATCACGGCAACGATAGTCTTGCCACTGCCTACATCACCCTGAAGCAGGCGATTCATAGGCGCTTTGGATTGCAGGTCATTGAAGATCTCCGCAACGACATGCCTTTGTGCGCGCGTTAGCCGGAAGGGCAATACGTCGGCAATCGACTTCTTAAGGTCCGCAGAGATCGTTATCAGAGTGCCCTTTGGCTCGCGGATTCGTTTGCCTCTTTTTAGAATCAAACCAAAGGTCAGCCAGAAGAAGTCTTCAAAGATTAGTCGCAGATGCGCAGGACTTCTGGCGCGTTCGTAGTCGTCGAGGGGAACGTCAGCAGCGGGGAAATGTATCTGCCGCAATGCTTTCGCGCGCCCGATTAGTCTTCTCCTGCGACGAAGTTCATCGGGAAGTGTCTCTGGAATTGCCGCGTCAGGAAGATGTTCCAGGACAGCATGCATGATTTCCCGTATCCGTTTGGAAGATAGGTCACCAAGCTTCCGGTAAACCGGAACTCTTCGTGCGGCATGAATGGCGGCGAGTTTGGGATCGCTATCAGCGTCAGATGGTTCCTCGTCCGATTTATTTTGAACAAGGGTTCCAGTCAACAGTTCAAGTTCATCCGCCGGTTTTTGCAACCTTAAAGCGAAGGTATGCCGGCGATCATCCCATTCCCACCGACCAAACGTAATGAAACGAGTTCCACGCTGCAGCTTCTTCTTGTAATAGTCGATAATGTCGTACGCACGAGCACCAGATACAAACCACCAAACCACTACTGGCTTTCCAGTTTGTTCAGCATCAGTCGCACTCGCCTCGAACATGAATAGCCTCGACCGGCGAGAACGGTTTCGCACCTCGTAAGCTCCGGAGAGTTTTACGTAGAGTTCAAGTGAAGCTTCCATGCCATCTTTGAGGTCACGGATCCGGGCCAGGTTCGATCGATCTTCATAACGCATCGGCAGGTAACCCAGAAGGTCCTCGACAGTTGTTTGGTCCGCGGATTTTTTGTTGGCGAACCGGGCAAGCGCGACGGCGAGTTTACGCGACGTAATCTGTCCAAGCCGTGCTAGCCTGTATCGATGAAGATCGACTACCGGGGTGTGAAGACTGAGCGGGGATTGCATCAGGAACGATCATAACGGGAACAACACGAGACCAGCAATCGTTTTCAATTCAGAACGTCCGTTCGGAGTCATGTATGGACAGAATAGAACGTCTTGTAGAGAAGAAGATTCGAGAGGCAATGGAACAGGGAGAGTTCGATAATCTGCCTGGTAAAGGGGAACCCATCGACCTTAAGGAGAACCCGTTTGAAGACCCGGACATGAGGACGGTCTACCGGATGCTGCGTAACGCGGGGTTCGCTCCCGCTTTCATTGAAGAGCGGAAGAGTATTGAGAGCGAGTTCGAGCAGGCACGAATGCTGATTTCACGCGCGAATAAACTTTTTCGAGATGAATCCAAGTCTGGCGAATGGGAAAGGGCGAAGTTGGAGTTTCGGGAAAAGGTGAGGGAACTAAACGATCGGATCCGGTTATATAACCTCAAGACGCCTTCGGCTGTGTTTCATAGAACCCACATCGACCCCGAAGCAGAGATAGAAAAGATTTTAGCCGCAGATAAATGCGGATAACGCAGATCAGAAAAGACAAAGACAAAGCAAGTTAAGCAATCGGACGAAATAGAATCGTCGTTACGTTAATGATTTTTTCTTTTTCTGATCTGCGTTACCTGCGTTCATCTGCCGCCAAATCTCTAGCAGTGCTGGTCGAAAGCTTTTCTCAAATCTTCCGCGATCGTCGGAGCATCGCGACCTTCAATCTGTCGCCGCTCCAACATGTAAACCAACTTGCCGTCTTTCAACAGTGCAATAGAAGGCGAAGACGGCGGGTACCCGGTGAAATAATCACGCGCGCGTTCCGTCGCTTCTATGTCAGCTCCCGCAAACACTGTGACGACTTGATCTGGACGACGTTGGTGTCCGAGCGCTAGCGCCACCGCAGGCCGAGCTTTTCCCGCAGCGCAACCACAAATCGAATTCACTACGACCATCACTGTCCCTTGATTATTCTGTAGCACCTCATCAACCTGCGCTGGACTCTTCAATTCAAGCGCGCCCAGTCGTGTTAACTCTTCACGCATCGGTCGAATCATGATTTCTGGATAAGGCATTTATGTGTTCCTCTATTCTTTGGTTGCTTCAAAAGCACCTCGATTGATTATCCCCGCGAAGCCTGAATAACTCCATTCCCCGCGGATTCTTCGTTCCTCAATTTTTCCGGCAAGCGAAACGTTGTTATCGGCCATACTTGGATTCAGATTTATACGGACGCCGCCATCGTTTGTGACCTCACCCTCCAAAGCACCAGTACCAATTTGCGGCCCAAGATTGGGCGGATTGCCGATTGCCTTGAGGTCCCATTTCCCCTTCAGACGGTTCGATTCGACAGACGTAATTTGCAACTGACCTTCGACAACCTTATTGCCGCCGCTCGTGTTGTATCCGACATAATGGTACGTTCCAGCCAGCGAAGAGGTGGATGAAGGCTTTGAATGAGTGTCGCATTTGATTATAAGTAAAGCAATAACGATCGGGAGCAGTGCGACCGCCAAACTTCGCGACAGATTCATATCGTTCAATCTCTGAATACAGCGACTCTTCTTGGTTCTTCTCCTACGCCGCTTATCGTAATCCTCCAGGTTCCAGTGGGCAATTTGTACTTTTTAAGTCGTTCAGCCCATTCGACGATAATCACCGAATGTTCCTGCGCCAACAACTCCTCCAAATCTACCGCATGAGCTGCTGGTGGTCCTTCTTCAAGCCGGTAAAGATCTATATGGTAAAGAAGCAGTCGACCACCTTTGTGCGGGTTTACGAGAGTAAACGACGGGCTGGTGACCTCTTCCGGATCAAGCCCGAGCGCGCTCGCGATTCCTTTGACAAATAACGTCTTTCCCGCTCCTAACGCGCCACTCATCAGCAAGATCTCTCCGCCTTGAAGCTGAGAGCCAATCTTCTGGCCCAACCGAAACGTTTCATCGGCAGAAGTCGTCAGCCACTCGCCTTCAGAAATCCCGCTTGCTGTTTGTGCGGGCACGATCATTTCATTTCGGCGCTTCACCTTCTGGATCAAGCGAACGGATAGCTTGCGGCAAGTGCTCGCGCACATCGGAAGCTACCATACCTCGCATTCCCAATTTCCGCGCAGCAATATCGCCTGCGAGGCTTGATACAAACACGGCGGCGCGGGTTGCAGACAACGCGTCTGCATTTTCCTTTAGGCTTCCATATGCTTGAGCAAGAAAACCTGTGATGACTCCAGTCAGTGTGTCTCCGGCGCCCCCAGTTCCCAA
>JBKPCC010000154.1:0-11025 GCA_046727215.1 Acidobacteriota bacterium
TCCCGTACGAAGCCCGGGTTCTTTGCTGGTTTCAGTGATCGACGCGAAACCGTGAACGCTCTGCAAAGGGTTCTCAGGCAAGAACAGCAAGCGATAATTGAGAAAGCGGACAACGTCGTCGAGGGACACTTCGATCTTCTAGGACTGAAAAGCATAAACTTCTCAGATCCGATCGACTGGCATCTCGAGCCGCTTTCCGGCAAGCGCTCCCCACTAGTTCATTGGAGCTTGCTTCACGAACTTGATGCAGGCGTTTCCGGCGATAAGAAAACTACCTGGGAGCTCAATCGCCATCAGCACTTTATTCTGCTTGGCCGTGCGTATTGGCTCACTAACGATGAGCGATATGCACAAACATTCGTGTCACATCTTGAATCATGGATGGACCAGAATCCGCCAAAGCTGGGCCTCAATTGGATCAGCAGCCTGGAAATAGCTTTCCGTTCGATCACCTGGCTGTGGGCCTTTCATTTCTTCAAGGACTCGCCATCGTTACCTTCCAGCACGTTTCTTCGAGCACTGAAGTTTCTGTACCTGAATGCGCGACACATTGAGACGTTCCTGTCGACCTATTCAAGTCCCAACACACATCTTACCGGCGAAGCCCTTGGGCTGTTCTATTTGGGAATGCTTCTTCCAGAATTCAAAGAGGCAAGCAGATGGAAGCAATCAGGGCGTGAGATCCTGCTGAAAGAACTTCCAAAGCACGTTTACCCTGATGGCGTGTATTTTGAACAGTCAAGCTATTATCACCGTTACACCACCGACTTTTATATTCACTTTCTGATTCTTTCTCGCGCTAATGCTGAAACTCTTTCAATCGAGGCTTCGGGAAAGCTTCAGGACCTGCTCGACTATTTGATGTACATAACGCGCCCCGATGGCACGACGCCGCTGGTGGGCGATGACGATGGGGGCAGGCTTTTGCCTTTGAATGGGCGTCGCGCAGACGATTTTCGATCCACGCTTTCAACGGGAGCAGCGATCTTTGGTCGCGGCGATTACAAATTCGTAGCAGGACAAGCTTCTGAGGAGCTCGTGTGGTTGCTTGGACCATCTGGATTGCAGAACTTTGATTCGCTACAGCCGCAGGAGCCGGAATTGCATTCAACTGCCTTCGCGAATGGTGGCTATTACGTAATGCGAGATGATTGGGGTCCCGCAGGCAATTATTTGTTGTTTAGCTGCGGCCCGCATGGCGCCTTGAACTGCGGTCATTCGCACGCAGATGTGCTTTCTTTGGATCTTGCCGCGCGCGGCAAGACGCTGCTTGTGGACCCAGGCACCTATACCTACACGGGCTCGGCTGAAATGCGTGATTGGTTTCGCAGCTCACGCGCACATAACACCTTAACTATTGACGGCGAATCCTCGTCAAAATCTGCCGGCCCGTTTTCGTGGGAAACGATCACACACGGACACGTCCGCAAATGGATTAGTCGTAAGCGGTTCGATTACGTCGAAGGTTGGCATGATGGTTATTCGAAGCCTCCGGACCAAATACGACACACCCGCAGTATTTTATTTCTTAAGAGCGACTACTGGATTTTGAGGGATAAGGTCACGTCCACGAATACTCACCGCGCAGACGTCTGGTTTCATTTCGATACCGGCACCAGCCCGCTTCTCGAAGCGTCTGATTCCTCCGGCGCCGTTCTCATGGAAGAGCAGGATGATCTCAACTTTGATATTTACTGTTTCGGCGATGGCAAATGGAGAAGAGAGGATCGTTGCGTTTCGCACTGTTATGCCCAAAAAGACCCGGCGCGCGTCTATGGCTTTTCGGCGCAACTGAAAGGCGACGGGGAAATCATAACCTTTATGATACCAACGGCGGCCGACGCAGAATGTCACGTGCTGGAAATTGAGGCGATCGGCGGACGCGCTTTCGAAGTAGTTCACGAAAACGGAGTGGATATTGTTATGATTCGAAATGCCGAACGAGTTGAAACTGCTCGTTTAGCGAGCAACGCTGAATGGACCTGGGCAAGACTATCAAATATCGATTCGACCAAGCCGCTAGAGTTGCTGCTACTTGCAGGCTCGCACATTGAAATAGCAGGCCATGGTCTTCGATTATCGACGGCGAAAGCTGATTTCGTTTCGGCACGTCAGGATGGAGATAAGTTCGTGGGTGAAACAGAAAACGGTTCTGTTGATCTAACAGGCCCGCTCAACTCGTTGGAATCTTCATTCACTGATTCGAATCGTCAGGCCGAACTATAAGATATCGAAATGTGCGGAATTAACGGCATAGCGTTCTCAAGTAAGTCCGGGCGTGCGGTTGACGCCTCGGTGTTACGGCGCATGCGCGACGTTATCACTCATCGCGGGCCTGATGATGACGGTATCTTCATTGATGGCCCAATTGGTTTGGGGCATCGCAGATTGAGCATTGTCGACGTGGCTGGTGGCCATCAGCCCATGACCAATGAAGATGGATCGCTTCAGATCACTTATAACGGCGAAATTTATAATCACGCAGACTATCGCGAGAGTCTTGAACAACACGGCCACGTCTATCGCTCTCACTGCGATACTGAGACGATACTGCATCTTTATGAAGAACACGGCGCAGCTTGTGTCGACTATCTGCGCGGCATGTTTGCCTTCGCGATTTGGGACAGCAGGCGTCGTGAAATGTTCATCGCTCGCGATCGGCTGGGTGTAAAGCCGCTGTACTATGCGATCGATGGTGAAGGCTCACTCTATTTTGCTTCCGAAATCAAGGGGATTCTGAAAGCGTGGCCAAACCGACCTGAACTTAACTTTGCAGTGCTTTCTGATTACCTCGCGAATCGAGCACCATCTGGCGAAGAAACTCTTTTCTGCGGAATCAGGCGTCTACTACCGGGCCACACTTTGACCTGGCGGGATGGCCGAACTGAGATTCGGCAGTATTGGGACATTCAATTCAACGATGGCGAGACCTCGACTCGTACAGACGATCAATACATAGACGAGTGGACCGAACTCTTTCGGACTTCGGTAAGGCTTCGCTTAATGGCCGACGTGCCGTTAGGAATGTTTTTGTCAGGTGGAATCGATTCCTCGGCCATCGCCGCGATGATGAGCACGATGGTCACTGAACCGATTAAGACGTTCAGTGTGGCGTTCCGAGAACGCGAAGCCAATGAGCTCGAATACGCTCGCATGGTAGCGAGCGCTTACAAAACCGATCATCACGAGATTCTCGTAACTCCAGACCAGTTTTTCGACGTTTTACCCAAACTCGTTTGGCACGAAGACGAACCCATCGCCCATCTTGCCAGCGTACCTCTCTATTTTGTCTCTGAATTGGCGAGCAAACATGTGAAGGTGGTTCTGACTGGCGAGGGCAGCGATGAGTTACTTGCTGGTTATGGACGGTACTGGAAGACGGTTCAGAACCTTTCCCTTGGCCGCCATTATCAACGGCTTGTTCCGGAAGCTCTCAGACGACAAGTGAGTAAAAGCCTCGACCAGTTACCTGCAAGATCGAGAGTAGGTCAAAAACTATCTAGAACTTTTCTGAAGCATTCTCCTGAAATCGAAAGTCTCTATTTCAACAATTTCGCGGTGTTTTCAAGCGAACAGCAGGCGAAACTATTAACAAGTGAAACAAAGGAAAGAATTGGTTCAGTTGATCCATACGTTAGCGTGCGCAAACATTTAGAAGCCACTGATGCTGAGACGCTCTTGAATAAGTTGTTGTACGTGGACGCCAAGACTTACCTCCATGAACTTCTAATGAAGCAGGATCAGATGAGCATGGCCGCCTCCATTGAAAGCCGCGTGCCGTTTTTGGATCACAAACTTGTAGAATTCACATCTCGTCTCCCGGAACGCTTGAAACTCCGCGGAGGCACAACCAAGTTCATTCTTCGCCGGGCGATGAAGGGTATTCTGCCCGAGCCAATTCTCACACGGCCTAAGATGGGTTTCCCGGTGCCCGTCCACAAATGGTTTCGCGAGAGTCATCGATGCATTATCGAGGAGTATGTGACGAGTGAACGAGCGCTATCGAGAAACATCTTTGATCCCAAGGTAGTGTCAAAGCTGGTGAACGAGCATCAACAAGGGATCGCGAATCATGTCGATCGCCTATGGTGTTTACTCAACCTCGAAATCTGGATGCGCCAGTTCATCGATGGAGATACTGCCAAACCGGTTCAGCCCGAATTGGAAACTGCTCAGGTCGCTTAAGGCTACCTAACGATAACGAATGCTTTCCGAATCAACGCTCAACACGGAGGTGCCAAAGGACGGTTCTTCGCGGGTACTACATGGCGAAGACATTCTCTGCTTCAGTCACGACTGGAGTGGCGATCCACTTTCCAAGACGCACTTGATGAGATTGCTGGCACGAGATAATCGCGTGCTTTGGGTAAACTCGATCGGCTATCGCCGTCCCACCGCTTCTAAAGCTGACGTCAGCAGGGCGTTCAAAAAACTGAAAGCCGTCACCACACCAATTCACGAAGCAGAACCTAACATCTTCGTGTTAAACCCCTTTGCTGTACCGCTGTATGGGAACGCAAGTATCCGCGAGCTGAACCGCGGTCTTTTACGGTTTCAGGTGAAGCGAGCGATGCGAAAGCTGGGTTTTAAACGTCCGATCAACTTTGTCTTCAACCCGGCAGCGGCAGTGATTGCTGGAACGCTCGATGAGCAGAAAGTGATTTACTACTGCGTAGATGAATACACAGCGTTCACTGGCGTATCGTCGAACTCGTTGGCAGAACTTGAGAACCAACTTCTCAAGCAAGCAGATGCAGTAATCGTGTCGGCAGACTTGCTGTATGAATCGAAGGTGAAGGTCAATCCAAAGACTGTTCTAGTCCGTCACGGTGTTGACTTTTCTCACTTCCGCAAGGCATTGCGGCCAGATACAGTTGTGCCGGCGGAGATTAGGGACTTGCCTCGTCCCATCATTGGATTCTTCGGCTTGATTGCTGATTGGGTGGATGTGAAGCTAATGGCCGAGGTCGCGAAGCATTTCAGCAGCGGCTCTTTAGTGCTGCTAGGAAAAGCAACAACTGATGTGTCGGCTCTTGAGTGTTTGCCGAACGTTCACTTGCTGGGACGCAAACCCTACGCAGACTTGCCGGCATATTGCAAGGGTTTTGATGTCGCATTAATGCCATTCGTTTTGAATGAACTGACGCTCAATGCCAACCCTCTAAAAGTGCGGGAGTACCTGGCTGCCGGTCTGCCTGTTGTCTCATCGCCAATTCCTGAAGTTGAGGTTCTTGGTTTGTGCCGCATCGCAAATGGACCAGACGCTACCATTCGAGAGATTGAACTAGCCCTGACACACCCTGGTCCCAATCTGGCTCGAAGCGATGCGATCAGTACCGAAAGTTGGGAAGCGCGCGTCGAAGAGATTCGCGGTCATCTGGCGCGGCTTGCCTACTAATCCAATATGAAACAAGTTCTGCGCGAAGGATTAAAGAACATTATCGTGGCTGAAGTGCCCGATCCCGTCGTGATTGCCCACCACGTACTGATCGCCCCACATTACTCGCTTATCAGCTCAGGCACCGAAACTGCAGACATACATCAGGACGGAGTATTGAAAGAAGTTGCAGATAACCCGTCGCATCTTCGAAAAGTATGGGATGTGATGAAGGTCGCCGGGCCAGTAAGAACAATCGCCGAGGTACGCGCGAAGTTTAGCGAGTATGCGGCTCTCGGTTACTCAGGGGCCGGCGTTATCGTCGATAAACACCCCACGGTTACGGATCTTGAAGTTGGTGATCGAGTTGCTTACGGCGGTGAAGGAACGGGTCACGCCGAGACGGTCATCGCGGGGCGAAACCTCGTGGTGAAGGTTCCCGACGATGTTCCGTTTGAATATGCCTGTTTCACAACCCTTGGCAGCATTGCAATGAACTCCGTGCGCATCGCTGAAATTGGTGTGGGTGACATTGTGGCTGTAATAGGACTTGGCTTGGTCGGTCAACTGATTGCGCAGCTGGTTCGAGCGCAGGGTGGCGTCGTTGTGGCAATCGATATGAAGAGCGACCGCGTAGATTTAGCGAAGGCAAACGGAGCCGACCATGCCTTGCTTGGCGGTGGTTCAGTACCCGAGCAGATAAAAGCCTTAACCGATGGTCGAGGTGTTGACTGTGTGATCGTGGCGGCAGCAGCTAAAACTGCTGCTCCAGTGCAGCAAGCGATCAAGATCTGCCGGGACCGTGGCAGGTTAGTAATTGTTGGCGCGATGCCTTTGGATCTTCCGCGCGATGAAATGTATATCAAGGAACTCAAGCTTTTCATGTCGCGTGCGTATGGGCCCGGCAGTTATGACCCCGCTTATGAAAAGCAGGGAAGGGATTATCCGCTTCCATACGTGCGGTGGACGGAGAACCGCAACATGGGCGAGTTCTTAAGGCTCGTAAGTCGCGACTCCGTTCAACTCAGATCCCTGATTACACATGAATTTGATTTGCAGAAAGCAGCTGATGCGTACCAAACGATAATGGATCCTGCCGCAAACAGTCTGGCAGTGCTGTTGCGCTATCCAATTACTGAGCAACCTGAATCAAGACGCACAGCACGGCACAAAATCGAGACAGCACGGCGCATTGCCACCAAGGATGACGAGTTGCGAGTCGCTCTCATTGGAGCCGGCAATCTGGCGCGCTGGGAACATCTGCCCAATCTGAAAAAGATCTCCGGCGTCACGCTTCGCGCGGTTCAATCCGCAAGTGGAGCTCGCGGCAAGACTTACGCAGAAAGATTTGGAGCCGCTTACTCAACAACGGACTACCAGGAAATCCTCGCCGATCCAGAGATCGATGTTGTGCTGATTGCGACCCGCCACCAGTATCACTTCGCGCAGGCAATTGCTGCCGTCCGCGCCGGAAAACATGTGTTTCTCGAAAAGCCGATGGCACTGACTGATGATGAGTGCCGTCAGCTCTATCATGCTGTCCAACAAAGCGACAAACAATTCACGGTTGGATTTAATCGTCGGTTCGCTCCGTTCTATCTTGAGCAGAAACGCGCCATTTCCAGGCGCAGTGGACCAGCAGTAATTAATTGCCGAATGAACTCACCGGGACTTACGGGATCGTTCTGGGCCGCTGATCCGGCGTACGGTGGCGCCGTTGTAGGCGAGGGATGTCACTTCGTCGATTTGATGTATTGGCTTCTCGATTCGGAACCCGTCAGCGTCGCAGCCTACAGCCTTCCGACTGGCAAGCAGGATCCAATCGGCGAGAATAATATTGTTGCGAGTTTCCGGTTTGCGGATGGCTCGATTGGAAACCTGACGTACTGCACTGTGGGCAGCAAGACATCAGGTGGTGAACACGTCGAAGTCTTTGCTCAAGGTGTATCCGCAAGTACGGAAGACTTCAAGCAATTCACCCTGAAAGCAAACGCGCGACACGGTAAGTCGCGCAGGTGGGCTGAGAAGGGTTACGCCGGTCAAATGACGGCGTTTATCGAAAGCATACGAACGGGTCAAGATCCAGAGGTAACCGTTCGCGATGGTGCTCGTGCTACGATCGGCTGCTTGCGCATGCTCGAATCCGCTCAAACTAATGTCATGCGTTCGATCGAGCTCGACGATGTGCTCGTTTGATGAACACGAAGAGCATAGATGTAGCATTGCCCGTCGCGGAGCCCGAAGCTGCGACAGTTGAAACTGAATTCGTCTCCGTTGTAATCCCCTGTTACAACGAGGAGCGTTTCATCTTAAAAGCGCTCGAGCGGCTGGCTGATCAGTATGATCAAGGCCGATATGAAATCGTCATCGTCGATGGCCTGTCGGTTGATGGCACACGAGAAGTAATCCGACGATTTAAAGAAAACCACCCAAACGTTCCGGTCGTCGTTGTGGATAATCCTGCCCGGAATATTCCCATTGCACTGAACCTGGGAATAAACGCTGCACGGGGAAGCATCATTGCTCGTATGGATGCGCATGCAGCACCAACCGCGGGCTATGTTCGACGTTGCGTGGAGGTACTGCGACAAGGAAACGTTGGTGTTGTAGGAATGCCTTGCCAGGTTTTACCAGGAGCAGATACAGCAATGGCTGGGGCGATTGCTTTCGCAGCTTCCCACCCATTCGGAATTGGTGATGCAAAGTACCGTCTGGGAAACAGTGGTCCAATACAAGAGTCAGTGGATACGGTTGCATTCTCCTGCTTTCGCCGGTCGCTTTGGCGCGAACTTGGAGGCTTCGACGAAACGCTCCTCACGAATGAAGACTATGAATTCAATTATCGTGTGCGGTTGACAGGCAAGGACGTTGTACTTGACCGATCTGGTCATTGCGACTATTTTGCGCGAACAACTCTACGTGGCCTGGCAGCGCAATACAGTCGATATGGGTCCTGGAAAGCGCGAATGGTCAGGATGCATCCACAATCGATTAAGGTAAGGCATCTCGTAGCTCCGCTGTTTGTCTTATCTGTGGGACTGTTATTAATCTTGGGTCTGCTTTGGCGTCCTTTTTGGCTGTTGCTTGCTCTTGAGTTGTTCACTTACCTGTTGCTTGCACTCCTTTTTAGTGTGAGGAGTTTTCAAAGACATTCAAACCTGCAATCGATGTTATTGTTGCCCATCGTATTCGTGACAATTCACCTTGCCTGGGGGAGTAGTTTTTTGTGGGGTTTATTCGGCGGAAGACGATCTTAGTACGTGATTTCTATAGGTGGGGATTTATCTCGAAATTGAGGTGTGCGTTCCGTGCTGCCCAAATTGCAATTCTCTGTGTCTATTTCTCGCTTACTCCGTTCTCGATTGCTTGCGCATCTCAACAGCGTCCGCGTCGCGCTGAGCCACAAGCTAACCCTCAGTCAAAGACAAACAACCAATCCGAAGATTGGGCCTCTAATATCAACGATATAGTCCGCCTACCATCCCCCGAAGTTGACTTCATCGTAGGTCCTCAGCTCAAAGCTGGCAGCCGTCTCAATCCAGTCCCCTGGTACGATCAGATTGCTTCTCAGAAGGGCGCGGAACACGGAAATGCGTTTCCCGAGGCGGCTCCATTTCACGCGCTTTCCGGAACGGTAACTGTCACAAAAGGCTCTACCACAATCGAGGGCAATAACACGCGCTTCCTTAGCGATCTAGCTGGAGTTGCGCCTTATACGCACCACATCCTTATTGAAGATGGCAGTGGCGTCCAACGCGACTACATCATCACAGCAGTACCGGACAACAATCACATCACTACTTCTGTCGGATGGCAAGAAGCTTCTGCATCGGGTCTTCGCGCGGGAAAGGCAAGCGGAGATGAGTACGATGCTTACGTGAATCAGAACTATTACGATCAAGCACTCTGTCAATACATCAATTACTACAGAACAGGCGACAGTCGGTTCCTCGCGTATGCGCGAAAAATTGCCGACTCATGGTGGAGTGCGCCCTTTATCGCACGAGGACAGGCAGATGTAGAGACTAGCCTTGCCCCGCGGAATATAAGCTTAAACGGTTTGATTCTCCGGGCGCTTGATGGTCGTCCGGAAATGTGGCCGTGGATAACGAAGTATGTACGACAGCAGTTTCAAATCTGGGTCGGCATGCGCGTCAAGTATCCCGGGTTTTATTATGGGGTCCGTGACCCGGGCTACATGATGCTCTTTGCCAGTAACCTCGCTCGAGTACATCCAGACCAGGCGGTACGTGCGGAATTTAGGGCGCAGGTTCTAGACGCAGCCGTCAACTACTATGCGCGCTTGCAAAGCCCAGACGGCGGCTTTTACTTCGATCTGGACAACATCACGCATACGACGCAACCGTTTCAAGTTGGATTGCTGGCAGAAGGTCTGATTGCAGTGCATCGGTTGACAGGAGACGAGCGAGTTAAGAAAACAATTCTGAGCTCAGCCGAACACCAGTATGAACACTGCTACAACCCTCGCGGCTGGCGTGGCATGTACTATTTCGTGGGAGGTAACAGCAGTGATGGTAAGCAGTCGTGCGCTTCAGGGTGTGGCGCCGCGTCGAATCCCTTCCCCCCATCTGATCCGGGCTCCGTTGCCGAGGTGCGGCAGCTCAACGGAACTACGATTCATCAATTCGGTTACGCATACCTGATCTCGGGGGACCAAAAATTCAAAACCTGGGGAGATGAAATACTTGATGCGACTTTTGGCGGTCGAGACAGGTATCGTGGATTAGCTGCTGCGCGGGCGAAAGAGTATGACGAATGTTACCGCTCGTCTGGAAAATATCTTGCCTGGCGACTTTCACATGGTGACACATCCAGCAATACAAAAGGTGCTGTGCGAGATGAACAGATGACACCAGCCGTGGCGGTCAATCCGGTTTCGAATGGCGCTCTCGAATCGGTGGGCGCTGCTCTTGATCAGGCCTTACGCATATCTACGGCGACTGCATCAACTCCGTCGGAGTCACAAGTTAAAGAATTACTACAACAGACTCAAACCGCCCAGCAGGTCATCACTGCTCAGCGGGACAAGCTCTTAACACCGTCCGAGGCGCTTTTTGAAATAAACTCGGCGTTAGAGCACATTCAGTTGGCATTGCAAATCGTTGCGTCGCAGGGCAACCCAGAAGATGCGAAGTTGCGCATTGGTTGGGCCGCTGCGCGTCTGAAGCGAGCAATGGATCGCATGAAGTCCAGGTAGTTCCCTGCACACAACTGTGCAAGAGCACGTCCCGACTCTACGACAATATGGTTCGCCCATCCGCCCGCTCATTCGGTATATTTCTGCTAGTGTTAGGTATTTGGGAATTCATCGCGTGGGCGGGCGCAAAATTTCTAACGTTCAAGCAGGATTTGCCCCGAGCCGACGTGCTGGTTGTGCTTAGCGGTTCAGGTACCTATCGCGAACGCGCTCAATGGGCCGCACAGCTCTTTAAAGAAGGACGTTCACCACAGCTGGTACTCACGAACGATGGGAACCGCAGCGGTTGGTCACAAGCTGAACAGCGCAATCCTTTTTTTGTTGAGCGGTCGGCGCAGGAACTTGAAACAGCAGGAGTACCAAGACAGCGCATTCAGATTTTGCCTCAGATTGTCGATGGCACTTACGCTGAGGCGAACGTCTTACGCGA
>JBKPCC010000155.1:0-23425 GCA_046727215.1 Acidobacteriota bacterium
TGCCCGGCTGCTCCAGGATGCGAAGGTCTGCTTCCCCCCTACCGGGGTGCCGGGCGGCCTCTGGGCCTTGGAGTCTGGGCCGTCTCGACATTTGTTAAACCAAGACCGTTTGGCACAATTCGCGGCACAAAATAGTAAGGACCACCAACTTGAGTGGTCCTATTGTTAACTTTTCCTACGTAATTTTGGTCGGGGCGAGAGGATTCGAACCTCCGACCTCTCGGTCCCAAACCGAGCGCACTACCAGGCTGTGCTACGCCCCGAGGTTCTTACAAATCAGTACTTACCAAGGCCGGGGATGCATTCTAAGAGGCGCATCCAGAGCGGTCAAGCGGCGCCATATACTTCAGCAGGAACTCCTTCGTCTGCCGGAATGCGTTGCCTCGATGGCTAATCAGGTCTTTTTCCTCAGTCGAGAGTTCAGCAAACGTTCGGTCATATCCTGATGGAATGAAAATGGGATCGTAACCAAACCCATTAGTTCCGCGCGGTTCGAAGCCGATCGTCCCCTCGCATATACCTTCTGCGACATGAAGGATTTCGCCGCTAGTATTCGCCAAGGCAACGATGCTGCGGAAACGAGCGCGACGTTCAGACTGTCCGAATTGATCAAGCGCCTTCAACAGTAGCTGTATTCTATTGAGATCCGACGCTTCCTCGCCGCCGTACCGAGCGGAGACTACACCCGGACTGCCATTTAACGCATCCACCTCCAGTCCGGAATCATCGGCTATTGCCCACATTCCTGTCTCGACTGCATAGAAACGGGCTTTACGAATCGCGTTTTCAACGTATGACGAGTCCGTCTCCTCGACGGACGCAAGTTCTGGAAATTCTAATAGCGAATGGATCTTGAGCTTTGGAAGAATTGAGAGAAGAGAGCGGAGTTCAGCTGCTTTTCCGGCGTTCCTGGTCCCAAGCAGTAGTTTAAATTCGTCGCTGGATTTCATTGCTCGACGTGATGACTAATCCGATTTAAACAGTGCCACCAGGCTACTGAACTGACCCAAAGCAGATTTAGTTCGGCGATCCAATCCCTTATCGTCAAGCGTTGTTTCAGTGTTTGTAAATGGGATGTCAGCAAAAGCCTGGGCATTTTCTATTGCGCCGCCCCGAACGCCACTAAGGACTCGGAAGAATGTGCGCACCCGCTCTACATCGTTGGTGTAAGTAGATATTGCAGCTGAGTTGCTAAATGCATTCAGGTCAATTTTCGGCCGATTGTGCTCGGCTATTGTCCGTGCCTGCTTTTGAGCCTCAACACATTGGCGAACATCATCGCGGTTGCCGACCAGCAAATAATCACCGACAAAGGTTGCACTAAACTGCTTGTCGGTTGTTGTCTCGCGCAGTAGGAAATCAATCGTATCGCCATTTGTCTTAGCGTGTTGCGACTTAAACATTTGTTCGAGCGTTGGTCTATCAAGAACCCGTGCGATGAGGACAGCGTTGTCGCTCTGGTTCGCTTTGAAGGTAGCCATGTCTGGTCCTACCGCAGCCAGAAAGCGATCCGGATCGGAAATGCCGTAAGTCAGCAACGCGGCTTTCATCAATGAGTTGAAGAGAACAGCGGACACAGCATCAAACTGGGACGAGATGCCGCGCAACGCGTCCCATGCTTGAGAGGGTGTCTGCGACCTGTAGACCGAAATCGTATCGATTGCGTCCGGTACTACCGTCCATATAGATGCCTTTGGCGTGGTGGTTCTGAAGGCGGGTCGCAGCCGCGTAACGATGGACGGCTCGAGACTTATAAAAAAGCGATCTTCAATGATTCCGCTAGTCGGTCTTGAACTCCAGCCGATCGCGCCCAGCACCTTGGGCGCATTTCTGCTTACGATCTGTTCCAGCGTCGAATTGCCTGGTTCGCGACCGAATATGAGTGGAGTCCCCCACGCGGCGAGTTTAGTTGCATTCTCAGCAGACACGTACCCGAAAGTAAGAGCGTCCGAGCCACCGACTCTCGCGCGCATTCGCCCGAGTGCGGCATCGCCTCGCAAGCTTAATTCGGGTCTATGGCGCGCATCCAGACACCTTTGAACCGCAGCCTTACTGTTGCCAACGACAAGAACGCTGCCGTCAATAGCCGCTACGATTCGCCTGTCGCTTCCGTTGGTCCACTCGAGAAAATCTGCGCCGTCGACCGAGTGTTTGGCGCTGACTGGTCCGTACAACCTCTGGGCGAATTGTTGTAGTACTTCTTCTGCCGCAGGCCTCAGTCGCCACGTTGAGGTGTGGGTCTCGATAATGATGGCGCCCTCAGGTTTGATGTTAAGCGTCGCATTCTCTTCAGCGGCATTGAGGTTCAACATAACGACGGCAACCTGTGACCGTGCGAGAAGCACGCTCTTCGCAGGCCCTATGCCGAATGAGGCGGCGACATTGAGCCACCGGTGACTTGGCTGATCAGCTTGTAATCCGAAGCTGCCGGCAAAATGTTTCCAGGCGTTACTTCCGACGATAGCATTTGCAACTGCCGGCAGATCGTTGCATTCGAGATAAACGATGGAATCTGATGGGGCATACTGTGACATGTCGACGCGTCGCGGCCAGTTCCAGCCGAGCCATGCAACAATGGCTAATACGAGAACCAGGGGGATCGGTAGAAGACGGAGCTTGAGCGTCATAAAGCGCGCATCGTAGCCTTCGACTGCCCTCGAGGCAAGCAGGTGAGTCTGTAGGGCGTCGCTGTTTCTTACGGAGGTGGTTTTAATTGAAAACAGCGCGCCCACGGAGGGACGGCATAGATACCACCTTCGCTTTGAAGCGGTTTTCTTGTTGTGCTAACTTGGCGCCGTTAGTAACAGCCCTGTCACGTCTCATTTTTCAGCGGAAACAACGAATGAACTATCGTGAGTTATCAGCATTGCCCACTGCTCAGGACGACTTCAACGCTTTTCTTGAAGAGTTGGGCGCCACACTCACCCGTGGCCAAAAAGATCCTAATGACATCGTTAGGGATACTCTCTTTCAACTGTACTTTGGTGCCTTGTCGTCCCAGGAGATCGCGAAATCAGGTACTGAGCTTTTGCCGGCGTCCTCACGTGTTCTTTTGCACTCACTCGACCCGCGAAACGTGACTACTGAACCAGAGTACTATACCGATATCGACAACAACCGATACCTCGAATGTAAACCTTTCATTTGGCTATGGCAGATGTTCGATCGTTCCCCTCTCGGGCAGAATGCCGTATTAGGGCTGCCGTTGCGATGCTTACTCGCACCGTTCATTTTTCAACGAGTCGGGCGAAATTTTAAGTGTTGGCACTCGGTCGAGTGGTCGTTCGGATACAATCTGTCCTTTGGGGACGACGTAGTCATCCACCGCCACGTGTTGCTCGATGATCGAGGGGGCATTGAGATCGGTAATCGGGTGTCGATTTCTGATTACGTAAATATCTACTCACACACCCACGATATTGATGACATTCACAAGGTCTATACGCAGCCGACGCGAATCGGGGACGGGGCGCGCATTACCTACCACGCCACTGTTCTCGCAGGCGTCCAGGTTGGCGAAAACGCGATGGTCGGATCGAGTGCTGTCGTAACTTCGGACGTCAAACCCTACCACATCGTCGTTGGCATTCCGGCGAAAACCGTCAAAGTCAAAGATCGGCTGGAGACTGAAGCCACAGCGAACATAAACGAATAGTTCTTTTAGTCGCGCCATATCTAAGGATTGCGACGCGAACCCAACCCTAACCCAAGCCTAACCTTCTCATGTGTTACTTCATCCTTAAAGTGTGTTGCGGGACCGAGGCGATCCAGCGCAGCGTCGTCCTGAACTCACGGTGCAAAACCGCCTGGAAACGGAAAGTCTAATTTCCAGAAATTGAAGGTAAATGACTTCAAAAAAACGTCTACTTCGTCACGCTTTTCCCTGCTATTTCAGCAGTTAAACAGAGCAAAATAGCGGTTGACAATGTTGTTTTCGTATTGTAGTCTCCATGTGACGGCATTAGCTGCTGCCGTCTGAAGGTGCTCGCCTTTAGATTCCTTCATAGCGGAGAAGCCCAGCGCATATCCGCTTCTTCTGAAGAAGCTAGACGATAAAGGCACACTTCGCGCGAGCGAAGGCCGCAAAGCCGACGGGAGTTGGGCCAAGCCCAACTTGGCTGGGTTTCCAGATGAGCTTCAAATCCTCCCGCCACAATTCCCAATCGACTTGCTGCACAACAAACATAGGAATGCTGCGTGATTACGCACTAAAGCCCAGCAAGTAACGTGGCTTCCCTCTACAAAGGACCGAGTCTTGAAAGACGCCCGCCAATCGATCATTGCCAAATCATCAAAGCCTGGACTTGCAAGAGCACGGAAGGCACGAGCTCGCCTGCGCCGCCAGAACAGAATTCGCTCACTCTCTGCGAGGATTAAGTAGACCATGTTCAAAAGAGGTAGCGGAAAGAAGAATCTCGTCGGTTTGGATATAGGGTCGAGTTCTGTCAAAGCAGTCGAACTCAACAAGAAGGGCAGTAGCCTACATCTTGTCAACCTCGGCTTCGAGAATCTCCAGCCCGATACGATTGTTGACGGGCAGATCATGGAGCTCAACAACGTCTCGAATGTAATTTCAAGCATTTTCAGCGAGCACCAGATCAAGACGAACCGAGTGGCAGCAGGTGTTAGCGGGCACTCAGTGATCGTAAAGAACATTGTACTGCCGATCATGAGTGAGGATGAGTTGCAAGAGTCGTTCAGCTGGCATGCTGAAGAACATATTCCATTCGACATTGCTGACGTGAATTTGGATTACCAGATTACAGGAAATTCAACTGATGCTTTGCACGTGCTGATGGCTGCGTGTAAGAGCGACAAAATCGCAAACGTCAAACAAGCAATTCAGTTGGCCGGCAAACAACCGGTGGTGATCGATATCGATGCCTTTGCGCTCCAGAACTGTTATGAGGTGAATTATCAGCCGAAGGATGGCGAGGTCGTAGCGCTGCTGAATATTGGTGCGGCGACAATGAACATCAACATTCTTAACGGCAGTCGTTCCATCTTTGCGCGCGATGCTTCAGTCGGCGGCAGTCAGTACACAAACCTGCTACAAAAAGAGTTGGGCCTCACATTCGAACAAGCCGAGGGAGTAAAACGCGGCATGGCTATGCCTGACGGCATGGAAGGACGGCCAATTCACCCGATTATCGAAACAGTATCGGACATCCTTGCTCTTGAAGTGCGAAAGACGATGGATTTCTATCGTGCGACTTCCGAGCAGGGTGGTACTCCGATCCAGAAGATTCTTTTGGCGGGTGGTGGCTCGAAGCTTCCCGGCCTTTCAGAGTACCTCGCAAAGCGCTTCGAAATTCCAGTCGAGGTGTTTGACCCGTTCCGCCAGATACAAGTGGACGGCAAAAAGTTTGATCCCGATTACATGCGCGAAATTGTTCCTGAGATGGCGGTCGCTGTTGGTCTGGCTTTAAGAGGAGTTGAAGCAGCATGATCAAGATCAACCTACTTGAGTCCGTTACCGAACGGCCAACTGGCATCGCGATGGTCGAAGACCGCGTGGCGAATCCGCGCATGCAGACGTTGTTGTTGGCTCTGACGGTTTTTGGCCTGATGGGTGTGGCCATGCTTTATGACTACACCAGTACCAGGTCGGCCAACGCAGCGGCGAAGCTAGAGCTGGAGAACCAACGTCGCATCAATCAGCGGATGCTTGCAGTGAACAAGGAACAGGCCGATCTCGAGAAGAAGTCGCAGGACATCCAAGGCCGCATCGATGCGATTAAGAAATTGCGAGAATCTCAGCAAGGACCTGGCGCCGTGCTTCAGGAGATAAAGACGCGGTTTGATGCAATTCCCGCGCTTTACTTCAAGAGCGTCGAACAAAGGGACGCGGAGATCACGATCAAAGGCGAATCGCCGAACGAGTATTCGGTGACAAAGTTCGGACAGAGTCTTGAGTTTTCATCAGGACTATTCACGAATCTGAATATAGAAACGCAACGAGAAGTTGCTCAAGCAAGCGGCAGTTCTTCCTCAGCTTCAAATGATCCTGATGCTCCAAAACCGGAAGTTGTGAGCTTCACGGTTAAATGCACTTACTCACCTGGTAAACCTAAGGCCCCAACAGCAGCTAACCCGCCGGCCAACCAGGTAGCGATGAAGAAATAGGGACTAATCACATCGATCGAGCAATGCCCCAAAGTAACGTAGAAGGATTGTTAACATGATCAAGCTTCAATCAATCCCCTGGTACCTGCGAGTGATAGTCTTTGTAGTCGTCGGCGGACTCGGTTACGCAGGTTTCTGGTATTTCATTACCAAGGGAACGCGTGCTGAAACTCAGGGGATGAACGCTGAAATCGCGCAACTCCTGCCAAAGAACGCACAGGCGCAAATTGCCTCGCAGCGTCTGAATGAATTTCGAGCCATCTACAAAGCGCGACAAGAAGAATACGACGAACTGAAAGCACTGCTTCCTGAGCAACGCGAAATTACGATGGTCCTTCAGGGTGTTCAAGATCGTGCGCGCAACACAGGTCTGGTGCTGGCGAAATTCTTTCCCAAGGACGATATCCAACAGGAGAACTTCAGTGGGAAACGGATAGACGTGACCGTGACCAGCTCGTTTGCAACACTGCGAGCCTTTTTTGAGCAGTTGGCCCACTATCAACGGATTGTTTCTATTACGAACTTCGAGCTGCACCAGATTGACAAGCAGTCGCCGACAAAAACAGTGGATGCGAGGTTTGATTTGACCGCTTACTACGTGTCTGCTGAGAAACTGCAGAAAGCGCCACAAGGCGCGCCTGCAGCTCAGAACCCGCCAGCGGCAGCTCCTCAGCCCGCCAAATAGCAGGGAAAACCAAAATGATGCAAGACAAAAAGAATTTCAGTTACCGACTTGTGGGTTTGGTGATCGGCTGCATTGTTGCGCTTGGCGGATTGGCCATTAGTGTTCATGGCCAAACCAAAGACAATTCCAATGAGGGCGCTGAAAAACGGGTGAGAGAGACCGGCCGCGATCCGTTCAGGAAGTACGAACCGCCACGAGTTGTCAGGAAAACAGGACTGGTGTCGATGCCGTCAATTGAAGAACGAATCGCCCAATACAAAGCGCAGAAAGCCGCAGCGATGGCGTCCAGAATGCCCGCTCCTAAGCCGACCACGGCATTTCTTTTGGATGAGATTCAGGTGGTCGGGATCTCGCGATCGCCACGAGGTTACGCAGCCATTATTGAGGCTACCCCGATCAAACTCTCTTACGTAGTTTATCCAGGAGAGAAGTTCTACAACGGCCAGCTGGTCGCGATTGAAGATAATCGCCTTGTATTTCGTCGCGAAACAGTTTTTTACGACGGCCGCCGCGAACGATCGACGGAGTTGAAACCGTTGCGTGCGCCCAGCGCGGTCAATGCATTGTCGTCGGTGAAGACTGCTGCGGCAGGTGAAACCGAAAAGAGGGCTGGTGAGAAAGGTGGCTCTTCGGAGAAACCGTAGTTAACGATTTCGGCTGGCGTCGGTCAACCGACTTCAGTTCTGGTAGACGCGCAATGGGCCTACGAGTGATTGAAATCGCCCTTGCGTATTTTGAAAATCATGGGAACTGCCGAGTCCGTGCGGCGCGCGCTTTATTTGCACGAAAAGCAAGGAGAGCGTAGCGCGTGGCGGCGATTCCAAGAACTTCCCTTAAGGAGGGAACGATGTCTTATCTGCCTCGACTAACCTCAGCCACAAACAGGATCACGCTCGTCCTGTTGCTGCTCTCCGTATGTGGAACGTGCGGAATGGCTGCTGCGACTGAAAACCGGTTGGACCAGACCAACCCCGGACTGGACACCCAGACTCAAGTAACAGTCCGTCAGACCGCGCCACCAGCCGCTGCGCCAACTCCCACGCCCAGCGTCACGATGTCACGAGCGCAGGACGGCGTTGGCGAAGGACGACAATACGGCCAACCCGGGTTTGTGGGTGAGCCGATCAACCTAAATGTCGTCAATGCCGACATCCGCGACATACTTAACTACATCACCGAACAATACGGCGTTAATTTCGTCATCGATTCTTCTGTCGGTGCCATCCCCGTAACGGTGAATGTTCAAGATGTTCCGTGGAACGTCGCGCTGGACGCAGTTCTTAAAGCGAACCGGCTAGGGATTGAGGCAAATGGAAACATCCTGCGTGTAGCAACCATTGAAGTATTAGCAGCAGAGGCTGCTACTCAACGAGTGATCAATGATTCGCGACTCGATGCTTCGCCACTAGTGACTGAATTTATTCGTTTGAATTACGCGCGTGCCTCCGGCACGCTGGCCCAGGCAGCAGGATCAACAGGAGCATTCTCCGGCGGTTCGACGAACCTGAGCTTTAGCGGCGGCGCCGGCGGTGATGCCACTGGCGGTAGCGGTGATCAAGGTTTGTTGCCGATCATTTCACGGCGGTTATCTCGCCGCGGTTCAATCGAGGTGGACGGCCGCAGCAACACGCTGATCATTACAGACGTCAAGGAAAATATTGAGGCGATTCGACAATTGGTTGCCATTCTCGATCAACCCGAGCCGCAGGTGGAGATTGAAACGCGCATTGTAATTGCACAGCGAAACTTCAGCCGGGATCTCGGCGCACAGTTATCGGCGGGCGTTGCGAACTTTAACCGCGGGGGTCTCGCGAATATTGGAACACTGCCTTCGTCCGGTTCATCGGGTGGTAGTGGTAGTGGTTCAGGAAGCGGTTCTGGATCAGGAAGTGGCTCCGGAACCGGTGGATCTGCTCTAGCGGGCGGACATAGTGGGCCAAACCCGTTCGGTGTGTTTAGTGGATTGACCGGGGCAACTCAGCCGGGACCTTCACTCGCGGCAGCGGCGGCGAGCACCGTCATCGGCTTGACAACAGGATTGCTGGGAACGTCGCAAATCAGCTTGCTTCTCTCGGCTGCGGAGTCCAAAGGACAGGCAAAGACTGTTGCGACACCCAGAGTAACAGCACTTAACAACCGGCCGGCGCAAATCGAAAGTGGATCGCAAATTCCCGTGCAAACCACTCAAGCGGCCAGCGGTACAGCAGTAGTTACGACGACGTTTGTTTCCGTTCCCTTACGTCTCTCCATCACACCGCAGATAACAGACGTGGGCACAGTTGTTCTTCGCGTGACGATCGAAAACAACACACTCAACGCCGGCATTGCGGTAGGTGGCGTCCCCGGCATCGACACACAGCGGATGCAGTCAGAAGTGCTTGTTCCTGATGGTGGAACAACGGTCATGGGTGGAGTGCTAGCTGACACAGAAGGTGAAACGCAACAACGTACACCAGGTCTGGCTTCGATTCCGGTTGTCGGCAATCTCTTCAAACGGAAGCTAACGACGAGGGCGAACAGCGAAATCCTTTTCTTCATCACACCACACATTTACCGGCCGGATTACCAGGGACGTCCAACAGCTGGCGCTATCAGCACGGGTCCACGTACGACTACTATTCCACAGCCCGTGCCGCTGGGTAACCCTCCCAGTAACACGCCTACGCCGACGCAGTTGCAACAACCCACGAATCCGCAAACTACGCCGACAACGCAGCCTCAACTTTTATCGGCCCCGACCACAACAACGCCTGCGGCTAACAACACTGCGCGGCCGAGTGCGTTAGGTGGCCAACGTCCGTAACGGAGGTCCCTCGATGTTCAAGGACATGTTGGTAACCATTATGGAGCGCACCGAGGGAAGCCTCGGTGCTCTCATTATGGGAACAGATGGCATCGCCGTAGAGAAGGTTTTGGCCCAGGCGGGCGAGGATGCCAACCTCGACGTGGCGGCTGCTGAATTCACATCATTGGTCCGCACTGCTCAGCGCGCAGGCGGCGATACCGGTTTAGGAAAATTGCGAGAAATCGTTGTGTGCCTCGAACAGGCTTGCGTGGTGATGAGACTACTTAGCCGAGAATATTTCGTGGTGCTCGCACTGAAGCCAGATGGCAACCTTGGCCGCGGACGATTTGAATTGCGCAAAGCTGAATTGGAAATGGCGAAAGACTTCGCACTTTAGCCTACCGCGGCGAGCCGCCATGAAAATTCGTAGACGCCGGGTAATCACCGAGATTTTCTTATTGACTGTCGTGCTGTTGCTGAGCGCGATGTCAATGAATGCCGCGACTCTTTACGGCACCGTTGTTGAGGTTATCGACGGCGATACCCTTACTATCCGCAGTATGAACAAACCGGTGAAGATACGATTGCTTGCAGTCGTAGCTCCGGCGCCCAATCAGCCATTCTCAGACCTCGCGCGTCAGCACCTTTCGGACCTCGTCCTTTCCAAAACTGTCCTCGTAGAGTATTCAGGACTTGCCGAAAACAATGTCATCCTCGGAAAGGTTACCTGTAAGGACGTGGACACAGGCGCGCAAATGCTGCGCGATGGGGTCGCCTGGTTCGATAAGAGTGCTAGCAATCGGTTAACAGATTCAGATCGACAACTTTACTCGGAATGCGAGCTTGCAGCACGCGCGGAGCGACGCGGTCTTTGGCAGGACCAATCACCGATTCCACCCTGGGAATTCGCTAAACAAGCTGCTGCGCGGTCGTTAAATCAATCGAACCAGGAGCCGTCAAAGACGTCAAAGGCTCGTGTCAACTCGCTTGGCAGTGAAGACTTGCTGAGTTCTTTTCTCGGTCCTTCTGCTGCGTCGCGAAGATCGGCCTCGGCTGAAACTAGCGGGGCTTCGGGTTGGAGAGAGCTGGCGCCCGAAAGAGAACACTTTTCCGTTTCCGTGCCCGGCACAGGATACGAAAGCGCTCAAGTGATTCCCGCGGCCGACCGGTCAGCAACGATTAGTTATTGGACGATGGACTATGAAGGCGCTTCGTATGTTGTGATGTGGTCAAAAGGACCAAACCTCAAATACAACGATGACAGCGCACTTGACGATACGGCGAAGGGAGTTGTCGCTGGGCTGAACAAGGGGTTCGAGAAACGAGGTTCGGATTTCGTATTCGAAGCTAAGTTACAAAGCAGTCTAAAGTTGAACGGGTATACAGGCAATCAGTACAGTGTTTCAGCTGAACGTGTGCCGGGTGTGATCCGAGTATTTTCCAAACAAGTTGGCTCAGAGCGAGAATTCTTCATGGTGGGTGTCCTCAACAGCACCGATTCCAATCCTTCAGTTCAGAAATTCTTCAATTCGCTTTCTTTAATTCGAAAACAATAAGCATTCAAGGCAGCGCTACGTAGGGCATACCGCGCAAAATAATGCGTTGTCTCCTGCCAACACGTCGCGGATTCGTCTGAGGATTCAAGACTGTGCGTGGATTAGGAATCATCGCTGAAAGCAACGCAGCCTCACTTGCGCTCAACGATGATGCGGGCTTGTGAAAGTAGTGCTGTGAGGCGGCTTCGGCCCCGTATATTCCATCTCCCCATTCAATAACATTCAAGTAGATTTCCAAAATCCTCCGCTTCGTCAGCAATCGCTCCAAAAACACTGTCAGTACTGCTTCCTGCCCTTTACGTACGAAGGATCGTTCGGATGAGAGGTAGAGATTTTTCGCGAGCTGCTGAGTTATCGTGGACCCGCCGCGTTTAAAATCAGGTAGGTTTGGAATCCAATCGTCATCATCGCCCTCTCTTTTAGCTTCCCGTTCGGATTCGCGCTGAGCCTGATCCCAGGCTTTTTGAATCGCCTGATAATCGAAACCATGATGCGTCGTGAAGTTAGTATCCTCGCCAGCCAAGACGGCGCGTTGCAGGTTGACTGAGATTCGATCGAGAGGTACCCAATACTGCTCACGTCGCAATTCTTGTCCACGACTTTTTGTTTCACTGGCGCGCGCTTCGATTAGTGATGTTGAAACCGGGTCACCGTTTCGCAGCTTTGCGATTCGGACAAACATAATTCCTTCGTAAGCAATCAAGCCTACTGTCAATCCGAGAACTATTAGGAATGTGAGTTTAAGGATACTGCGCACTCTGGAACGTTTCTTCAGACTTCTTCTCTTCAACTTTTTCCTACTTATGGGAGGGCGATTCAGCTATACGTTGAGGTGAACCGACATAATCATAACGTGGTCCGGTTTCGTATACCGAGTAAGCGGCGCGAATTGTATTGCAGTGGATCTCAATCGTGTCTTGTATATTTTCACCGTACCCACCGGACATGACCGTTACTACTGGAGTCTCGTGCTGATAACATTCCAGAAGTACCATTTCATCTCTTCGTCGCAACCCCTGAATCGTTAATCCTAATCTGCCCAATTTGTCGGCACGGTACGGATCAGCACCCGCAAGGTAGAAGACAATGTCAGGCGCATGCTGCATCGCGAAATGAAGGTTTGCGTTGAGAATCGATAGGTACGATTCGTCGCCGGTGCCGTCGGCCAATTCTATGTCGAGAGTCGATCGAGCTTTGAGCAGCGGATAATTTCGGGCAGCGTGCATTGAAAACGTGAAGACGTCATCATCATCGGAAAAGATTGTAGCGGTGCCATTTCCTTGATGAACATCACAATCAATAACAGCGGCTCGCTTGATTACTCCATTCCGTCGCAGTGAGCGAATGGCAATTGCGACATCATTGAGTACGCAAAACCCTTCACCTCGATCAGCAAAAGCGTGATGGGTTCCGCCCGCCAGGTTTGAGCCTATGCCTTCTTCTATGGCAGCATGCGACGCCGCGACTGTTCCTCCAACGGCATAAAAAGATCGCCGGACCAAAGACTCGGACCACGGCAAACCAAGTCGCCGTAACTCTCTGCTTGTCAAACGGCCTTCGCACAAACGGGTGACATAGTCCTGGGTATGAACAAGGAGAACATCGGAAAGGTCGACTGGTGCCGGTTCAACCAGATCAGCGGGCCTGAGTGTGCCTTCTTGCAGTAGTTTATTCCGCACCAGCTCAAACTTGCGAATGGGGAAAACGTGATTTTGGCCGATTTCTGCGTAGTAAAAGGGTGTGTAGAAGACTCGCATCCGTTACGGGCATCATAACACTCTTTTCACAGGGAATTGGGTGCGCTCCGTGCGTCGATTACCGGACTGATTGAACCGCGTTGACACTCCCAGCGATCGCAAGCTAATCTGTTATCCCGTGAATCAGACGGGCTCAAATCCCCCAAAGAACGTCATCGCAGTCATTCCCGCCCGTTTCGAGTCGACTAGACTTCCCGGAAAAGCGCTGATGGAGATCGCTGGAAAACCCATGATTTCCTGGGTTGTGGAGCGAACTCTCGCTGCCAAACAAGTGTCCCGAGTTATTGTGGCAACAGATGATCAGCGGATCGTAGAAGCCGTCCGTTCAAGTGGATACGAGGCAATAATGACGCGCAGCGACCACGCAAGCGGAACTGATCGGATTGCAGAAGTAGCACTCGGGTTGCCTGATGCGGAGATCATTGTGAACGTACAGGGAGATGAACCAATGATCTCGTCTGAAACAATTGACCGCGCTGTGTCTGCGTTGAGTAATTCCGCCGGTACATCCGATATGGCTACCGCCTGGGAACCGATCGAGAATGTTGGTGACGTTGTAAATCCTGACGTTGTCAAGATCGTTATAAGCGAAAATGGGAAAGCCTTGTACTTCTCGAGATCTCCCGTACCGTTCCCACGATCGCACGTGCGTGAACATGGCAGTCTTCAGGCTGCGCTGGAAAACGAGCCTTCACTGCTTAACTCTTTTCGCAAACACACGGGATTGTACGTATACCGGCGTCAGACGTTGCTCGATTTCACGAGTTGGCCACAGTCTGAACTTGAGCGCCGCGAATGTTTGGAACAACTTCGAGCGCTCGAAAACGGAATCGTTATTCAGGCGGTTCAAGCCAGCGCCCCATCAGTTGGGGTTGATACGTTTCCTGATCTCGAGCGCGTCAGAAATATCCTGGAGTTGAATGCCTCGGGTGCAATATGACGGATTGGATGGGACTGGTGCTTATAGGTTTTCTGCTCATCTGCGCATTGTTTGGTCTGGCGCAGCTCAGCAAACCTTACAACGTCAGTAATGAGGAATTTGAAAAGCGTGCGCAGGAAGGACCAGGGCTCCTGGGCGCCGGCTTAATTGAGATCCAAAAATTATTAGATCCCGCGGCTGAGCGAGCCGCCGAGGTTCAACAGGATTTGAAGCAGGGACGTTACGATGGCGAACAAGGTTCTGGGGATGGACCAGAAGCAGGGAATCCTGATAGCAACAAAACTTAATTCTCTGTTGAACGAGTTAACAAAACAACGGACATTCATTTACAAGGAACACGACAACCAATGCGTAAATACATATTTGTGACCGGTGGCGTGGTTTCCAGTTTGGGCAAAGGACTGGCAGCATCTTCCATCGGTTGTTTACTCGAAGCACGCGGATTACGCGTGGCATTGATAAAGCTCGATCCATACATCAACGTCGACCCGGGAACAATGTCCCCGTTTCAACATGGGGAGGTGTTTGTTACGGACGACGGCGCCGAGACTGATCTTGACCTTGGTCATTACGAACGCTTCACGCACGCGCACCTTTCAAAGGCAAACAACTGGACGACCGGGCGCATCTATCTTTCCGTAATCGACAAGGAGCGGCGAGGCGATTATTTAGGCAAGACAATTCAAGTCATCCCTCACATCACGAACGAAATCAAGGAGGCTGTTCGGGCCGTCGCGGAGAAAGAAGAAATAGATGTAGTGATCGTTGAGATCGGCGGAACGGTTGGTGACATCGAATCGCTTCCATTCCTCGAAGCCATTCGACAAATGGGTAATGAAGAGGGCGCGGGCAATGCACTCTTCATCCATGTGACGCTCGTTCCTTATATCGCAGCCGCCGGTGAATTAAAGACGAAGCCGACACAGCACTCCGTACGCGATTTGCGAGAGATCGGTATCGCGCCTGACATCCTGTTGTGCCGCTCCGAGAAGCCTTTGTCTCGAGATCTTCGTTCGAAGATTGCGCTGTTCTGCAATGTGAAGGAGTCTGCGGTAATAAGCGCACAGGACGTTGACACGATTTACGAAGTGCCGCTTGCATTTCATGAGCAGGGTTTGGACGAACTGATCGTGACACAATTGGGATTCGGCGCGCGCGCCGGTCAAGCTGAGCTGTCCGAGTGGCGCAACCTGGTGTCCACGATTCGCGAACCATCAGGTGGTGAAACTTCGATTGCGATCGTGGGTAAGTATGTCGAATTAGAAGACTCCTATAAATCCTTGCGCGAAGCTCTGACGCATGGCGGCGTTGCTAACAATCTTCGCGTTGATGTTAAGTGGATCGAATCGGAAGAGTTAATGGACGAGGACTATGAATCGCGCTTACGTGATTTCGATGCGATTCTTGTGCCCGGCGGATTTGGCAAACGTGGCGTAGCGGGCATGATCCGAGCGATCTCCTATGCCCGGCGCAGCCGTACCCCGTATTTTGGAATCTGTTTGGGAATGCAGACCGCCTGTATCGAGTACGCGCGATATGTTTGCGGATTGAAGGACGCAGATTCGACCGAGTTCGACTCCGTGACTCCTTATCCGATCATATTTAAGTTGCGCGATCTCGTTGATGTTGAGGAATTGGGCGGGACGATGAGGCTTGGTGCATGGCCCTGCGAATTGGCGGCTGGTTCGCTCGCGCGTGAGATCTATGACGGCGCAGAAGAGATCAGTGAACGCCACCGTCACCGGTATGAATTCAACCCTGAATTTCTACCGATGCTTGAACGTGAAGGCCTGGTCTTCAGCGGCATGTCCCCCGATCGAAAGTTTGTCGAGATCATCGAATTGCCACGTGATGTCCATCAGTGGTTCCTCGGTTGTCAGTTTCACCCGGAGTACAAATCAAAACCCTTAAATGCCCATCCGTTATTTGCATCTTTTGTGCGCGCAGCTTACGCCAATCGACTTAGGAGCGAGACCTCAATGGATAATAATTCAGAGGTAGAGTCTTCAACGACGATTCAGGAGCGCGTCACAGCGACGAGTGCCGATTGAAGCGACGCGCGCATAAATTTCCTTAGACTCTCTAGCGGGCACATCTCGCGTTGAGTTCTGCAGATGTCGCTGGGTGCATCCGGCGCGGTTTTGCGGGATAATCCCGAGCGATCCACTTGTCTCCCAATGCAGTTGAATATGCTTCATTGCCCCACATGCGGAAAAGAATACCCAGCAGATACTCTGTTTTGTCCGCTGGACAACTCGGTATTGCAAGCGGATCCAACGGTGATCAACTCTGTTCCGGTTGACCCTCTTCTGGGTCAAACTTTAGACGACAAATATCGATTAGAAGCCAAACTTGGCGTTGGTGGTATGGGCACCGTCTACCGCGCCAGGCACCTGCTTATCGATCGCGCCGTGGCTGTAAAGGTACTCAACCCGCGTTACGGTGAAGATGAAGCGGCTCGCGAACGTTTCCGGCGAGAAGCAAGAGCAGCCGGAAGATTGCAACACGCTAATGCTGTCACGGTCACAGATTTCGGCGAAACTCCCGGGGGGTTCGTTTACATCGTGATGGAACTTCTGGAGGGACGTACGCTGCGTGAGATCATCGGAAAAGAAGCGCCCGTCGAGAGTGCCCGGTCAGTATCAATCATGCTACAGGCGTCTGCGGCAGTCGGTGCGGCACACGACGCCGGAATAATCCATCGCGATCTAAAGCCTGCCAATATTTTTGTGGTCCAACGGTCTGACGCTCCCGTCATTGTTAAGGTACTTGACTTTGGTATTGCGAAACTCGCAGTCGAATCTCCCGAAGAAGATGATTCGAAATCATTGACGCAAATCGGTGCAATGATTGGTACTCCCCGCTACATGTCGCCGGAACAATGCAGTGGATTACCGCTAACTCCTGCTGCGGACGTATACAGTTTGGGAGTGATCTTGTACGAGATGTTGACTGGTGCGGCGCCGTTTACTGGTTCGAGCCCACTGGCGATCGCGATGAAACACGCGGCAGATCCACCCCGCGGACTACGTGAGATAGTTGCAGCAATACCCGTGTCTATCGAACAAGTTGTTTTGCATGCGCTTGAAAAGGATCCCTCCAATCGGCCGCCGAACGCGAACGCTTTTCGTCAGGAGTTGCTGGAAACAGCGGAGAAGCTCGGGTTTGAACATGCCGCAATCACCAGTGGCCCTGATCTGAAGATGCTGCGAGAAGTTGCTACGCAGTCTCCGTCAGGAAGGCTTGTTGTCGACATTTCTCGATTGCGAGAGAGGGGCGTCTTTACTTCAAGTAATGATGAATTAACTGTAACGAAGAGTCCGCAGGAGCTGGCTGCTGATGGACAACGGAATCATCAGCAATCCAGTCATGCTGGGCCGCGACAGCCTTTTCCGCGCGTAAACGTGAACGTGCCTGGACCCCGCAAGCGCACGGGTCTGGTAGCGTTATTGGCAGCGGTTACCGTCGTTTTAATCGGAGGCATCCTACTCCTCGTGCGAAACAGCCGAACGAATTCGCCAGCCGTACCGAACAGTAACGCCGCAAGTCAGGCAACCCCACAAGTATCTGCTTCGCCATCCCCAACGCAGTCTCCGTCTCCGTCTCCGAAACAGGCAGCAAAGGGAAAAGCTGCAAATTCGAACGGAAATGAAAATGAAAATGGAAACTCAAACGCAAACAAGAAGAAGGAAGATAGTTCGTTCTTCGGTAAGATCAAACGCGGCTTCCGAATATTCAAGGGGCGAAAACCATGACGGCACGGCAAAAGGACACTGCCAGCTTCTTTAAAGTAGGTGACGCTACCTTCGGGGACGGTCGTTTAACCATCATCGCTGGACCATGCGTTGTTGAATCTTTGGACCACGCACTCATGATGGCTCGCGAATGTGCGGGCCGGGCCCGTGATGTTGGTCTTGATTTCGTTTACAAGTCCTCCTTCGACAAGGCGAATCGTTCTTCTATTAACAGCTTCCGCGGTCTCGGGATGGAAGCAGGACTTGAAGTTTTGCAAACGGTGAAACGTGAGCTTCAGGTGCCGATACTGACAGATGTGCATGAGGTTTCACAGGTAGGGCGAGTTGCCGAGGTAGCTGACGTTTTGCAGATTCCTGCCTTCTTGTCCCGGCAAACGGATCTTATCGTTGAGGCAGCACGAACCGGTCGCGCTGTTAACGTGAAGAAGGGACAGTTTCTCGCTCCGCATGATGCCCGGAACATAGTGGATAAGGCGCGGGCAGTGGGGTGTAATAAGATCATGTTGACTGAACGAGGCGCGAGTTTTGGTTACAACAACCTGGTAGTTGACATGCGCTCATTCCCTATCATGCGACAGTTCGGTGTTCCCGTTGTGTTTGATGTAACTCATTCGCTGCAACTCCCAGGCGGTTTAGGCTATGCAACTGGCGGTCAGTCTGAGTACATCGAACCGCTCGCTCGCGCTGGTGTCGCATGTGGCGTAGATGCGGTATTCATGGAAGTTCATGATTGTCCGGAGCGTGCGCCTTCCGATGGTCCAAACGCTCTTCCGTTGGATCGCATGTTGCCGTTATTGAAAGTTCTTCGTGACATCCATGCGCTAGTGGGAGTGCAGTCTGGCTGAGTGCCAAGCTGCCCAAGATCTTATGAATCCGTAACAATGAATAGATTAATAGCGTCGATATTACTCATCACAATTACCCTTGTATTTAGAACTAACGCACAGGAAGAGGCACGTGCTGCGTGGCAGATAACCAGCTTTGACATTTCAGCAAGTGTTCAACCAGACCGCACTCTTAATTCGACTGCCCTAGTAGCAGCAAAAAATGTCGGTCGTGGCAGCGGCAGTACTTTTACTTTCCGGATAAATTCCAAAGCTGTTATCAAGAGTGTCACAGTAGGCGGCGCAACGGCTTCTTTCCGTGCTACTCCGGAAGCACGTGGGCCACTCCAACGTGTCACGGTCACGCTTCCGTCGACGGTCGCCGCTGACGGGACCGTAACCGTTAATCTTGTTTATTCCTATCCAGTGGATAACAACACTGGTCTTGCTTCTATATCGCCGATCGGTTCGCAGTTCCTGCCGCTGTCGTTTTGGTACCCATCGATTAACACGCCGTTCACAGTCCGCGGCGCTGATACAGCGCCATTTCGAGTTTCAGTCGCCGGCGGAAACGCAATCTCTTCAGGTGTCGAGAAGAATGGTGCGTTCGAACAGAACCTGAATGGAGAGCCATTTTTTCTACAAGGCGAGTGGGAACGTATCGATGGCACCCCAGATTCGAAGGGAATTGCCGCGTATGTTCCTAAGGGCTGGGGCCAGGACGAACGCAAACAAGCCGATGCGCTTATCGGATTGGCAGCTGCTGCGCGTATGTTTTATACAGCCGCGCTCGGTCCAGCGCCGGATGCACCGATTCGCCTGGTAGCAGTTCGCAGGGGATCCGGGATGAGCGAGACGGGTACAGTCCTTTTGGAGACGGCTGCATTCCGGCGGTCCAAAGTTGATGCCGCAACTGCGCTTCTGATTTCTGAATCGATAGCTCGCCTGTGGATCGGAGGACAAGCGGCTGTTCACGGCGAAGGTGGCGGTGTTTTGCGCGACGGCCTGGTTCGTTTTCTCGCGGGGCAGTTTCTAGAAAAACAATTTGGACGAGACGCTATGCAAGGGGAATTACAGCGTGAACGTCTGGCCTACGGTGCTGTTGCAAAAAGAGATGTGCCCCTTGCCCGGTCGACTCAATTGGACGATACGTACTTTGGATCGGTGCCGAATAAAGGCGCGATGGTTTTCCGGATCATCGATCGTCGACTCGGTCACGACGCGTTCATGACTCTGCTGAAGTCTCAATTTCAATCCGCAAAAGACAATCCGAATGGCCTGACACTGGCGTCGTTGCGCGCGGCCCTGGTCGAGCGAGGTGGTCAGGCGATGCAGAGCCTCCTCGAGCAACAGTTTGATCAAGTGACGGACACCGATCTTATGGTCGGACTACCGCAGCAAAGAGGAGCCAACTGGGTGTCAGCATTGAGAAATCTCGGATCTACGGATGCCGCTGTACAGGTCATTGCTACAACTCAGGACGGACAACAAGTTTCTGTGGACGTCGTCATTCCTGCCAAGAACTTTGCCGAGGCAATTTTCAAAACAACTGCACGCCCTGTGCGAGTAGAAGTAGATCCTGAAAAACTGTATCCGCAACTCGATTATGCGAATGACGTTGCCCCACGCGGTCGGGATCTCGCCGAGGTGTTGGACGAAACGAAAAGACAGCTCACGGCGGCTGACTACGTACGCGCGGAAGCCGTAGCGAGAGAGATGGTCGCAATCGCCCCGCGCTTGCAGGAAGCTCGCATCTTCCTCGCACGTGCACTGTTAGGACAGAATAAGATTGAGGAAGCTGAACGACTGTTTCGTTCGGCGCTGGATGAACCGATGCCAACCTCTTCGACAATCGCATGGGCCAATATCGGTTTGGGTGAGATTAGCCTGAAACGAGGGCAAGCTGCTGATGCTGTAAAACGATTTAACGATGCGGTGCGTGCAGATGCGGAATTTGCATCGTCGGTAGCGGCACGCGCGGGGCGCATCCGCGCAGAAGCAGGTTCATCGCCAGTTGATGAATCTACAAAAACATTCATTGGTCAATTGGATCAGGCAATCACAGCAGGGAAAAAGGCTGACTTGGATGTTCGTGTTATTCCCGGAGAGTTGGTGCGATTCATAAACGGTCTCGTCGGTACTCAGCCGGAGATTTGGCAAACCCGAGTATTGCGTACGGAAATGCTCGATGCCAATACAGTGGCCGCCGACGTCAGCATTCGAGCGAAGCAGCTTGGCCAGGAAGTTTCGGGCACTGCCGTTTTGGTTTTGGCTAAGAATGGTGGAACATGGAAACTTCTGGCGGTCGATTTTTTTGAAGTTCGTTGATGATCTAACTAGCCTTTTCTTGTTTGGCGAATGATAGAAAACTCTCTTGAAAGGCGTGCATCCCGGATTAAGCTTTTGCTGATGGACTGTGATGGTGTCCTTACCGATGGCCGTCTGATGTTATTGGATGGCGGCGATGAGCAGAAGCGATTCAACGTTCGCGACGGACTGGGCCTGGAATTGTGGAACCGGGGAGGTCTGAAATCCGGGCTCATTTCAGGCCGAACCTCGCGGGCGGTCGAGCGACGCGCGAAAGAATTGAAAATCGATTACGTTCGGCAGGGTTCACAAGACAAGCTTAGAGCGTTCGAGGAAATAATCAATCTTGCCGGCGTAAGCGACGACCAAATTGCGTTCATCGGAGATGATCTTAATGACATCCCGTTGATGCGTCGTTCAGAACTGGCAATCGCAGTTAGTGATGCAGCGCCGGAAACGCAGGAAGCGGCTCACTACATCACAGCTTCTCTTGGTGGCAATGGCGCTGTGCGCGAAGCGATTGAGTTGATACTAAGGGCGCAGGGTCAGTGGAACGAACTGATTGATAAGTATCTGAAGGGCTAATTTTTTGCGTTGTTTGGTGTGATTTCGTGCCTCCAAGATTTTCGAAAAACAAATAGGCGCGAACTTCACACGTGATTTGACAGCACGCTTGTCGGTTAATTATCGTTCCTCAGCTTTCCGTGTGAGCGGGCGTAACTCAATGGTAGAGTGTCAGCTTCCCAAGCTGGAAGTTGCGGGTTCGAGTCCCGTCGCCCGCTCCAATTTCCTCAGCAATTCTCTCTAGATCGATTTTCAGGCGTCAACAGATCTTAAACGTCCTCCTGCAAGCTTTTCTGCCCACGAATGTCAGCCTCCAGAGATGACACTCGTAACGCATCTTAGGCCGATCGAGTCAAGATTGGCGATGATTTCGGGAGGAAGCTGCAGAGTTGCAGACTTGAGATTCTCGCGAAGATGTTCAAGTGAAGATGTGCCCGGGATCAATAGGATGTTAGATGAGCGCTGCAGAAGCCACGCGAGAGCGACCTGATGTCACAGTGTCGCCTTCGCGTGTCCCATCTCGTAGAAAATTGGACCACCACTGGATAAGTGGGCAATGCTTGCGGAAAATCAAGGTGATGGCAAAACCCGCATAGGCGAAGTCTTTTATCATTCGTGGAATTCCGGGAATGAGTTCTGTGGCTCATGCCTTCCACGAGTGACTGGAATTGCCAACGAGTAATGGCTATCGCTTTCGCTTGTGCCCTCCACTATCACCTCGCACTTCGCTACCTTGACGGTGACGTACCTCAATTCGTCTGTGGGCTGATTGAAATTCCTTGAGATTTCCTGAAATCTGTCGAATCGGCTGCTTCTCATCCGTCATATGTTCAGGTACATAATGGCGTTAAAGGAGAAAAAGAGATGCAATTCGCCCTGCTAGTTTACGAATCACCGGAGGCTTTTAAGGCACGGAACGGCAGCGAAACCGATCCGTATCTCCGCGCTTGGCGGGCGTACCATAAGGCGCTCGTCGAGGCGGGTGTCTATGTCGGTGGCAATCCACTGGAAGTACCCGAGACCGGGACCACGGTGCGGCTTAAGGATGGAAAGCGGCGGGTACAGGATGGCCCCTACGACACCAAGGAGCAACTGGGTGGATTCAGCGCAAGGGCACGAATGGATTCTACGCACTTGTTGCGCGAACGGGTGACGATACGTTCCGAGGGTCGTGGCCTTTTACGAAATACAGGGACGACATTCTCTATCCAATCTCTTTCGATGAGGCTGGATCCAAGGCGCAGATGCGCGTCTTCTTCGATGCCGCTGAGATGCAGGCAAAGGGGATGCCACCTGAAGAGCTGAAGAAGATGATCCAGGGACGTTACAAGACAGGCTACTACAAAGCGCCGGATCGGGCCGGTGTGTCTTACATGCTCTCTCCGATCCTCCGGACTTACGTGAGTCCAAGGTTTATCGTCGAACAGCGTTTACAGCGGCACGAAGGCGGCGATTCGTTCGTTTGCCCGGACATGGACCACCGATTTGAAGGACCGCCGCATTCGTGTCAACGCGATCAGTCCCGGTACGATCGACACTCCAGGATTAAACAATCTGCTCGCTTCCGCTGACGCAGGAAAGGAACGAGTCAAAATGGTTCATAGCAGCATTCCACTTGGCAGGTTTGGGACTCCTGATGAAATCGCGAAGGCGGTAGTGTTTCTTGCCTCTGACGATGCCAGTTATATAACGGGAACGGAACTCTTTGTCGATGGTGGTTTTGCGCAAGTTTAGTTCAACACCAGCACTGTGAAAGGAGATTTTATGCCAAACGCGAACAGCGGAAGCAGAATGGAAAGGCAACTTAGCGGAGGGTGGCGGCAGACTGAAAGTTGGCAGCGGAGCGTTCGAAGGTCCATATACGTTTAGGTCTCGATTTGAAGACGGACAATCAGCTATAAATCCTGAAGAGCTATTGGGCGCTGCTCATGCAGGTTGTTTCACGATGGCGCTGCGGCACAACTCGCGCGCGAACGACTCATGCGGACAAGAATTCATACCGAAGCGAAAGTGAAACTTGAGAAAGTCGGAGACGCGTTCTCCATTACGCGGATCGATCTTGCAACTGAAGCCGAGGTGCCGGGCATTGACGACAATCGGTTTCCGAAGTACGCAAGCGAGGCGAA
>JBKPCC010000156.1:0-30995 GCA_046727215.1 Acidobacteriota bacterium
TTCGATTGTCGTAACATCGCCACTACCTGAAACGGGCACTGAGACGACTTCTTTGATTTGCCGAACCAGATCCCAATTTGCCAAGCCTCGATAACCTTGTTCCTTAGTTCGGCCATGCAGAGCGATGTGCTCAACTCCGCAAGCCTCGGCTAGCTTAGCCGTGTCAACGGCATTGATTGTGTGGTCATAGAAGCCCGCGCGGATCTTAATAGTAAGAGGGATCTTGATGGCCTTCTTCACCTCTTTCAAAATCGATTCGAGGCGCGCGTAGTCTTTCAACAAACCGGAACCGCCCCCGTGTTTAACTACTTTCGGGGCGGGACAGCCACAGTTGATATCCAGGATATCGGCGCCAACTTCCTCCGCCATCTCAGCCGCCATGCGCATTCGTTCCGTCTGGCCGCCAAATATCTGAACCGCAAACGGCCTCTCGTCAGCATAGAAGCGCATTTGTCTTTTTGACTTGGGATTGTTGCGTGTTAACCCTTCAACCGAAATGAATTCCGAAACCGTCAGACCAACGCCGCCACGCCGTTTTATCAAACGACGAAACGAAACGTCAGTTACGCCTGCCATCGGTGAAAGAATGAGTGGCGGCTTGATTTCAACGTTCCGAATCTTGAAAGGTCTGATCTGTTTCATCTCTCGAAAATCTCGTCACGAAGAATCTCGACAAGGGTAGTGGCTTCCTGGCGCGATGTCTGGCGTGCGGCTGGTAGAGCTTTAACGCGAACTGTGGTTATCCGGTCGCGACGCGTAATCGTTATCTCGTCACCAGCCTTGATCGCCAATGCGCACTTTGCAGTTCGACCTGCAACGGTGACCATTCCGGCTTCACATAATTTCTGCGCCACCGTGCGCCTGGGACAAAGACGACTCGCTTTGAGAAATAGGTCCAATCGCACGGGAACGATTTCGAATTGCGAATTTTGTCTAGCTAAAATAGGTCCTATACGTCTAATGGGTTCCTATGGGTCCAATAGGCCCAATACGAAGAACGAATTCCCAAAACCACAAAATCCGGAATATTCGCAATTCCGTTAGGGTTTTTTATTCTTGTCGTCCTTTTTGTTTTTCTCAGACGTCTTGGCCGCTGTTGGCGTAGTAAGACTGAGGAGCGGCTCAACCGCAGCACGGTAGTTTTCAGCGACTTTTACGTACCCTTCATTGCGGAGATTCTGTAAGTACTTGTCGCGTTCTTTTGGCGATTGTTCGATGGTCATCGCTTCGCGAACGCGATTTTCGTTAAAAGTAATATCAGCGCTCTCAGCCTGACGTTCATCCACGCGAAAGATGTGAAAACCGTCAGGCGCTAACATCGGCTCACTGATCCCACCCGCCTTAATATTCTTAATTGCAGCGGCGACATCTTCTCGTAACGCAGGCACTTCAAACGTCCCGACCTCTCCCTTGTCTTCGGGACCCGTACGGCGGCCGTTCTGCTCGCGTTCGGAGTTTGTAGCAGCGACGGTTTTGAAATCAGCGCCGGCACGCAACTGGGCCACGAGTTCAAGGGCTCGGGCTTTTACATCAGCCTCGCTCTTGCCGCTTGTGTTGAGGAAGATCTCGGAGATTTTCACACTCTCCGGACGCCGAAACTTTTCACGATGCGCGTCAAAATATTTCTTCAACTCATCCATCGTGAGGCCGAAAAAGATTTTTCTATCGACTTCCTGCTGGATGACCATCTGTTTCATGATTTCTGTCCGCAGCGTTTGCCGGATTTGCGTCGGATCCTGCCCGTTCTGACGTAATGCCTCGTCCAGTTTTTCGATTGTTTGAATTCCCTGTTCCTTCGCAACTTCAAACATTCGGCGATTCACTTCGTCTTCCACTTCCTTCGCGAGGTCGAGCTCCTTCCCCCGCTGCAGAAGCAGTTGTTCATTGATCAACGTCGCAATTAGTTCGGGCTGGCGCTTTGTCACTTCAGCGACCGCCTGGTCTTCAGGCATCCCATTTTGTTTCAGCGTTTCAATCCGCTCTTTCGATTCCCGTTTCAGCATTGACAGCGTGATGACATCGTCGTTTACCTGTGCTACGACCTGGTCAACAACCTGCACTTCGCCCTCCTGGGCATAGGTCGGGGCTGCAGCAAAGCCCATAACTGTTACTAACAAAAGACTTGTGACGGCGAATGACAATAGTTTCAACTTCACAAAAGTACTCCACTCATCGGATTAAAACAGTTTTTCTTTTGAAGATTGGCCGCCTCCCCCAGGGCGACCCGCTAAAGCAAATGACTATTCTAGTCGTTCACCCGCAAACGCAGCAACGACTGACGCGCAACACCCAAAACTTCTTCCATCTCTGCGTCGGTAAGCGTCATTCGCAGAACCCCACTTGGTGTGAACGTCGACTCTCTATGATCTTGAAGAAATTGTCGCAGCAACTCAGGTGAAACATGTGCCCTCTCACTGAATTTAATCGCGATTCCGTCTGGCGTCCTGTCGATCGAAACTACTCCGACTTCTTCTGCCAAACGTCTTAATCGCGCATACTCAAATAGGAGTTCAACTGACTGTGGCAACCGTCCGTAGCGATCCTGAGTCTCGGTCCGGATCGCAGAAAGGACCTGCCCATCCTTCGCCGAAGACACGCGTTTGTACGTGCGCAGCCGCTGGCCCATATCACTGATGTAATCTTCTGGAATGGCCACGTCAACACCAAGGTTGAGTGAGACACTGATTTCGTCTTCGACAGCCTCGCCTCTTAATTCCGCAACCGTGCGTTCGAGCATCTGTGTGTAGAGATCAAATCCCAGAGCGTCCATGTGTCCTGATTGTTCTCCGCCCAGGAGATTGCCTGCACCGCGTAACTCGAGGTCCAACGCTGCTATGCGAAATCCGGCTCCCAGGTCTGAGAATTCCCGAATGGCTGCCAACCGTCGTCTCGCGATAGGAGAAAGCTCCTGTTCACCAGGAATCAAGAGATATGCATAGGCACGCCGATTTGAGCGTCCTACGCGACCGCGCAGTTGATAAAGCTGAGAAAGACCATAAGCATCGGCGCGGTTTATGATGATGGTGTTGGCGCGGGGGATGTCTATTCCGTTCTCGATGATGGTCGTTGCCACCAAAACATCATATTTGTAATCAATGAAATCGAGCATCACGCGCTCCATATCTTTTTCGTTCATCTGACCGTGCCCAACTGCAAGCCGGGCCTGCGGCACGAGACGTTTGACGAGCGCTGCCACAGTGTCGATGGTTTCCACACGGTTGTGAATGAAAAATACCTGGCCTCCGCGCGCCAGCTCGAGTTCAATGGCTGACTTGATGACGTTTTCAGAGAACTGCACGACTTGCGTTTGAATCGCGAGACGATCTCTCGGCGGAGTTTCAATTAAGGACATGTCTCGCATTCCACTGAGAGACATGTTGAGCGTCCGGGGAATTGGCGTTGCAGACAAAGTAAGCACATCGACTCTTTTTTTGAGTTGCTTTAGTCGCTCTTTGTGGGCCACTCCAAATCGCTGCTCTTCGTCTACAACAACAAGTCCGAGATCCTTGAAACGTACATCCTTTGAAAGCATTCGATGAGTGCCGATGATGACGTCGACTTCTCCTGACTCGACGCGTTTTACAACTTCTTTTTGCTCTTTACTCGAACGAAAACGTGACAGTAACTCGACTCTTACAGGAAAGGGAGCAAAACGATTGCGAAACGTATCATAGTGTTGATAGGCCAGGACTGTGGTCGGAGTGAGCACCGCTGCCTGTTTACCTTCCATTACGGCTTTGAATGCTGCACGCATCGCGACTTCTGTCTTCCCGTATCCGACGTCACCACAGAGCAAGCGGTCCATGGGAATCGGCTCTTCCATGTCTTTCTTGACGTCCTCAATCGCTGTTTCCTGATCGGGTGTCAGCACATACTCAAATCCACCTTCGAATTCCTGTTGCCACGGAGTATCGGATGCAAACGAAAACCCACCGACAAGTTTGCGTTCGGCGTATAGTCGCAGTAACTCATCAGCCATGTCGCGCATCGCGCGCTTGGCACGAGCCTTCGTTTTCTGCCAGCCCAAGCCACCAAGTCGATCTAATTGCGGCTGGTGGCCTTCCGCACTCGAGTATCGCTGTACCAGGTCCAGGCGCTCAACGGGAACATAAAGTTTGGCTTCGTCAGCGTAATACAACAGCATGAACTCGCCAGTACGTGGTCCAAGATCCAGTGTCTGGAGGCCTCCAAAGCGCGCGATACCATGATCGATGTGAACGACATAGTCACCAGGTCGTAAATCGCGGAAGTCCGAGAGGAAAGCTGCCGTTTTGGACTTTCGTTTTTTATCTCGTGGGCGCCTTGCTTCGGCGGCGATGCCGCGTCGATCAAGCGCTTCACCCGCTTCATCAAACACGTCCGTTTCAACGTGCACAATCAGACGTGCGGAGGGTAGTTCGAACCCACTACTAAGACGCCCAACCGTGGCAATTACAGGAGCGCCAGACAACTCCTCGGAGATTTCGTCCAGCAGCGTCAGATGTGCCTCAATCTGGTATTCGCCGAGAATTTCCACTAATCGCTCTGCCGTTCCAAGACCCGGCATAACAAACAACGTTGTGATGGATTCTTCTCTGGCGCGCTTAATACGCTCGGCAAGGTCTGACAGCCGGCCGTGGTAACGCATGACAGATTGTGCCGGCCAATCGATTTCGCTGGCCGTGGCAGCTAGCGGGAATAGAAACATTGGCCGTCGAGTACCACGACCGCGGCCAATCTGAATCTGAGATGATGATCCGCCGTCGAGAGCTAGTTCTTCATCAGTTTCAGCTGCTGCGCGTCCGAGCGCACGCAGTTCAATCCGCTGTTGCTGGTCCAGTTTGGATTGGAGTTCGGAGGTTGTAAGGTAAAGCTCAGGCGGTGCGGGCGCGATCTCGTCTGCTGCCTCGATTTCCGCAAAACGGTCCTCTAGCGACTGGTAGACTTCGCCAAGATATGACTCGATCGCGGAAGGCTCGTCGATTACCATCACAACATCTTTGAGATAATCAAAGACAGTCGAGTTCGTATCGCGGATCAGCGAGATCAACCACTCCCACCCGATGAAGGATTCACCTTCGTCCGCGAACGCAGTACGGTCGCGCAAGGCTCGCGCATAACGCGGGTCGCTCCATCGTTCACGTGCTCGTACTCCCCACTCGCGAAAGTCATCACTGTTGACGCGAAGTTCACGCATCGGAGGAAGTTCTGCGTCCTTAAGAGGACCCGTGGACAGTTGTGTTTCCGGATCAAACTCGCGCAGCGAGTCGATCGTGTCTCCGAAAAACTCAATTCGCACGGGCGCCTCACGTCCAGGCGGCCAGACGTCGACAATTCCGCCGCGAAGAGAAAATTCGCCTACACCCGCAACGGGATCTTCACGTTTGTAACCTGTAGCAAAGAGCTTCTCGACGAGATCTTCTGGTGAGATTTCATCATCGCGCTTGAGGAATGTGCCGAGGCGTTTTACTTCCTCCGCGCCAACCATTTTTCGCGCCAGAGCACGAGCGGTTAGCAAAACAAAGTCCTGCTCAGCCCGGGTCAAACGCCACAGTGTTAGCGCTCTTTTTTCCAGTGTCTCAGCATGTGGTGAAAAACCTGCGTAAGGATCAGTCTCCGATGCGGGCAGCAACAACACTTCGCGGTCACAATTTTCCTTTCCGTGAAGCGCGCAGTACCAGAAGCGCAGATCACGTTCCCAGGATTCCAGGTCACGTGTTGCGGGCGCAACAATCGCAAACCTCCTACCGGTCTCCTTCTGCAGTGCTGAGAGAGCAAGCGCCCGCGCTGAGGTTGAAATAAGCCCGCTAATCGAAATAATTCGAGCGCCGCGTTGAACTTCCGCGAGGACTTTTTGGTATTCCGATGTCTCGGTGACGCGTTGTAATGCAGCTTGTAATGCGGACGTTTTGTGAATCGTACTGCTCATTAATGGGAATTTCTGTGGGGGCGTCCCTCCCTGGCTACCCTTCTCTGCTAGCGCTATATTCTTACTACACGCCCCCGGAGGGATGCCCCATACAGACTCAGGACGAGCCCGAGTTTCGCAAGCCTTTCATTCTTTCAATAATTCGACTGGTCGATGCGCCCGGTACGAACGGCAGCGAGATTACTTTCCCTCCACCGCGTTCTACCTCTTCTCGACCATGAATCTGATCCAAGTCGTAATCGCCGCCCTTCACCAGAACATCCGGCAACACTGCCGAAATTAATGAGCGCGGTGAAATGTCATCGAAAACTGTTACGTAGTCCACCGGGCGCATCGCCGCCAGAACCTCTGCGCGCTCGCGTTCATTCACAAGCGGCCGCCCGTCTCCCTTCAATTCACGAACGCTTCGATCGCTGTTGATCGCAACGACCAGAGCATTCCCCAACTCGCGCGCGGCAATCAGGTAGCGGATATGCCCGACGTGCAGGAGGTCGAAAACTCCGTTCGTGAATACTAAACGCCTCCCACCGCTGCGCAGACGATCTCGTTCCACGAGCAGTTCCGGCAGGGTAACAATCTTGGGATGCATGGGACCTACCAATCTAACATGGCAACAGCTCTATGACTAAATGGGGAAATTTGCGCTGGATCAAAGGCGTCTCTATAATTCGCGGCTACGTCGGAGTCATACAAATTGACCACTCCTTTCATTGAAACGAACGATCAAATAGAGGCTCGCCGGCAGCATCTAGAAGCTTTGCGGGCGCTCGTTGGAAACGTCTATCCAAACAAATTCGAGCGTAGCCAGGTCGTGGAACCGGGTCGCGAAGATACGATCAGTTCCGTCGCCGAGAAGTTTCGGGCCTTTGAACCACGGGTTGAGGAAGGTGGCCGTCCAGCAGCAGAGGAGATTGAACTTGCCAATCAGCAGCTGAATGACTTCAAGGTGCGGATTGCAGGTCGCATCGCATCACCACCACGAGTGATGGGCAAGGCTGCGTTTCTCCACCTTTCTGATGGTGTGTCTCGGCTGCAACTCTACTTACGTCGCTCGGATGTCGTCGGCAGGCGAAATGATGGTAGCCCGGAACCGGTTGATGGGTGGGCGATCTTTGAACTGTTGGACCATGGAGACTTCATCGGAGTCGACGGCTATTTGTTTGTCACCAAAACCGGTGAATTGTCGGTACACGTCGAAAGACTAAAGTTCCTTGCCAAGGCGCTCCTGCCGTTACCGGATAAGATGCACGGAATTCATGATGCTGAGATCCGACAACGTCAACGATACGCCGATCTGATAGCGGGCAGCCTAAAACTCGAACGGGAAGAAGGTGAACTAAATCCAAGGGAGGTCTTTACTCGCCGATCAGCAATCATTCGCGAGTTCCGTCGGATTTTGGATGAGCGAGGATACATCGAGGTTGAGACGCCGATGTTGACTCCACTTGCAACGGGCGCGGCTGCGCGTCCGTTCAAGACACACCACAATGCCCTGGACATTGATTTATATGCGCGCATTGCGCCAGAGCTTTATTTGAAACGTTTGCTTGTCGGCGGTTTCGAAAAGGTTTACGAACTTAACCGCAATTTTCGCAATGAAGGCATCTCAACCCGCCATAATCCTGAGTTCACCATGCTCGAGTTTTACTGGGCTTATGCGGACGTAAACGAGATGATGGACTTCTGCGAGGACATGTTGCGAGCCACAATTTATAAGGTGTTAGGACATACGCACGTGCGATTCGGCTCGCTCGACATTGACTTCGCACGGCCGTTTGAGCGGCTGACGATGCGTGAAGCCGTTGCGAAGTTCTATGCAGCAGATCAGATTACGGATGATAACCTGCTTGATTTATTCGAAAATCATGTTGAGCCGCATCTGGTTCAACCGACCCTTATCAAGGACTTTCCGAAAGTGATATCACCGCTTTCGAAAGCCTCACCAAAAGATCCTACGGTAGCAGAACGCTTCGAGCTTTTTATCGCCGGTATGGAGTGCGCGAACGGATTCTCAGAGTTGAATGATCCAGTTGAACAGTACGAGCGGTTCAGGGAGCAGGTGGTGCAACGTGAGCGAGGCGATGAGGAAGCAATGGTGATGGACGAGGACTACATTCGCGCGTTGTCTTATGGAATGCCTCCCGCAGCGGGGATTGGCATTGGAGTCGATCGGTTTGTCATGCTGCTGACTAACAGACAATCCATCCGGGACGTGATACTCTTCCCGCACATGCGACCTGAACGAAAAGCTCAGGAACAGTCCGACGATATTTAAGCCGCTAATAGGGCACACGAAGAGCAGTCTTAACAGGCCCATCCAGGAGGGACGTACATGACTCGCAGATTATTTGCGTTGAGCCTTTTGCTGGCCCTTTCTGTCCTGCTGTATGCGCAAGACAAGAATTCGGTCAAACTTACGGGCAATCTAATCGACAATGCGTGTGCTGGACCGCACGTGAAGGACGCAAGCTTCAAAGAGCGAGTTAAGCGACACTCGACTTCCTGCGCGCTCATGCCAAACTGCGTGTCGAGCGGTTATGCCCTGTATACAGCGGACGGCAAACTCTACAAATTCGACGAATCGGGAAATAAGACAGTCCAGGAGTTGCTGAAGGATACCGAGACAAAGACTGGTGTGTCCCTATCAGTCGAGGGCACGCTCGAAGGAGACACGATACACGCAACGAAGATAACGGAAGTTAAGGGGGAGTGACACGGAGACACGGGGACACGGAGACGCGGGACAGGAGGCCATCGCAGATTGCTTCGTTTTTCGTTTGTGTGATTTCGTGTGATTTCGTGGATTAGTTTTTGGCTGGGTTAGATGAAGGATCCACGAAAGAACACGAAATTACACTAATTGGACTGCTTCTTTACATCGTTCGCGTCTCCGTGTCCCCGCTCCCACGCGTCCCTTATTTCGCTTGTGATGCGGAAGCCTTCAGACGCAGGGCGGCTAACCTCTCTTCAGACCACACTGGCTTTAATCCCAATTGTTCGACGGCCTTTACATATTCTTCCATCGCCATTAGTGCTGCCTGGTACTCGCCACGCTTTTCACGCACGCGACTGACGTCCAGCAAGAACTGAGGATTTATTCCGCGATAAAGCGCTGCTGTATGTTCATATGCTTCCGCCGCATGCCCCAGGTCACCTTGTACTTCATAGATTCTCGCCAGGTGGTAGTAGCTGATTGGATATTTCGTCCCATCCTTGCTGGTCACCGGTTTGAGGTAAACAAGCGCTTCATCCGGCTGCTTTAAACTTAGGAGAATATAACTAAGCTCGAGGTTAGCCGGCGGAAAATACCCACCCATCCGGGAAATAACATTGCGGTAGTTGCCGATCGCTTCCTGATCTTTTCCTCGCTCGTGAGCCTCGCGGGCATGTTGCAACAAACTGAAGGTCACCGGATCAACTGCCAGTACTGGCCGGACGCTGCGGGGGAGCGGCGCGACCGGCTGCGTGTCCTTAGTCGATGGTTTCGGTTCGCGCACTTCTGGCGCGGGCTGAACAGTCCCAACTGTAATCCGCCCTTCGTAGCCAGCGTGAGCGAGCGCCTGGGCCGCGGCAACATGATTCGGATCGACAATCACCGCGCGGTGCCACTCACGAATTGCGAGATCCATTTGCCCCTGCGCAGCGTAGAGTCTGCCAAGGTTGTAGCTCGCCTCAGCATAGCGAAAGTTTTCCAATCTCAACGCTGTAGTGAGCGCTTGATTCGCAAGATCCCAATCTCCGCGCCGCATTAAAACAACGGCAAGGTTATTCAAGGCCTTTGAATATCTTCCCTTCTTCTGGTCAATCGCCTTGCGATAACTGACTACAGCAGCATCCATGTCTCCGAGACGTGCAAAGGCGTTCCCGATATTGTAGAAGGACTGCGGATCGAAACGATCTTCTGCAAGCATTTGGCGCAACTGATTCTGTGCTTCCTGTTTGTCGCCCCTCCGTACTAACTCATCAACCAGCTTCAGTCGCAAAGTAGCTACGTCCTGTGCAGTTGGCGCGGCTACAATTTGTTCGAGGATGACGATGATCGGATCCTTCGGAACGGCGGGTGCAGGCTGCGAATTGTCAGTTGGTTGCGCATTCCCAGCATTGCGCGCCGGTGACTTTTCAGCGTCTGCAGCAGCAGGCTTCTGATTTGACGGTTGGGCGGGTGGTTTAGTCGCTGCCGGCTTTGCCTCGTTTGGTCGAGGGGTTTTGGTGCCGCTGCCCGGATCCATTTGAGCCGTGACTGAGCCTACGCACAGAAGCAGCGCACCAATGACGCCGGCTAGAATTCGAATGGTTCTTAATTGCATTTGTGTTTTCACAATCGATATCTCTCTCTTCCTGAATTAGCGTCGCGTCGGAGCAGACTCGTCACGTGTATAGGCAAGGATGGTCCCTCCGAACCCAACTGCCCAACCATGTGTGCGATCTGAAAAGGAGATTCTTTCCAGCGGATGCTCAACGCCGGTGCGTTCAACCACCCAATTCAAGCCACCGTCTGTTGTGTGAATGATTGTTCCTTCTGCCCCTGCGGCCCAACCTTCGAGAGCATCAATGAACTTTACATCGTAGAGATCCGAGGTAACGGCTGTGTTCTGACGCTGCCAGGTTCTTCCACCGTTTGTCGTGCGGTAAACGACGCCGCTGCCTCCAACCGCCCAGCCCTGACGGTTGTCTACGAATGACGCAGCAGTGAAGCGCACATCTTCGGCGCCGGCTAATCGTGAAAGATGCCACGTTTCTCCACCATCAGACGTTTGGAGAATGGTTGCGCCTGCTCCGACAATCCAACCGCGGTCATCATCGATAAAGGTACCGCCAAGCAATAAATGACGAGTGGGCGGTTGTAATCGTACCCAATTTACGCCCGCATCTCGCGTCGCAAATACTGCACCCGCTTCGCCAAAGGCCCATCCTCGACCGCCCGGACTGAAGACGGCCCGCAAGAGCCGGACGTCCACTTGTTTCCCAACGTTCACCCGTTGCCAATGGCTACCGCCATCCGTGGTTTGCATTAGATAAGCGCGAGGATCATCTTTCGTTCTTAGCTCGTACTCATTTCGCTCGCATAGCAACCAGCCGTTTGATTGATCGCTAAAATAAATGTCACGAAGTACGTCTCCAGATGGACGTGATTGAATTTGCCAGCTCTTCCCGCCGTCAACTGTTGCCAGCAACGTACCCTTGCTTCCGACAATCCAACCTCGGGTCTGATTGAGAAAGAAAACGGAGTGCAACCACGCGAGCGTTCCGGCTTGTTGCCGCATCCACGAACCGGTTTGTGCATGAACGTCCAGAGACGAAGCACAAATAACCAGAACTGCGGCGAGCAAAACTGACTTCCGAAAAAACCCCTGCAGGCTGTGCGGCCATGCGGAGCTGTGTTGATTTGATGTTGTGTGAAACCGCATGACGAGATCCGCATTGATGCTTAACGAAGCAGCATGCGCTAGCCGAGGGCTTCATTCCTCAAGCAGCTGCTTCGTTAATCGCGGGCTCCCTTAGAACGGAACTGCGCCACCGGTAAAGATGCGCGCGAAACTGAGGATCGGTGTAAAGCTCATGATCTTATACAGCGTCTTCAGCTTGTTGCCGGGAACGATGATTTGATCGCCGGGAACGAGATAGGTCGAGTCAGGCAATTGTCCCTTGTAGATTTTCGAAACGTTGACCGGAATTTGCGCCAACATGCCGTTGTTTTGCCTCCGGAGAACGACAACGCCGCTCTTGCTTCCCGTCGGTAGAACGCCGCCAGCTTCTGCGAGAGCTTCCGTGACAGTCAAGCGATGTTGCATGAGACGAATACCCGGCTGAGCCACATCACCCATTACGCTGTAACGGTATGACGCCGCCTTATCGAGTGAGACAGAAACTTGCGGGTCGATGATGTACTCGTCGTACTTCTTTGCGATGATGTCTGCGACCTGATCAACTGTCTTCCCGTTAACAAAGATGCCACCGGGAATTAGCGCCAGGGAAACACGTCCGCTTGGGGGAATAACAATGCCGGACCGCGAATAGCGCTCCTGACCAAACACAATTACGGAAATCACGTCTTCCGGACCGAGCCGATAGGTACTGAAAAAGTTGTTGTAGTAAGGTTCAACCGCAGCTGCCTCGGACATCTGTTCCTGACGGTTCGCCTGAGTTTCGTCGGGAACATCTGCGGGCGGGCGAGAAGTCTCGTCAGGCTCCAGTCGGTCAGCTCCGGGAGCGCTCGGTGCTGATTTTCGCGTGTTCTTGTCTTGATCCGAGGTTGTTACCTGGCGCTGACGAGTCTTCGGATCGGTCGTCTGCGTTTGTGCAAACACACCGGTCGACGTAAGGCCTGAAGCTGCAACAAGTGTAAGCGCCAATGCGCTGCTGGCTAATTTCATGGTACCTCCAAAAAACCGCGGTGCTTCAGTGAGCTCCGCGCCCAAATAGTATGGTCTTGATCGTTTCAAACATGATGATGGCATCCAAAATTAGATTTTGGTTTTTGATATAGAAAAGATCATATTGAAGTTTTTGCCGCGCGTCCTCGATCGAGGCGCCATAGGGATACTTGATCTGCGCCCAACCTGTCAGACCCGGTGCGATCAGATGGCGTTGTTCGTAATAAGGAATCTCTTTTGCAAGTTGGGCAACAAAGTGTTGACGCTCAGGGCGTGGGCCAACAAAGTTCATGTCGCCTAGCAGGATATTCCAGAACTGAGGTATTTCATCAACGCGAATCTTTCGAATGATTCTTCCTACACGCGTGGTTCGGTCATCATCCTTCGTAGCCCAAACTGGTCCTTCCTGTTCCGCATCAACACGCATTGAGCGAAACTTAACCAGAATGAAAGTTCTGCCGTTTTTGCCGACGCGTTCCTGCCGGTAAAAAATCGGACCGGTGGAATCAAGCTTGATCAATATCGCTGTAACAACCACGATGGGCAGCGATAGGATCGCTCCGATAAGCGCGATCAATCGGTGGACCGTGCCTCGTGACAAGGCTACGAGTCGAGCCTGCCTCCCCCGTCCAGAGAAAATCAGCCAGCTGGGACGAATCATATTCAAAGACACCCGGCCGGTTATACGTTCGTAAAATGATGCGCCTTCTTCGATCCAAACTTTGCCCGCCAGACTGAGCTGTAACAACTTATCCGTCGGCAGTGTGCCGCGCCTTTCACCCATCGCCACTACGATTCTGTCGATGTCTTCTCGTTTCACGATGGTATCGAGTTCCGACGTCACGCCGATAACTTTGGGATTTATTAGGCTCCTTCCCAACAGTTCCGAATCTGTACCCACAAAACCGACGATCCGATATCCCGCGTCAGGTCTGTTTAGTACTTCGCGCGCGACTTCCACCGCCAGATTACCTGAACCAACGATCAAGATGCGTTCCCCGAAATCAGGGTGCCCAAGGAACCAGTGGATGGATACGCGCCAACTGACCATCAACGCCAGCGCGAGTGGGAGGGCGATTAAGGAAACCCCACGACCTAGCATCAGGCCTGGAAACGCGTAGAAGGCGATCGCCAGGGCGATCCACGCAAGACCAAGGGCTTGGACCAAACGCAAAACAAGTTCGCGTCGGTCGTGCATCACAATAAAATCGTACAGATCGAACAGATAAAAAGCTGTGAGGCAAAAGACCGTAGCAAAAACCGCCTTGAAATAGCCCTGGCGGATCAGAAGCTCAAACTGGGCACCCTCGCTGCCGAGCCGCAAATACACGGCACTCACGATCGCGCCAAAGACGACTGCGGCTTCAGCGAGAAGCAACAACAACGTACGGGTGTTCAGGTGAGACCTCAATTAACTGTTACGACCTCCTCCCGTTGATGGTTTACAAGTTCATTTGGATCTCCTGGAGGGAGGCTCTTCTGGCTGTAGTACCGGTAGTGATAGTAGGTAGATGGCTCGAGTGCTTCGTCAGTACGGTTCAGCACAACGCCCAAAACGCGTTCTCGCGGAAGCTGATCGAGCAGTTTGTCCACAATTGCGTAACGGGTCTTTCCGGCGGACACGACAAGCAATGCGCCGTCAGCCCTGCTAATCAACACACTAGCGTCAGTAAAAATACCGAGCGGCGGAGCATCGATGATCACATAATCAAACATTCTGCGCGCGTCGGTCAGCAGCTTCGCATAGGTCGGTCCACCTAATAATTCAGCGACATCGTCACGCACGCCGCCACCGGGCAGCAGGTAGAGTCCCGCAGGTTCAAGACGTACGATTGCGTCTTCTAATCGTGCTTGACCGGCGAGTACGTCCGCCAAACCAACTGGTGTGTCGATTCCCAGGTAATCAGCTGCGCATGGGTGACGCAAATCGCTATCGATCACCAGGGCGCGAATTCCTTCTGATTGCGCTAGCAACCACGCCAGATTCAATGCAGTTAACGTTTTGCCTTCTCCGATACTGGCGCTCGTGATTACAAACGCTCGCATCTGCAGACGCTCTCCGGCCTGCAGTATTCGTGTTCGAAGAGAGCGAAACTGCTCGGCATATGCCGATCGCGGTTGGCTTATCGCAACCAAGTGAGGCTCGACGCGCGCAGGAGAAATGTCAAAAGAGACGAATCCTCCAGCGCGCGCCGCCCCGGCAGCGCCCAAAGTTGCCCCAGCATCACGCGAAGCCATTCCGCCGGGGAGTGCCGACCCGTCGGGTACATCCGCAGTGTGCGCAGTGGACGCTGAACTATTCGCCGCGTTTTCGGAAGTCGACATAATCGTCGAGTGGCTCAGCAACTCCTCTTCGATTTGTCTGGCGGAAGGACCTAACGGTTCAGCCGGTGCCCCGCCGCGGCGATTGGAATTTGCAGACTTCTTGGAAGCACCACTGTCTGAAGTGGCGCTTGATTTTCGTAGTGCGTCAAAGACTCTTCCCATCAGTTCACCTTTCGGTAAATACTCCCGGTGTATGGCCTGTTAATTCTGCTCAACAGCAACCGGCGATCCGGGTTCAGTGCTTTCTTCCGACGAGCTCGTGCCCGCCGCCCATAATTCCGCACGTCCTGACGATGAGAAGATCCTCGCAGGAGCTTCTCGTTCTTCGCCGCCCGGAATGCCCCGATCAGCGCGAGGCAACATATCGAACGTCTCGGCGATTTCTTCGATGACAGCACGCTCGATCGTCAATTCACCGGCGGCATAGCCGGCAAGCATCGCATTGTCACAAAGATTATTGATGTTGCGTGGAATGCCTTCTGAACACCTGAAGATGTAATCGATCGCAGCCGGCGAAAAGATTTCCGTTCGCTCGGCACCTGCCACCAACAATCGCGAGGTGATATATCGATCAGTCTCTTCGACATTCGGTAGCGGCTTAATTACACATCGCAAAGCGATTCGCTGTTTCAGCTGGCGCAGGTCCGGATTATTCAGCACCTCGCGCAGCTCAGGTTGACCAGTCAGAACGATCTGCAATTGCTTTGCAGTGTCAGATTCGAAATTCGAAAGCAGTCGGATTTCTTCAAGGACATTCGGAGAAAGGCCTTGTGCTTCGTCAATAATCAGAACTGTACGCAGCCCGCGTGAATGACGTGATTCGAGAGCCCTACCCAACGCCAACAGCAGCTCAGATTTGGTTTCCCACTTCTGCACATCGAGCAGCGTTGCCACATGTTGATAGAATTCGGGAACGGAAAGCCTGGGATTGAAGATGTAAGCGACCAAAACCGTTCGGTCCAGGCGTTGCATCATCCAGCGCAAAATCGTCGTCTTGCCGGTGCCTACCTCCCCGGTGACCACCACCAAACCCTTGCCACTTTCGATGCCGTAGTGCAGGTTCGCCATAACTTCAGTATGCGATGGCGTGAAGTAGATGAAGCGCGGGTCCGGTGTTAGCGCGAATGGCAACTCCTTCAACCCGTAAAATTCTGCGTACACTTTATTAACCCTCCGTGCGAGCGAATCGCTGCGCCACTCTTAAGCGCGGCCTGATGTGAAGAGTTCGAATACGTGCGTAGCCTTCAGCGCCAGCGCAAGTAGCGGAATGCTGATTACAGTGATCGCAAACCCCGCCGCCAATAACAATTTGCGCCGCCTTGGAATAGCAACTGATTCTTGTGGCGTCAGCAACAAGGGCACCGAAGCGAGCACTGGCAATCCCGTGTAGTGACGTGCATCTTCACTCGTTTGAATAGTAAACAGCCTGGGAATCTCAATACTGCCGGCGAACAGAAAACCCAACGCCAGACCAACGCCCAAACCAAGAGCGGAAAGTAAAAACCGCTTTGGCGCGACCGGTTGAGACGGCAGGTATGCGGCGTCGATAACTTCTATGCCTTCACCTTGCTGCTGCGTGGCCGCATCCGCGCCCAGGTTGATCCTGAGCTGTTGGGCCAAGAGCGAATCGTAGGCCGCCTTCTTGGTCTGGTATTCGCGATCAATCGCGCCGATTGCTACCTCCGCGCCCGGGACTTCATTGATACGCTTGACCATGTCATTTATCTGGTTATCGTTATCTGACAGGAGTTTTTGCTGCCTTGTGATTTCGCCCTCGATCATTTTGATTTCCGCCTGGGCGCCGGTAATGGCAAGATCAGGTCTGTCCTTTAACTTCTCTTGTCTCTGCTTGATGCGCTCGTCGCGTTCAGCAAGCATCGAATCCATCTGATCCTGGATGGCCTTGATTTGCGCTCTAAGAGCAACGACATCCGGATGTTTCGGTGTGTATTCCGTGAGCATGCGCTGAAGGCCTGCCTCCAGGTCGGCTTTTCGTTTCACTAATTCGGCCCATGCAACGGTTGTCTTAGGATCGGTAATATTCTCGATTGCCTCATCACGCATCTGCTCAGATGTTTTCCGCGCAAGAGTGAGCTGACTGTTAAGGGCGGAACGACGGTCCTGAAGTCGTCCAATTTCTGCCATCAGTGCTTTTTGCTGCTCACGCAATCCGCCCAGTTGAGCAACGAGAGACGTCGCCTCTGTAGGAAGATTGCCAACGTTCTTAGTCATGAACTCGAGACGCTTATTGTCGACAGCATCCAAAGCATCTTTCGCTTGTTTTACTTGCTCGTCGATGAACTGTTTAGCAGCTCCCGTGGAATTGATTGTGTCCTTCGTTTGTTCGTCTACGTATTTACGGGCTAGTTCAGCGGTGACGGCCTGCGTGATTTTTGGATCTCGGTAGCGAAAACTGATATTGAAGCCGTTCGTGATGTCGTTCCGACTGGTATTCACCTCGACCTTAATATCTCTACGTAACGTATTGATCGTAACCTCCATTGGTTCGCCGCGTTCCCGTTCCGCTTTGTACAGTTCGTAGCGACCAACGAGGGGTTCAAGCGAACTGCGGCTTGTGACCACCTGCGCAATACTCGTCAGCTGACGAGTCATACTGTCTTCCGTAATGCTCGGGACCACGCCCGTGGGAAGGGTGGAAGCTCTTACGACGATGAGTGTGGACGATTCATAAACGTTCGGCAGGCGATACACTACCCATGCAACGGCGGTCGATATGGCAATCGCAGGTAGCACTATCAACCACTTTCGCTTCCATGCAATCTTCGCGTACTCGCCTATTTTTCGCTGCCGGAATTCAACACTCATAACTGCACTCCTCTTATCAAATGGCTTCATGGCTTGCTGCGATGGATACTATGGCCCAACAGTCAGCAAGCCTTCAGTGATTACAAAGTTGCCAACGCCTTACGTGCGTCTTCAAGTTCTGCAAATGGCGCTTTTTCGCCAAGTCGAACAGCGGCCTCAAGTTGACGCCGCGCTCCGTCTTTATCCCCTTTTGCTTTCAACGCAACACCGAAGTGGTAGACGTAATTCGGACTGGGAGAGGCGCCGATCTTCTTGGCGCTTTCCGCATCCAGTTCAACGGCCCTTTGAAGTTGCTCAGCGGCAGCGCCAAATAGACCCTTCTTCAAATAAACCCAACCGAGTGTGTCCACAAATCCGGCTACGTTCGGACTCTTTTGCACGACTGCCTGAGCCAACCTGACAGCTTCGTCGAGGTTGCCTTTGCCGTACTCGGCATAAATCCACGCCAGATTGTTTCCCGCAATCATAGAAGTCGGGTCGAGTTCTAATGCCTTCTTGTAATTCTGTACCGAGGCGTCGTAGTTCTTGCGAGAGTCCTCCAGCATCCCGATTAGCGTGTAAGCACCGGGGCTGTCGGGCTGACGGTTGAGTAATTTCTGATATTCGTCAATGGCGCGCGCCTCCTGATGGGAGTTAATAAAGAGCGCCGCCAGCGCGTAGTAGGCACTCAGGTAATTCGCATCAAGCTCGAGTGTTTTCCTCAGCTCGGTTTCCGCTCCCTGCCCATTACGCTCAAAACCATAAATCTGCGCCTTTATAAAATGCAGTGAGGCAACATTCGGATAGGACTGAATTACTTTGTCTATTCGAGCATGCGCCTTATCGAATTGTTTCTGTTGTGCGTACACATTAGTTAGGCCGCTCAACGCGTTGTAGTTAGTACTGTCGAGCGACAGCGTGTTCTCATAGAACCCAATCGCCTCATCCACCTTGTTCTCACTCAATGCCAACCCGGCAAGGTTGTTGTAGACATCGATGTCGTTTGGAGTTAACGCTTTGGCTGCCATGAAGTCTTGCCGCGACGCGTCGTAATTTTTCAGCAATCCCTGTGCAATGCCCCGCGCGACGTAGGTTCGCGACCGCAACTCGTTGATCAAGGCCGGCGTGTTCTCCTGATCCGGAGGAGTCTTGTCAAGCCGATCCAGCAAAGCTGACGCAAGTCGCAGTGCACCACTTGAATCACCCGTTGCTATACTAATCTGTACCTGCAGCAGCTTTGCAGGCAGATAATCCGGATAATTCTTTTCGAGATCCGCCGCATAACTACGCGCCTGATCCATCGCTCCCATGTTGAAATTCACCTGCGACATCGTGTAGAGGCCGGCTCGTGAATTCGGTTCCTGTCGTAAAACCTCCTTCAGGTCTTCCAACGCCGCACGTAGATCGTTCTGTGTACCCTGTCCGCGCAGTCGAGCTCGGAGCAGCAACGCCTGCCGATCATGTGGATCTTTCTTCAAGATCTCTTCAAGCTTCGCGCTGGCGCCTTGAAGGTCACCTTTGCCCATCAAGATCTCAGCAATTCGGTATTGCGCCTGAATGTAGTCTGGTGATGCCGAAAGAATTCCCTTGTAGACATTGACGGCATCGTCCGGACGGTTTGCAAGTGCATAAAAGTCAGCCAACACTGCTTCGCTCTGTGGCTTGCCTTTATCCAATTCGGCCAATCCCTTATACGCTTCTTCCGCTTTGTCCATTTGCTTATTAACTAGATAGAAACTCGCCAGGACAAAACGGGCATTCCGATCGTTTGGTCCAACTTCGACAGCTTTCTTCAACTCAGTTTCTGCTTCCGCCGGTTTTCCAAGTTGAACTAAATATTTTCCGTATTCGGTGTGGGCGATCGCGGATGATGGGTTGAGATCGAGCGCGCGTTTGAACGTTTCGAGCGCTTTAGCGGAATCCTGCGTAGCAACATAGAAACGTGCCAGCCCAAGATACGATTCAACGCGCTTTGGATCGATGTCGATCGCTTTGTTCAGCTCGCGTAATGCTTCATCGCGCTTGTCCTGCGCAAACCTGATGCTACCCAAGAGGATATGGCCTTCAATATGGTTCTGATCTTTGTCCAGAATCTCTTTCGCCAGCTTCTCCGCTTCGTCCAGGATCGCGGTTTTGTCACGGCCCTTGGCACTCAACACGTACATATTCCCCAGTTTTATGCGGGCGTCGAAGTTGTTCTTGTCCAGTTCGATGGTACGGCGGAGTTCCTGGACCATCTCTGGAAATCGCTGCAAACCTTCATAGGCTTGCGCCAGTCCCCAGTGGGCCGCCGCGAGTTTGTCGTCGATCTGAAGCGCGTTGCGAAACTCGATGGACGCTTCCTGAAACCTCGAGTCTTTGAGATACGCTTCACCCTTGGACAGGTGCTCAGCCTTTACTTTTTCAGGTTTGGTACAGCCGGCCAGGGAGACAATGACCGTCAGCACAAGCGACAGAATGGTTGGATAATAGAGGTAACGTCGGCACTCGATTCTCATCTACTTTTACTCCGTGATTGTTTCTAACGGACGATGGGTTTAACCATCATAACTCGCTAAGCTTCTGCATCGCGCGGCGGGCAATTGCCTCATGATGCTCACAATAGTGAGTCAACCTTACAATATCGTGAATTCCACGCGACTTCCTTAAAATCTGCGGTTCCAGGCCGCAACCGAATTCAGCTCAGTCCGGCACGAACTCGGGCAAAATGACTGCTGCATTGGCCGCAAAATCTGTGGCTTCCTGCAAAGCTTCTTGTTCTGAGCCCACAATTGGTACAACGACTCGAACCATTGCCGCGTCAGACCGGCGCATGCTGACGCTATCAAGAACGGTATAAACCTTGCCCCAGTACTCACTAGCAACCCGCCGGCCACGACCCTGATACCAGTAAACCAAAAGACTTTTGTGTGAGCCGTTTTCAATGACATAACGATTCGCATCGAAAGGCGGCGCGCCGTTCGCCGGGGTGATTGTTAAGTTGCCAGGAGAGTTCATAACCCAACCTGATCCGGGCAGGCAGTTCAAAGGGCTGTGATAGCTCGCGCCGTCTCGTTGAGTTGCGTAATAGCCAACGTAGAAATTCGCTATCGCACCATCAGTACGTTGATAGTCGCGCAGAAGGTAATCACTTGCTCGCAGAACTGTCATAGTCTGGGCGTCGATCAAAAAGTCGCCACCCTCTCTTTGCCAGGGCCCTACCTGTTGCGGGAATTCTTTCAACTCCTTTCGGACCACGCGAGCTTCACCCAGGTACGCCCAGGTATTCGCCACTGCACCGCCGAAAAGAATCGCAGCCAACAGGAAGATAAACCGCCCAGAGTTCTTCATGCTCATTCGGTTCCCTCCGCTCGTGCAATCTGAGAGCGGGTTGTAACTGGCGCGGCCTTTACTTCGCTCTCCGGAGTTGGTTGAACCGGCTCCTGTTTACGATCTGCTTTTCGGCGTGCCGGGTTAAATCGTTCTAATATCCAGCCCACACCAAACAGCAGCAGAAATGCGACGATGTAAATTACCCACCCCGAAAATGTATGGAAAAATCCGTCGGCTACCTTGATGCCATAAAAGCGGGCGAGAATTCCTGTTCCACTGACTCTTAGGGCGTTCGTAAGAATTGCGATAGGGAACGCAGAAAGTACGATTATTACAGCTCGCCAGAATCCATAACTGTGCAACCACGAAAAGCGACCGCTTTCAGTTTCTTCAGTGCGAGGAGTAGTGAAGTAGGCAAATACGAGCGCCAGCGTAACCAACGTCATGAGCGAGCGAATGCCGCTGCAAGCTTCAACCACTTCCAGTTTTTTCGTAACGGTCGAATTCAATGGCAGAAGTTCTATGACGTTTCCCTGGCGTAGCACTGGAATATCAAGCAGGCTCATGGACCAAACAGCGCAACGCGAGGCAAACAACTGCATTGGAAAAGCAATCTTGTTGAAGATGATTGCGGGAATTGGAATCGCCAGGAGTAAAAGAGCGAACGGGGCAATTAGTGGACGTATTAATCGGAAACCCCAGAAATAAACGGTGATGCCGATAAGGATCAGAACGAGGGAGATGCGCTGCATGAACAGCTCGGCCCCTGCAACGCCTGCCCAAAGAGCCAAAAGAGCAAAAACGACTAAGGCGCCGCCCCAAAGCGTGGAAGGCTGGGACGTATTGCGGGCCAGGCGGGGGCGTTCGACCCACAAAATGTAACCAATTACGAATGGAACCAGCAGTCCGTGGGAATAGTTGTCGTCGGCCCACCAGTCATGGGCCAACTTCGTTAGGACCGAAGCGTAGGCAAAGAGAACAGCGGTAGAGATGGCGAGAGCTCGCCAACGGCTCTTGGCTGGGACACTCATTATTTTTCCTTGGACTTGTTTCCGTAAGCAGAAGGGCAAGTTCCCTCACGAAAACACCTAATTACCCCACTTGCGGGGAGTAGATTATACCACTGACTTTCAAGATACAACCAAAGATTCATCAGCTCGCAAATTGAGTAAATGCCTAAACCGAAACCTATTCCACAAGAATTGCCCGCTTTCCTATGATTTCCGGTGGTCCACTGGGGTAGTGACGTAAATTCCGCAGGACTTCGCTCCGTGGGTGCTCCATTTTGCGGTTAGAAGGAAGCGCGCGACCCCCAGAAATGATGGTTGGGGCTCAATTTGTCTGTTTCAGAGCGTATAACGAGTAGGAGGTGACGAAGTCTGGATGGCTGCCACGGGCCACAATTAGGTATCCCGGTTGTTTTTCCGTCCTTGGAATGGTCCAGGTATATGTATGATTTCTCCCATCAGTCGCATGCCGCGCTTCAGCAACTGATGCCAGGTCGGCATATCGCATTGCCGAGCTGCTGCGAACGACGGCGGTCACGAACAGCACCCGATGCCTGCTGTCAAATCTAATTACCACATAATCAAACTTTTGTTTCGAGTTTAGAGTCCAGACCTCCTGCTCGCCCTCCTCTCCTTCCCGTTCCTTTTCTTCTTTTTGTTGCCTACCAATCTGCCGCAACTTGTTTCGTACTGCGTCTTCTGTCATCCCGATCCGAAGACCAAGTAGACTTGGAGGCTCCTTTGGTTTTGCTGTGAACCCGAAGTAGCAAAGCAGCAAGGAAAGCAATAACGGGCTAATGAATCTTCTCGTCATAGGTATTGAAGCTAGCGATAAGGGTACCCAACGACTCGTCGCTGGGTACCCCGGTCTGGGGGGATGCAGTTTGGTGGGCTGTCGGGCCCACCATGGAACTGCCAGACCTTAACGATTAACGAAAGGCGTCGTCACACTCCAGACTTGAACGGGACCCAAACTTAGATTTACCACCTTGATTGTGTAGAGTCCTCCCTGCGTCACCGGCGTATTCAGAACCGCTACGCCATTCGTTCCGTTGACTGTTTGCAAACTCACGCCGGCAGGATCCAGAAGGACCAACCTGATCGGAACGTTAGCATTCGCTTCTGCGAATACCGAAATCTCTCGAACTTCTGGTCCAAGTAATAGAGTGCTGCTCGAGTCCTGGCCCGGACCAATGCTCGGACTGCTGCTTGTAGTTTGCCCTGGTCCACTTGGCGGCACTACAGACGGCGGTGTCGAGCTCTCGAGGCAGATACCATCTATGTACACTGAGTCGCTAAGGTTCTTCAGCTCAAAGGTGTGTTGACCTGCTGTGAGTTGGCCGAACCTCAGCTGATATGGGACACCACCGGAACGAAATTCGGGTGACTTGTTCGAACCATTGGCTCCTCCGTAGTTCACGACTCCCATCGATGTGCCATCGATGAAGATCTCAGCCGAACCTCCCTTGGGACTTTTTGCGTAATAGTAAGTAATAGCCCCGACGCGACCTGAAGGAACGGTAAACGACAAGCTGGCAAAGTCTCTTCCGTTGTTACCTGAGTGGAAACGGAAATGGCCATCGCTTGCGTTACCGGTTTGGACCAGGTGCCACCCGTTAGAGTAGGAGATCTTCGGATCGTTGTCTTCAAGACACGTAACCTGCGGCAGCTCGTTTACGGTGATACTCACCGTAGCCGGACTGCTGCTAAAACCACTGCTGTCTTGAACCGTCACACTAGCTGTAAAGATTCCTCGTTGACTATAGGTGTGATTAGTCGTCGCTGTGTTTTGAGTCGCTCGAGGCGAACCGTCGCCGAAATCAAAGGTGTAAGTCAGATTATCTCCAGGATCAGGATCAGTTGATCCCGATGCATCAAAGTTCACCGCCAGCGGCGCATATCCGGAAGTTGGATTGGCTGTCAAACCCGCCGTTGGTGGGCTGTTGATTATGTATTGAGTGCCTCCTCGCGTAGAGTCACTTCGCGCGTTATTCCCCTGTACTGACGAGAAGGCACTACCACGCAAGCCTGCAAGGATGGATCCTGATGCAATCGGTGTATGTCCGGCAGCCAAAGCAGAATTCAACTTGCTCAGACTTACCTTCACTGTGATCGTGTCGGTTGCGAGGTCAATCGATCCACTGTCCGCGGCACCTACGTCGGTGTAATCAAAACCGCCGCCACCACCCGCAACAAAGTGTCGCCTGAGGGCAGTGCCATAAAGGTAGGATGGGCTGCCAGTAGCATCAGTGGCTGCGCGCACGAAGAACTGATCACCACGATCTGACAGACCAAAGCTATAGTCACCCGTGGGACTAAGCTGTGATCCTGGCGCATTTGCTGTGAAGTTAATACGCCAGGTTCCATTCGACGGGACAGCTGCACCCAGGTCGGAGACTTTCATTCTGGCAACAAGCACAGGCCCGTTCGCGGACGATTCCGTCGAGTACTTGATTGAAACGATGTCGAACGGATCGTCAACATCCAGCGCCGTGTTGCTAGTGCGAACGTCATGACGAAAGTCAGTTACTTGAGATCCGGGAATTCCACCTACGCTTTCAGCGCTGGGCTTCGGCCCGGCTGTATTCGGAGGCAGACTTGTACCTTCCACTGCCGATGGGATGTTACCGCCGTTAACCCCCGGCCCACTGATCTGCCGAGCCACGTAAGTGTGACCATCAAAATCATTGTGATCATCTGTAAAGGCGATGACGGCTGCTCCTGTCGGGTCGAATCCAATCTGGAAGTAATCGATCAGGTTGCGATTCCCCGAAGGCTGCGTCGGATTAAGCGGTAAGCCGGAAAGCGAAATATTGCTGCCGTGGATAAAGTGGTTACTAACTTCGGCCTGACGAATTGTTGGATTGGCCGCGGTAATATCAAGGCTCTGTGCGAAGAAAACCTTCCAGTCGGCATTGTCACTGTTGGACGTAGCCGTCGTTCCGTACCAGACAACACCGATTGATCCTGGTACCGGTCCAGTCTCCATCCACGGAAGTAAGCTTGTCGCACTTTCTGGACCATCACTGATGCGAATTGCAGGACTCCAGGTTTGACCTTTGTTCCTCGAGTACTTAACGAACACACTTCGGCCGTTCGAGTAACAGACATAAGCCGTGCCATCATCGGCTACCTTAACGGTGAAAAAGATGTTGGCGTTACCCGAGCCACCCACGTTGTAAACCGTGTAAGTTAATGGCTCAAGTCCCGGTGCCGGCGGAATGCCGACAGCAACGACACCGTTACTTCCGCTTACATAAACTGTACCGTCATGTTGGTCTACGTCTATTCCACCGACCTGACCAACCGTCCCAACGGGCCGCGCTGGTCCATAAGTCAAACCGCCATCGTTGGACCTTTGTACGTAGGCGACAACAGGTGAAACAGTGCGGTAAAGCAGGTAAACGCTATCTCTGCCAAAGAACTCCATCCATTGTCGATCATCAACCGGAATGCCGCCGGTCGTGGTTCCCGCAGGATTCTTCGTGAACGTCGCACCGCGATCAGTTGATCGCGCTGTCGAAACATTCGCCAAAACCAGACTGCTGAACGCAAGGTACGGCGGTTGGCCCGGAGCGGCGGGATCAAAGCCTACCGCCATGTCGACGTCGCCTCCGCCATCTGCTCCCACCTCGTTCGCTTCGTCCGGTGAGAATTGATCAGGCTGGCCGCGGTAAATCGGGTTTCGCATGTATGGATCGTAGGTTGGACTGCTCGGATTGAGATCGAAGTACCACAGGTCCACGCCCGCAGGAACGCCACGAATTCCCGCCACGTAAGCGTTCCCTACTCTATCCACACGCAAGCTCGGTTCACCATCGCGAGTAGCAACCGATGCGCGCAATGCATAATTCGGACTGAAAGTCATACCTCCATGGATGTAATTCGCAGTACCCGGCGGCAAGGGCGGCGCAATTGGGGTACAGCTGGAATTCATTGGTCCAACTGTGTAGTCGGCACTGGACGTATCGTCCACAGTGCTGAAGAGGGTTCCCGCCACAACATCCGTGGCCTGCTCAGTGACGCCGTTGACGGCAGCTAATAGGGATCCCGGCCCGGCAGTTCCTTGAGTTGAAGTACCAACTTTGCTCATGGCCAGGGTGAGATTTACCGTCCCGTCGTTTGAATACGAACCTTCGTCAATCGTTCCAAGCGATGTGAGCAGATTCCCGGACTGAGTGCCGTAGTCGTAACTGACATTCGAATTAGCATCCGAGTTCATGGCAACGTAGTACGTTGTCAATGTCCCACCTGGTGGGGTGAAGTTGAAGCGGACTTTCCAAACTGAACGTGCTGGAATTGTGTTGAGATTTGCGACCTTCAATTTGAACGCGAGTCTCTGAGAGTTCGTGTATCTGTAGTCTTCACCTACCGATATCGATTGAATATCCAGCTGCTGAGCGCCAGGTTGCGGAAGGAATGGATCCTGTTGATCGCCGGAAGGATCACTAACTACCTGCGTCGATGCTGACAGACACGGATCGCTTGGCGTAGGCGCGGGCGTCGGAGTCGGGGTGGCGCTCGCACAATTTGTGGTGATGCTGAGATTCCAACCTCCAAAGCTTCCTGTGTCAGGAGCTTCGTCATCGAGAACGTATAGACTCCACGCTCCGTTTGGGTCGGTTCGATTAAACGTTGATAAGGCTGAGCCTCCGGATGGCGCAGGCGCGGGGGCGGCAAAAGTATCTCCGGCACCGGCATTCGTGGGCTGGAACGTGCCCGAGATCAATGGACCGGCATCGAGCAGCGGCGCGTTCGCAGCGTCATCCAACATCAACGTTACGCTGTTTGCGGGCACACCACCTCCTACGTCCGACATGATGATCGCATTTTGGCCGTGGGGCCCAACTAACAGGATGTCGACATCGTCGGGAAATGTGTGGGTAAAGTTCTGCAGGGTGACGGTGACCTTGGTAACGATCCCCGTCAGGCCAGCGACGTTGATCTGAGAAGGATACGGCGTGCCTGGGCCATTGTCGTTTGTCTGAATCGGTTCGACATTTTGATAAGTAGTAGGTGATCCGCAGGGAGCGGGCGTTGGCCCTGGTGTCGGAGATGCAGTGGGGGTCGGTGTCGGCGTTGCAGTCGCTGTCGGTGTTGGCGTGGGGTTACCGCTTGGATCGTATGCGCTGAACAGGCGTCGCCCATTCACCTGACGTGCGATGGTCGCCTTGCTGGCTCTTGAAGTTGATGGGCCAGTACAATTAATACAACCATCTGCATAACCAATTAAAACTCGTCCCTCTTTATCAACCGCAGATCCCATGAAGTCGAGCAAGTTACGACAGGGATTGCTTCCACCCTGCATCCAGATGCATCCGCGCTGCACAGGATCTGTCGGTGTGGCATCAATAGTGGTCCATGTTTGACCACGATCAAATGTATGCGCAATGTACAGGTGCCATTCGCCGGTAAAATTCGCATCCTGAAATGGCCCTTGAGTTGGGGTACCGAGGAAAGCGAACGCAGCCCGGTCGTCATCGCCCGCAATTACTCGCGGGAAGACGGAATTGTTGATGCCATATGGAGTACCTACGTCCACCGGTTGGGACCATGTCAACCCTTTATCAGTCGACACTGCAACCGAAGGCCGCCCATCGCCGTTTTGATAACCTAAATAGACTGTGCCGCCTGCGCCGATAGCAACACCTGGATCTGTTGCAGAAGAAAGGCTGTTCGGAACCGTGCTAACTCTCCAGGTAATGCCATTGTCTTCAGAGACTACAACTCCCTGCCTGCCGCTGCATGCTTTGTTTGGAACGTAGACCGTACCATCCGGAGCTACCATCGGATGTCCATGTAATCCGCCGCATTGGCTCGTATAGATTGGCACACCGGGCCCGTAAGTGACTCCACCGTCATCACTGCGCGAGCAGTAAGCAGTCACGCCTGATTGTGCGCAGTAATACGTGGCATGCGAGTAACCCGCAGCCTGCCCTGGCAGTGGCAGATCACTCGGAAGGGGTTGATGAAATGCTCCGCCGCCAATCGACTGGTGGTCGGCGCCGCTGGGCAGCCCACATCCCTGATCAACCACCCAGTTATCTCCATCATTGTCAGTATAGGCCGACATGCTGCAGCCATCAGTAAGCACGAGCGTACCGTTAGCTGCTGCAGGCGTGACGAGTTGGGAAACAATCGTTCGGCCAGTTTTGGAATCCGTAAATAGGATCGGATCCATTGTGATCAAATTGGTCCATGGAAAACTCTTGTCTTCCCAAGTAGCGCGTGCAGGAATCGTTGAGTCATCAAATGTGACTCGCAGAGTTTGTCTGAGCGCAATAAACATCGCTCGGCCTGTGTTCCAATTGACGCCGATCGTTGGCTCACCTGCTGAATTCCCCAAGCTGCCTGTCGCTGCAAAATTGTGATAGCTGATGTTTGTATCAGTGCCTTGCGCTGCTGGATTAATAAGATGGTGTTTGAGTTCCGCACTTGCCGAGTAGCTATTGCCATTTGTACTCGTGAGAGGTGCGAACGGCGCCGCGGCAACAGTGTACGTACCTGCGGATGGGCTAATGAGCACTACTAGTTCACCCTGTCCCGGACTATTTCCCGAACCGTCAACCAAATTGCCACCGGGTCCGTAGACCTGCATATCCCAGTCCCCGGCTAGCTCAGGTTGGAGCCTAATCTCAACCAGGTAGGGGCCAAATGCAGCTGACGGTGGCTGGATTGTTAACTGAAAGTTATCGCAGCCGGCGTTATTAGGGCCGCCGCAATTTGAGGATCCCGTCGCCGGCTTAATCGGGCCACTCCAGGTTGTCAACGGATTACTTTCAGATATCGTGCCTCCGGTAGGTGCGGCGCTAAACGAACTTGGGGCCAGTAAGGCTGCCAGGATAATCCCGCCGGCAATAATTGCGAGAACTACTCGAATCTGAAGGAATGCTGAAACTTGAAGCTTTCGGTACATGAGACGGGCTCCTTTCGCACTGGGCAGACGCGATGCGGATACAAGACGACGCTTACAGGTTAAGGAGCCGGGTTGAGAATTTCTTGAGGAATTCTTGAGGCAAAGCTGAGGAAGGGATCAACAAAGAAAAAACCGCGACAATTTATTCACTTCGCTTCTTTTCTAATTCCTGCTTGATCTGGTAACGCATTTCGTCCATCAACACACGGAGTTGATGATCAAGTTCCTGTGACCGCCTCACGTTCGTGTGTAGAACAAGGCCGATCGTAATGCCTAACAGTCCGGCGATGACTAAAACTGCGGCTAGCACGGCTGATGGCAGCGGACGCCAAAAGCCGATCTGAAAAAACTCGAGTACGACTGTTAGAACTCCAAGCGCCACGAGAAACAATCCAAATGATCCAAAGAACGTGAGCGGCTTGTAGTCTCTGAACAAGGCCAGGAACATGTTAAGTATTCGGAATCCGTCATGACCGACCCGGATTTTTGAAAAACTTCCTTCAGGCCTGAGGCCGAGATCAATTGGTACTTCGACAATCCTGTATCCACGCTGGAGCGCTTTGATCGTGAGCTCAGTTTCTGTTTCAAAGCCACCGCCAAATAGCGGAACACTCTTTACAAACCTGCGGCTGAAAGCGCGATAACCCGACAATAGATCCGTGATCTTAACCTTAAAAGTGCCGCTCAGTATTGTCAGAAATAGACGGTTACCCAGGCGGTTCAAAGGTCGAAATTCGCTTTTTGACCGCGCGTGCAGACGTGATCCGATGACCATGTCGGCTTCACCAGCGATCACGGGCGAAACAATCTTATGCACGTCCTCTGGAGGATAGGTACCATCGCCATCCACCATGACATACACGTCAGCATCGACCTGCTGAAACATCGACTGAACGACGTACCCTTTGCCTTGTCGTCGTTCCCGAGAAACATTTGCGCCTGCTGCCAGAGCCTCATCAATTGTTCGATCGGTTGAGTTGTTGTCGAACACATAGATCTGCGCCGCCGGCAACTGCTTGCGAAACTGACGCACAACATCGCCGATGGTGAGTTCTTCGTTGTAACAAGGGATGAGCACAGCGATTCGCACCTGCTGCTCGGGTGACAAAGCACTGGCTCGATCTTTTACTTCTAATTCGGCAGCTTCAGTAAGCATCGTCACTGAACGGGGTCATTGAAACGCGACGGCCTAATTTATCCGCTAACCGAAAAAATCAGCAAGTATTTGTTTGTATGGTGCTGAAAAAAAGGGTGACCTGCTGAAGCAGATCACCCTAACGGCGCGTCGTGACGTTATTACAAAATTACTGACCGCACTCAGAATTTGTGTGCGTCACACTCGGACCGAAACGATGCTGGTATTCTGTAGAAGTAATAAACGAGCAGACCATTCCGCGATAGTTGTTGGGATCGCGGTTGTTCAAAATGTTCAACCAGAAGTCATACCCACCCTGGTCCGGATCACGACGGAGATATCCGAAGTACTGCATCAACACGAACGCTGAATTGTATTCCGCCTGGGTCAACGCAGGTGAGTCAACCACCAGTTTCATGATCCGGCCGCGACTGCCGTTGATAGACCAATCGGCCATCAGTGCGGGTCTCATTGACGAGAGATCGACACCTGAAATCTGCCCAACAGTTTGAACTACGGTATCAATGAACTGTGAACCGCTTAGACTGGCGGGATATCGGTTTAGGAATTCCGGTCGCTGCACGAAAGCATTAGCGAAAGCCTCTTTGTTTGCATCTAGATTCGCGTCAGCGACAATCTGCGCACGATCCGGCGTAAATTCCGCAAACGTTGGCCGCCTACCATATCCTGACTTATAGAGACGGTAAACGAAACTTCCCGTTTGCTGAAATTCAAGTTCAATAAAGAATGCTGCGCTCACTTCAATGCGTTTTGCGCGAATGCAAGCTGCATCTCCAGGTTGACAAGCGTATATTCTCTGCGCCCAATAAGACCATCCTGCCGGATCTGGTTCGCGATTGAGAAAATCGACATAGTGCGCGTGCACAAAGTTCATCGGATCATCGATCGGGTTCGGCGTAGGGGCAGATTTGCCTGCATGATCCCAGGTTGCACGTCCGTTGTACATTGTGAACGCAATTCCATTAATCGATTTACCTTCAAGTCCTACCAGGCTCGCAGGAACTTCAAGCCGTGCCCATTGACCAGCAGGCGGCAGCGGGCCCATGAAGCGTCGTTGAATCGTGCCATCGTTCCCGAGATCGATTACGTTCGCTCCCCAATAGGCGCGGTGCAACCATGTCTGGTCACTATCTCTAAACTGCAGCATGATCTCAGAAGGTAGATTCGCCGGATCAATATAGACGTAAGTAAA
>JBKPCC010000157.1:0-39408 GCA_046727215.1 Acidobacteriota bacterium
CCTTGCGCACGAGGACGAACTTTTCCAAGGGCCTCGAATGCGCGACAGTAGTCAGCAAGCTCAGATTCATCTGGTATTGAATAGACCACTTCCTGAACGGTCGGCCAGAATGAACTCACCTTTGCCTGAGCGCCGGCAGAAGCCGGTGTTGTCATGTGGCTACGAAGAAAACCGTTCATCGTCTCGGTCAGTTCGCCCAGCGCACGCGCATGATCCTGTTCAGTTGCGTGCGCTTGTGCCGTCTTCAATGCGAGTTCTTCTAGTGAAATACCTTGACCCCTAATTTCGCGATAGAGGTCCGCCAGAGCGGCAACCAATTTTCCTCGCCCGACACCAAGAGCGAGTCTCGACATGTCCACGTGACCGGCACTGATAAACTTCGAAACGGTCTCATCAACGACAGATTCCAAAAGCATCGAGGCGCGATGTTCATCAAGCAGAACGAATTGCGGATCAATTCGCGCCTCGACCGGAAATTCACGAAGCAATCGCGCACAGAAACCATGAATGGTCGTGATAACCGCGCCGTCTAACGTTCGCTTATAATCCAGCCATCGTCCGCGCTCTTTCTCCGTCGCCGTCCGTAAGATTATGTTGAGCCGCTCACGCAATCGTTCGCGCATTTCGTTCGCGGCGCGATTGGTAAAGGTGATTGCGACAATCTGATCGATCGAGAGTTGTCGCTCTTTCAAGATATGAAGATAACGTTCGACCAGAACCGTTGTCTTTCCAGACCCCGGCCCAGCCGTGACTGCGATGTGTCGATCGATCTCGAAGGCCGCCGCTGCCTGTTCAGGTTGGAGTTTCTCGAAGGCCATTTAGAATTTTAGAAATTAGAATTTAGAATTCTGTGTGGCTGGTCTTGGCCTTTGGTTCTCGGTCTTCGGTCTTTCATGATGTATTGTTCGCCTTTGGTGTACGTTTGCTCTCGATTCGCCTTCTAACCCAGTTGTGAGATTGCCCAACAAGTCAACGGCCTAAGACGCAAAGCCCAAGATCAGGTGCACGAAATTCTAAATTCTCTAATTTCTAAATCGTCTTCTTCCGTTCAATCCGATAACGGTCGTAGCGACATACTGCGGAAAAGTCGCAAAACCTGCAGGTCTTTTCTCGTTCAGATGGATTCACAAGAAAATCCCCGGCCCGCATTTGATCCAAAAACTCCCAGATGCGACCGATTGCTGATTCCCGAATCTTTTGCCATTCGTCGTCCGCAATTACTCCGTGTGACCGCGGATGAATCCCCGAGTATTCAAGGAAGTCGGAACGATGGATCCCCTTGTTGCGCCTATCGTTTCCGCCTCTAATGATGTAGTAGCCACCACCGGCAATCGGCTGGCCCGGCAAGATCAATCGCTCGAGCGCCTCGAGATAAATTGGAATCTGCAAGCTGCGGCCAGTCTTAATGTCCTCTTTGTTCGACCCAGTAGATAATTTGTAGTCGTATGCAATGACGGTGTTGTCGCGCGCCACGTCCACTCGATCGATCTGTCCGCTGATCTTTAAGCTCTCTTCGCCCACAAAGGTGGCCCTTGAAATTTGTAACGGCTGTTCGTTTGAGTGTGGATCGCGAGCCTCCGATCTCATACCACCGAATGCGACTTCAAAGTAGGCGGGCACCACTCCTTTTGGCGCAGCAGCTTCCTGAATTTCAAGCTCATACAACAGCACCTGGTCCAGGAGGATCTTTCGAATCTCTCGATCGATCTTCCAAATCTGTTTGTTGAGAGGTGGTACGACGTGTTCGTGCTGGTTGAAAACGTTATCCGCGATATCGCGCAGCTCCCGTAACAACTCGTCCTTCTTCTTTACGTCTAAACGCTGTCCTCGATGTTTTTCAAAGAAACGACGAAGGATATCGTGTAGCAGTTTTCCTGCATCAATTGCCTGAAGGTCGAGAGCCGCCTCGCCGCGGGGCTCGAGTTTTAAGACGCGTTGCGCAAAAAAGCGGTACCCACAATTGCCATACACACTCAAACCGCTTGCGCTGTGAACAAAGTCCGGGCCGAATCGCTTTTGAAGTAATTCCAGAAGTCCAGGATCAGTGATCAGTCCATCATACGGTCCAAAATAGTTACTCGCGCGTTCACGCTCAATTTCGATCCTTCGCAGCGCAAGATGACTGACCAGGCCATCGTTGCGAGCCAATGCCAGAAGCCGTTTTATCCGGGGCTGAGATTGCAAATCGCCCTTGGTTCCATGATGAATGTGCCGCTCTTGTTGGCGCACCAGCGCGACAGCAACTTCAGAACTGCTGGAGCTCGTCTTGATGTTCTTACCGTCATAATCACGACGGATGGTTTCACCTTGGATCTGTAGTGGGGCGATCGCGCGCCTTATCTCATCTACGTAATACGACGCAACAGTTTCGGAATCGTCCTCCAATAGCAGCGGCCTCGAAAGATAAAGGCGCTCAGTGGCGCGACAGGCTGCCTGGTAGAAGTAATGTTCCTCTTTCAGCAGGGTAGCCGGCGAAATATCCTCCAAAGTCAGACCGTATTGCTTAAGTCGCTCTCGCTCTTCATGCGGGTAGATCCAATCGCGGGTTACCCGGAGAGGGAAGCCACCTTCGACAAGTCCGGCAATGAAGATCGCGCGAAAACGCAGGCCGCGGACATCAGTGGCTTCCAGAACTCGCAAACCGCCGCGATCTGCTACACCAAAGGCTTCGGACTGCGATGCGAGACTGCGGCGAACTTCCTGAACAAAAACAGCTAACGACACGCTGTCACCACCACTATCAGTTCCGTCTTGTTGGCCCGAAAGCGCTTGAATACTCCTGATTGCGGCCACAAATGCGCGTCGAACGGCTTCAAGGCTATTGAAGTTCAGCATCATTCGAGGCAATTCACCATCGTCATTTGCAGCCCGAATCGGCTTCGCTACCTGCTGACGAAAATTCAGCTGTTCGAGCAATCTCATCAAAGCCGATCGAAGCTCAATCGGTTTCCCTTCGCGCGGAAGCGCCTGAAGGCGCTCAGCCACGGCTTGCACGATCATCGCCGTCCAGGCGATCGCAGCGGGATGGATGTCTCGTGATGGCCTCCTTTTTCTTACAACGTCTCTCTCCTCGAGCTTTGCGGTTTCTGCGTTTTCAACCTGATCAGCGATGTCAGGATCGCGTTCCTGCTCGCCGCTGTCGATGTTCAACAGTTGTTTCGTTGAAGTGGCGGCAGGCAGTTCCTGAATAAGTTTCTGAGCGCGAGCGAGCCAATCATTGACGCGCAGTTCGCTCCCGACGTACGCGAAAGTGTTCTCCAATGCATCAGCATCCCATAGCCCGATTCGATACCGATGCTTAAGTTGTTCGAGCGACTTATCCCGGAGGTTCTTACAGCTGTCACCCAACAAGTGAAGCTGGGTTTCAAGGAACTGCGACCAGAGATTGTTAACAATCTCATTGTTGAGACGGAAATACTCAGACTTAATGAGATCACCAAGATCCGAGATTCGAGTCGCAGCATCCTCTTGCGAATTTTGTTCGAGCAGCGCTAGTAATTTGAGAACTGCGCGGTTTGCAGGTACGTCATTCGCCTGCACATGTGCAGACAGGTTGCAGGGAATGTGTTCGTCTGCCATCACGCGGGAAATCGTGTCGGCATACGCAGCACGCTGACGAACTACTAATGCAATGTCGGTCAGTTGGTATTTTTCAGAAATGATGAGCTGCTTTATTTCCTTGGCAATGGTACGAATCTCAGTATCTCGATCTCCGCATTCGAAATACCGGATTTGTGATTGTTGATTCTCTACCTCAGTCGGACTCGGGTCGCTTACAACGGCAGGTTTTGTTGTCTCATCTGGTTGTGTTGAAAGGGCTGGATTGAACAGACGCTCACGCAGGTTTGCGAGCGCGCCACTCGTTGATATCTGTTGGCTGCTTATTTCCTGTTCAAAATCATCGATGCCGCAAAGATGTCCTATCGTTTCCTGAAATGGAAGAAAGATCTCTGGATTGCGCTCGTCATGATTGAGGTAGACGATGACCTCGGGTATTTGGGGAATCAGCTGTCGTAGGATTTCGCCTTGAACCGGCGTGAAATCAAAAAATCCGTCAAGCACGAGAAGTTTCACGTTGCATAACCACGGTACATGAGCAGGCTGATTTTCGAGAGACCCCTTCAGCACCGAAAGCGCTCGCAATTGGTCCGAGTCTTCTTCAGTGAACGCGTTCTTATCGAGCAGTTCGGAATAAATGGAATAAACGAGTGAGACCTCACGATCGAAGTCGAGTTGCTTGGGCAAACCGTTCTCTGTCGTGCGAGGCGCCAAATCTTCAATCCGCGCTGCAACGATTTCTGCGAGTTCAGATGGTGTTCGGGCCGCGCGCTCGAGTTCGCCAATCAAGCTACAGACGGTATTGACGCAGCCCTCTCGATTGGCGACAGGTCCGAGCGCCTTTAAGTTTTTACTGTCGTGTAATCGTCTGAGGATCTGAGCAATCAGACTTCGCTTGAGTGGCAGTTGTTCACGGTCGATCGGCACGCGGGGCGCGAACACATGGCCGCCCTCATCGACTGCCGTAGAAAGAATCCGCCGGACAAAGCCGCGGAATAGATAGACGGGAAGTTCGCCCCATACTCCGTGATTTGTGCGACCGTCGAGTAGACCTTGTGTAACTAATTCGAGCAGTGGGTGAGACGCAGTTAGATAAAGGAAGCTGTCGCTCTTACCTTCCGACACAAAACCGGCGCACCGTTCGATGAGCCGCGACCGGTTGCTACCTAACACTGGGCCGAGCCAAATTCTTTTCATCCGATTTTGCATCCACAGATTACACAGATTCCGCAGATTAAAAATGCAGAGGGCAGAACGGAGACAAAGGGACAAGGTACAAGGAGGTAGTAGATAGTAAGCGTTCTGCTTTCTACGTTCTTTTCGCTGTTCCTGCTTTCTACCTTTGGGTGCCTACTGCCTTCTGCCTTTTTATCTGTGTAATCTGCGGATGATGCGGTTAACTATTTGCGAGGAGAGGCAACTCTTCTTCTTCTGCCGCGTCACTCTCCGCAGCTACGAGATCGGGAAACAAGCCACCTTCATCAAGGCTCAATGCCCGAGCGGTCTTATCGAGCGGCTCAACTGTTTCGATCTCTTCCCCGCTGATCGCTCCACGCTCTTTGAATTTTCTGGCGGTGACCAGGACGCGAGCTTCGAGCGAACCAACCCCTTTGTTATAGGACTCGAGCGCGCGATCCAAACCCTTTCCGATTTCTGCAAAATAGTTCGTAAATGTTCTCAGTCGATCATACAGGTCTTTGCCAAGCTTGCTTACCTCTTGAGCATTGGTGGCCATCTGCTCCTGACGCCATCCATACGAGACTGCCTTCAATAAGGCTATAAGCGTGCTCGGCGTCGCAACGATCACACCCTGTCCCACACCGTCTTCAATCAGCTTGGGATCATTCTCGAGTGCTGCACTGTAGAATGTTTCGCCGGGTAGAAACAGCAGGACAAATTCGGGTGTCGGCTGCACACTTTCCCAGTACGATTTTCGACTAAGTGCGACGATATGTGTTCGTACCAACCTCGCATGCTCTTTGACTTTCTGCAGTCGCGTCTCTTCGTCCGGCGCTGAAATCGATTCATAGAACGCTTCGAACGGGACCTTTGAATCCACTACGATTATGCGATTTCCCGGTAGATGAACGATCACGTCTGGTCGAATGCGACCGTCATCCGTGGTTACGGTTTCCTGTTCGACGAAATCGCAGTAATGCAGCATACCCGCGAGCTCGACAACGCGTCGCAACTGAATCTCGCCCCACCGGCCGCGCACATGTGGCGTCCGCAATGCCTTCACGAGATTTCCGGTTTCATTCTGCAGTTGCAGCTGAGACGTGGCGAGTCCCTTTACTTGTTCGCGTAACTCCGAGTAAGCGCCTGCTCGTTGCTTTTCAATTTCTCCGATCCGGCCGTCGACTTTCTCCAAAGACTCCTTAAGGGGTCGCACCAACTGGTCAATGGCTTTTTGACGCGATTCAAGATCGCCTTTCGCCGTCTCTTGAAACCTTTCCAGCGTGGCTCGAGCGAGCTCGAGAAAAGACTGGTTGTTGTCTTTTAGGGCGTCGCGCGATAGTGCCTTGAACTTTGTTGCCAATTCATCGGCCGCCTGTTGAAACGATTCCTTTCGCTCGTGTGCTGCGCGTCGCTCTCCCTCGAGTTGAGCGCTGAGTTTTGTGATTTGTTCCTGAAGGCGATCACGTTCCCTGGTTTCTTTGAAACGAAGATCCTTCAGCGATACTAGTTCCTGCTCGCGTGCGGCAAGACGTTCCTGGTACGCCGCGAGAGCAGTTGAATTTTCTGACCGTCCGAGTTCATAACTGTGAGCAACTCGGGTGCGAAAGGTCCACCACACCGCCACGGCCCCAACGGCGATACCGGTCAGTAGCATCAAGATCAACATGAGATTGTTTTCCATCCTGCTGGGATCTTATCAAAGCTGTTGCAAAAATGAAACACTGTCGATTCCACGAAACTAAAAGCAACCAAATCACACGAAAACAAGCTAAATCACAAGAAAGGAGCTAAATCCAGGAATCATCGTCATCTGCCAAAACACGCTACTATGCGTTCATAGATCTTTCGCGTGACGCGAACATCGTTGAGGTTATATTCGCGAATTTCGGTTAGCCTTCCGGCCTGGTAGAGGTCGAATACTTTGCTTCCCTCGACCTCGGACGTCTTACTCGACTGAATTCCCAGCGCCCAGGCGATATCATCCAGGCTGACCCTGCTACGTCGATCACCGAGCCACCAATGTCGCATCGTATCGAAAACGCCTCGGACGTTGTAGTCGCTTAGATTTACAAACGGGCGTACCGCAATGTTGTTAATTAAGCAGCGCTGAAAAATAAAAGGGAGGTCAAAACTTAAAATGTTGTGTCCGACGATTTCGTCCGTTTCACAATCGTAGTCCTTCAGCAATTTGAGAAACCCGGTTAGAGCTTCCGCTTCGCTTCGCTCATTTGACATTGCATCGATGCCGAAGACGTATTCTCGGTCAACGATGTTCAGCTCGCCGAAATCCATGCCTGCCATTGGGCCGACGTGTACCGCAATGGAAAGCACACGGCCAGTCGCGGCATTGAGCGCGCCCAGTTGATAACAGCGCTCTTCCTCCGCCGCGATGTCTTCAAGATACCGTTGCTGTTGCTCGAGTCGCATTTGCCCGAGGCGGAAGGTGCGTTCCAGCTGGGGACCGACGCGCTCGCGAAAGTCGGGCAAAGCCAATGTCTCGATGTCCATCGTAAATGCCCGCGGTAATACTGGATCCACTCCCTGGTGTTCTCGGTATTGCGCCAGCGATACCGGACGATACTCAGCCACCACAAACTGAGTTCGATCCTGAAAACTCTCCAGCCTGCCGGTGATTCCCCAAAGTCCTGGTTTGATCTCCTTCCAAATCTCGAGCGTTTCACCCCAGATCTTCAGGGCGAGCGAGCCCGAGGCGTTGCGGGCAACGGCATCGCAGAACAGTCTTCCTTGCTGCGTTCGCCGTTGGCGCACCGAAGTGATCGCCACAATTAACCAGATATCTTCGGCGTGAGGAATTTCAGGAATGGGGACGTTGCCTCGCATCGACAGTCACTATTCTATACTGCATGGCAACGGGAGGAATCGTTGAGGCTGTTTTTGTTTTTAGGCAACGTCTTCGTTCGTAAGAAGCCCCACTTCATTTGTCACTGCTATGCGTTTGATCTCGGCATCCATGGTTCCGGCGATCATCATACCAATCATTTTGTAATCGGCGATAAACGACCAGAGTGGATACTCAAAGGTGGCGGGTTTATTTTTCTCAACAAAAAAATGAGCGATCCAGGCGGCCCCGTAACCCGGCACGAGGGCCAGCGGCAGCAATTTCCATTTGCGTTTCGCGATTAAGGCCAGAGCGCAACCAACACTGACGGTAGTACCCACTGCATGCATCGCGCGCGTACGCGGTTGACTGTGCTCGGCGACGTAGAATGGCCAGAACTCCTCGAATGAAGTGAATCTTTTTTCGCTCATATCTTTATTTTCGAATACAGCGGTTGTTTCGCACTCTAAAAGCGGTGACAAGTCACCGCACTCCAAAGAAATCAGTTTGTGGAAGCGGTTCTACTCGCGCCAATTGGGTATTCTCTTCAACGTGCTCCAACCGAGTCATTCCGACAAGGGCAGTTGTAACACCTGGCGTCGACCGAACGAATTGAATGGCGGTCTGTGCATCTGTCGCCAAAGACCCGAGCTGTTCGCGCAGATCTTCAGACAAACCGCGCGCGACTTGCCCCTGAAGAATCGAGGCGCTTGCGATAACGGTGATGCCAAGGTCCGCAGCGGCTTCGATAACCGAAACCTTAGAGTCACCTAATGTTTGATTTTGCAGGGTAAAAGCCTCGGGCATGGCCAGGTTGTAGGGTAATTGTATGAAACGAAAGCCATGCGACGTGCCGCCCACTTCCTTGGCCAACTCCACCATTCGAGGCAGCGAATGATACTCACGTGAATCCGCGGGAACTCGAAAACCGTCCCATGTTGCGACGCCGTAGTGTTTTAGCTTTCCAGCGGCAACGTTCGCTTCCAATAATGCGAAAGCTTCGCGCAGCCTTGAATAAAATTCATCTGTTGAAATGAAACTGAGTTGTGATTCAGGGTTGTGAACGTAATAAACATCAATGCAGGTAAGGCCGAGATTCTTCAGCGACTGATCCAATTGATGCTGTAGATATGCGGGCGTCATGCAATGGCTGCCACCCACGATGTCACTGAACGTCGCAATACCGGGCCCGACAAAAGTTTCTTCGATGTACGCGTGAACATCTCTTGGTGGCGCGCCATCAAATGGTAGATATCCGCCCTTGGTGCAGATCACAATTTCGTCTCGGCCGAAGGAATGCTCACCCGTAAGAAATTGCAGAGCACGACCGATCGATCGTTCACTTCTTTGACAGCGATAGTTAGCGGCTGTGTCGATGACGTTAACGCCAAGCTCCACAGCTCTGATTACTGCTTCTGCGTAGTTGCGATCCGTACTGTCGTCTGGGTTGCCGAGATATGTACCAATGCCAATCGAAGAAAGATGGAGGCCCTGTGCGTCCCTGAAGTGACGCTCTGCTGCGAGCTCTTTGAAGCGCTCAATGTAACGAAATGTTCCGTCTGCAGTTGCACAGCCGGTTATTGTCATAGTTGAATCTTTTTAATACCGCCGCCCATGAAGTATACGAACTATACGAGGCCGGCGATCAGGTCGCAAGCGCGCTTCATGGTTCATTCCGGCCATGATAGTTTGAGTCGAGCTTACTTTAAAGAGCGGGCATCATGAATTACTTTCTGGACTGGCGAGAGTTCCAGGGCACACAAGCCGAAAAATTCTTTAAGACAACGTTATGGAAAGGCACCGCCGTGACGATTGGGTTGAATTGTCTGGAACCCGGCCAGGCCCAGGCTGTCCATGCGCATGAAGACGCTGACAAGTTTTACTTCGTGACGAGCGGCACCGGAATCTTTACCGTTGCCGACGAAACGCGGTCAGCCGGTACAGGCATGCTCGTGATTGCACCGGCCGGGATTCCGCATGGCGTCCGCAATGAAGGTTTTGAAAGACTCTCAATTCTGGTAGGGATCGCGCCTCCTATCAAATGACCGAACAGAAAAGAGCATCGCCACGGGAAGGATACGATCGACATTCGTCGCTCGATGTTCCAGCCGATGCTTTGCACGATCTCGCCTCGCGTACTGTCGCGCTCACAACTGAGTACCTGAACCAGATTTCGGAACTGCCGGTTTTTCCAGACACCGCTGGTGGCATGCTCACGAGACTTCTCGGTTCCGAATTGCCTGTTGATCCCGAACCGCTCGAACAACTGATCGAAGATTGCCGAAGAATCATGTACGGCAGCCGCCATAACGGGCATCCAAGATTTTTCGCTTACGTAGCTTCACCCGCTAACCCCGCAGGTATTTTTGCGGATCTTCTCGCATCGACTTTGAATTCGAGTGTTACGTCATGGCGATCAGGTCCCGCCGCCACAGAAATTGAACGGTTGGTAGTCCGATGGCTGGGCTCGCTGATTGGATATGGCGACGATGCGCACGGATTGCTTACCAGTGGGGGCTCAATGGCAAATCTGCTGGCCATCCTTATTGCCCTTCGTTCACGAGCTAAAGGAAATGTGGCGCATGATGGCCTGTGGCGCAGCAACACACCCATGGTCATCTACGCGTCGGACCAGATTCATATGTCAATTCCCAAAGCCGCTGATGTTTTGGGAATCGGTCGCAAACAGGTGCGCGCGATCCAAACTGACGAACGGTTTCGCATCAAAGTTCCCGAATTGCAGCGAGCCATTGAACAAGATTTGCAAAGTGGCTTGGCGCCATTTTGCGTGGTCGCCAGCGCGGGTACCGTTAACACTGGCGCTGTTGATTCGCTGCAATCCGTGGCGGACGTGGCCGAGGAATTTGGATTGTGGTTTCACGTCGATGGGGCCTACGGCGCACTTGGTGCGCTCGACGAAACCAAGCGCTCGCTCTTCCGGGGTATAGAGCGTGCAGACTCAGTTTCGCTGGATCCACACAAATGGCTCTATACGCCCGTTGATTGCGGTTGTATTTTGTTCCACGACGAGCAAATCGTGAGAGCCGCATTTTCCGCGAATGAGGCCGACTACATTAAGGTGCTGGAAGGTTCACAGGAAGAATCGTTTGCTTTCTGGGACTATGGCATTGAACTTTCGCGGCGATTTCGGGCCTTGAAAGTCTGGTTTGCGGTCAAATACTACGGCGCTCGGCGACTGGCTGAAGCGATCAGCGACGATAATGCCCTTGCACAGTATCTTGCAGAGCAGATTCGAGTCTCCGAAGACTTCGAATTACTGGCGCCCGTTGAGTTAAGCATTTGTTGTTTTCGTTACGTGCCGCGGTCTACGCGGTCTATAAGAGAGCAAATGGTTTCGACATCCGGGGCTCAGCAAAGTGAAATCAATAAAAGCCTGGACGAGCTGAATACTCGTGTCATGCTTAGTGTGCAGCGAGGGGGGAAAGCGTACCTTTCAAACGCCACAGTCCGAGGCCAATTCGCTTTAAGAATCTGTATCGTAAATTTTCGTACGACACGAGCAGACATTGACGAAACGCTGAACATCATTCGCGCGGCTGCACAGGCCGTCGAGGACAGCTGACGCAATCTACAACACCACTAGATGACTGAAACATTGGGCCGGTCTGATTACTCCGATGAACTGCGCGCCGCCGTTGACGTCGCACGCGAGGCAGGCGAAGTGATTTTGGAGTTTTATCGTGGACCGCTTCAGATTGAACAAAAGTATGATAGTGACGATCGCGAGCCGGTGACTCAGGCGGATCGAGTCGCTAATCATCTGATAGTGGAACGTTTGCTGCGCGAATTCCCTGACGACGGGATCCTCGCTGAAGAATCCGAAGATACTGCAGAGCGATTAGAAAAACAGCGCGTCTGGATGATTGATCCACTGGATGGCACGAACGGGTTTATTGCCGGAGACGGCGATTTCGCAGTTCAGATTGGACTGGTGGAAGCGGGGAAGCCAATTCTCGGAGTTGTTTATCAACCGCTGCCTGGAGTTCTTTACAGAGCTGTGCACGGACAGGGTGCGTGGATCGAACGTCCAAACCAATCGCCTGAACTCGCAGTTGTCTCGAATAACACCAAAATCAATACTATGCGATTGGCAGCGAGCCGGTCGCATCGCAGTCCCAGAATGGATCGAGTCGTGAAAGCATTTGATTTTAAAGACGAAGTGCGTCGCGGGTCGGTCGGAATCAAAGTCGGACTCATCATCGAGCAACAATGTGATCTATACATCCACTTGTCTTCGCGCACGAAACAATGGGATACGTGTGCGCCTGAAGTGATCTTGACGGAGGCAGGAGGTCGGCTAACGGATCTATTTGGCGGCCCATTGCGCTACAACGTTCGCGATGTGCAGAACCGGAATGGTATCGTAGCAACCAACAGGGCTGCGCATGAGAAAATCATTAGTAACCTCGCGCCGCTGTTAAAGGAATTCAATCGCTTGCCAGTGTGAAAGGACCTTTGGAGTGCGACTTATCTTCGCTTTTTATGGTTGAATGTCGGTGACCCGAATAGCGGCGAGGACTCGTCGCTCTCCAAGGTCAGGAGGTCGCGTTGGTGATACGGCCAAGACCTTTTCTTACCTGCTTCATGATCTGCCTGCTCCCGCTGCTCGTGCTGGCAACGATAAATTTCTGGGTTGCGGTGAACGCAGCTCAATCTCAGCAGAAAAAGAACCTTCAAACTCATCTCGCCCTCTTTACGGCCTCAGTAAACCGGTTCCTGGAAGACGACGGAAAAGAAATCCTATCTTTGGCCGAGTCAGCTCCGCTTAAAACATTTGTCTCAGCAAACAAGCACATCTCAAATGTATTGTCAGATCGGCGAAGCAGCGACTCGGATGACGTGCCGACTGACCTAAAACTCACCCTCTCATCCGTTCTGAACGCGCCAAAGCATATAGAACGGTTGGTTTGCTTTAGAGCAAACAAGCAGCCGCTCTTCCTAGCCGAACGAAGTACGGCTAGCAAAGGATCCGAAGCGGTGAGAATTAATACAAGTAATTTGACAGGCGGTTTACCCCAACCCGACGAAAGAGTTTGGACACTAAACAAACCATCTCTTCTAGAATCAGGTCTGACAACAGCTCCGTTCGGGGCCACTCAGGTATACACCGCCCCAGTACTCGCAGAGGACAGAGCGGAATCTCCGGCGGCTGCACTCGTCGCACAAATCAACGTCGATTCAATCCTGGCAGAGGCTGCTGCGGCAATTGAACGAACGAATGACAATCGTTTTGACCCAACTGTCATCGTGCTCAGTCAATCAGGTGTGGTGCTGTATCATCCAAACGATTCGGTAAAGCACCAGCCTGTTGCCACTGTGTTGCCGACGTTCGCCAAGACTGCTCAAACAATGGTTGCAACTCGCGAAGGAACAACAAATTTTAAAATGCCGGACGGGCAAGATGAATTCGCGGTGTTTACGGCGTTGCCCCGGACTCAAGTCATCGCAGCCGTGGCGATGAGCTCTGCGCAAGCCACCGCAGCCGCTGAACGGATTGGCTGGATTGGCGTACTTCTGTCATTTCTGATCGCCGTGGTGCCGGCCGTCGTTCTCACCAGATACTGGGAACGACAGAATCGAGGGATAAGCAAAGTCACTCAAGGTGTGACCGCGATCGCTAAGGGCGAACTCGATCATCGCATTGATGTTCGCTCCGGTGATGAGGCAAAGGTCATTGCCGAGAACATAAACCTGATGACTGAGCGGTTGCGTGAGCAGCTCGCGCGCGAAGCGGAGGCCCGACAGTTTGAGTCTTTTGTGCGGCTTTCGGCGATGTTGACGCACGACCTGAAGAATGCAATCGAGGCGTTGTCTTTGATCGTCGGTAACATGGAAGTCCATTTTCACAACGAGAGGTTTCGCGCCGACGCAATGAAGTCGCTTACCCTGGCGACAGAAAAACTAAAGGGGCTCGTGGCTCGGATTACCAATCCGGTTACAACTTTGAGTGGAGAACATCGTCGACCCGTTCCCACTGACATTACTGCATTACTACGGCGTGTTGCGGGCGTGATTACGGAACCAGTGCGCGGAAAATATGACATTGATATAAACCTTGCCGCACCCGTTTATGCCCTTGTTGATGCTGAACGAATGGAGAAGGTCATAGAGAACCTCGTTATAAACGGGATTGAAGCTATGAATGAGAAGGGCTCAGGCAAGTTGACTATTACGGCAGGCGCGGAAAACTCTAGAAGGGTCTTCTTCACAGTTACTGATACAGGTCGCGGCATGAGTGCGCAGTTCATCGAGCTGCGGCTGTTCCGGCCTTTCGCTACGACCAAGAAGAGTGGGGTAGGGCTGGGTCTTTATACTTGTCGGGAAGTCGTTCGCGCGAATGGCGGGTCCATTCAAGTGCAATCGGACGAGGGTATTGGTACAACCTTTCGCATCGTGCTACCATCGGCAGCAATCTGAGGACGCAGACAGTGGCTCATGGGGGGCCGTTGTCAAACAGCCTGTCCTCGATCCTCCCAAAAAATCTAGCCCGGAATAGTTTCGAATGTTGAGCCGGAAGGGAACCGTCGGCATCGCACGTCAAGTCCGCATGACAATGAATCACAACCACGCTAAAGGAACGGTTCTCATAGTTGACGATGACGATGCCATTCGCAGCGGGCTGTATTGGGCGCTCGCGTCTGATTATCGCGTGTTGCAGGCAGCATCGCGCTCGGATGCTTTGCCACTGCTGCAGCGCGAAGGCATCGACGTTGTCGTAAGCGATCTGCACTTACCGCCACGAACGAATGACATTTCAGAAGGCTTAGCGATCATCGATGCTGCTCGTTCCGAAGATCCTCCAATCCAAGTTGTGGTGATTACGGGCAGTCACGCCAAGAGCGCAGCGCTTGAAGCCGTCAAGCGAGGTGCGTATGGATTTTTTGAGAAACCATTGGATGCGCCTGAGATTCTGCACATTGTCAATCAGGCGACGCGGATGCGGCAGCTTGAGATTGAAAATCGCCGCTTGCGCGATGAGCTTACCCGGTCTCAGGGCTTTAAAGATCTCTTAGGTGCAAGCCAGTCACTGGAAAAAATTGTGAAACAGGCGCGTTCAGTAGCGGCCACCAGCGCGACTGTTTTGTTGATTGGCGAGAATGGCACCGGCAAGGAAATGGTCGCACGTGCGATACACGCTGAGAGTCCACGCGCCGAAGGACCATTCGTCGGAGTGAGCTGTGCGGCTTTGCCCGAAACCTTGATCGAATCTGAACTGTTTGGACATGAGAAAGGAGCATTCACCACGGCGCATCAAACTCGTAAAGGCAGGTTCGAACTCGCTGATGGCGGAACACTTTTCCTGGATGAGATTGCGGACCTGAGTGCGACCGTCCAAGTGAAACTGCTCCGAGTGCTCCAGGAACGTTCGTTTGAACGCGTGGGTGGTTCGAAGACATTGAACGTTGATATTAGGTTGATCGCGGCAAGCAATCGTGATCTCGAGAAGGAAGTCGAAGCAGGAACATTTCGACGAGACCTGTTCTATCGACTGAATGTGGTGCCACTTGTATTACCAGGTTTGCGCGATCGCAAGGAGGACATTCCATTGTTAGCGGTGCACTTTGCAACTAAGGCGGCATCAAAGCATGGTCTGCCGCCTCTGGAGCTCGATCCGCGCTTGATTGAAAGTCTGCAGGAATACAGCTGGCCTGGAAACGTGCGAGAGCTCGAGAACTTAATGGAGCGATTAGTTGTTTTGAGCAATGGCCCAAATCTTGGGCTCGAGTTTTTGCCTGAGAAGATGTTGCGGGTCCTTCCCGATGTAAATATTGCTGACGAATCAACACTCGAAGGTGGCGTCGCCGCGCTAAAGCGCAAAATGATCATGAGCGCACTTCAAAGTGAAGGCGGAAACAAAGTTGCGGCCGCGAGACGACTAGGAATCAGCCGTTCATATCTTCACCGGTTGATTAGTGAATTTGGTTTGGGTGGAAAATGAAAAGAATTTTGAATTTCGAATTGCGAATTTCGAATTTGATGTGAAATTGGTCGTATAGGTCCAATAGGTCCTATAGAATCCGCAATTCCTATTATCTTCCCGGCGCGGTGGTCGAGCCCTTCTGGATTAAATCACCAATCTTCACTATCCATACGCCCGAGTTGACGTCGTTGAAGAACACATAGTCTTTGTGAGGTTGAGCCCCCCAGGTGAACGGCATGTTCGGATGGACGCCGGCTGGATCTCCCATCCACAATCTGCCGATCTCGCGGCCCTGACGGTACAGGTCACCGCGCAGCTCGCCTGATACATCGACGATTCGCGCGCCGCCGTTGTAATACCCCATGTACATGATGTCTTTGTCGACCCACATGTTGTGAGCTCCTGCTTCCGGAACGGGATACTCCGCAACCTTGCGGGGCTTGTTTATATCCGAGACATCTACCACGTGGACGATACCTCGTACGGGAATGCGCTTCTTTCCGTGAATGTCGAAAATTGGTGGAAACACTTCATCGCCCACAAAAACGTAGTTCTTGTAACGAAAAACCGAGTGGGTTCCTGCCAACCAGCCGTTTCCGTAAAGCTCGTTATGATTGAACCGCAGTTGACTTACGAACTCTGGTTTTTCCGGACTGCCTCCTTTGATTCCGTTACCTACATCGAGAATGATCAGGCCATCGCGCCAGTACGCAAGGTAAGCTAATCCATCCTTCACCTGCAGGTCGTGAAGATAGCGTCCTCCGACTTCTTCACCTTCCTGAGTACGAACCATGTTGACTACAGGATTTTCAACCTGCCAACGCGCCACTTCTTTCGGGTTCTTGACGTCGCCAAAGTCGATGACTCGCATCGATCCGGTCGCGTCGTCAGTCAAGTAAACGTAATGGGCATTTACGAATGCGCTGTGTACACCTCCCGTCACCGTAGCCGTGTATTCGGATATCGGTTTCGGATGAGCAGGATCCGACGTATCGTAAAACGCAATGCCGTTCTTGCGGTTTGAAGCTCCTTCACGCGAAATCACCAGTATCTTTCCATCCGCAGTGGTGCTGATGTCGTTAATGATTCGCGCGTCCACTTTGACCGTATCAGTGAGTTTAGGATTTGCGGGATCGGAAATGTCGTAAACAAAAAAGCGGTCCCCGATCGTCGAGTAATACAAATAGTCGCCAATGACCCACTGCTCCGCGCCTTCGACGTCCTTCAGTAGTGCGCGCCCCACGACTTTCAGATCCCGTTCCACGTTTCGCGGCGTAACGACGATCGATGCACTCGACGTCTTGTCGCCAATTGCAGCGGTGATTAGATAGGTTCCCGGCAACTCGGCAACGAAACCGCCATCGTCATCGATTGTGGCGCCTTCACCGCCAACGGACCATCTTGGGGCATAGCTCGCCGCAGAACCTTGCGAGATGGCGTTGAAACGGATCACATCACCGGTCTTTGCTGTTGTCGTCTGCGGCTGAATCGAAAGCTTACTAACGGACGCGTTTACCACGTCGACCGTAACGGTTCCGGTGGCTGCGTCCGACGACGCCTTCAAAGTGGTCTTTCCGGGGGAAACCCCAACCGCCACGCCAGCGGCATCGACTCTAGCGATCGCTGGATCGTCGGAAGTCCATTTAATGTTCACATCGGACCGTGGGTCGCCGCTTGCCACGCGCGGCGTTGCATGAATTTTAAGAGTGCCGCCGACTGTTAGTGCCGATGGAAGCGGATCGATATCAATTACTTTGATAGGAGCTTGCTTGACGACTACCTTCGTGAAGACGGGTTTACCGCCGATGAGCGCGCCGACCATCACCTCGCCGGGTTGGTAAAAACTGACGTTACCATTCTCATCAGCCTTGGCGAGATCGAATGGTACGGCAAACCATACACTCGGTTTTTCATTGAGCGTCCGACCCTGATCATCCTTGGCCACAACAGAAAACTGAATCTTCTGACCGACTTCGATATCTGGTTTTGTGGGTTGGATCTCCGCTGATTTGATGACCGGGCTAACATTGCCGTTCTGCGCTTTTGAAGCGATCGAAAATGACAGGAAGGCAAATAGTGACGCGCAGACTACTGAGGCAAAACGACGTGGTGATGACATGGAACTTCTCCTGAAAAGCAAGAACATAGGTGGATTATTGCGAAGTATCTTAGTGGTACCGTTCCGACAGCGCAAGTTTGGTGAGTCGAAGAACATTTAGCCGAAGATTACCGCACATGGTAATGTTTCGTGTTGTTTCGTGTAACTTCGTGGATTGTGTTTTGACAGCAGTAAGAGGATCCACGAACTCACACCAAAACCCACGAAAACATCACCATCTGCGTGAATCTGCGGCTAAATCTCGTGCATGCTTGAATACTCTGATGGGGTGCGAGAATATGCTTATAAGGTTTTAAGTAATGGCGAGTATTCAAAAGCGACTTCCTGAGAACGTCCCTGGAGATTTCTACGTCGATCTTACGTGCATCGATTGTGACACCTGCCGGCAACTGGCGCCGGACACTTTCCGCGAGTCCGGCGACTATTCCGTTGTTTATCGGCAGCCACAAACTCAGGAGCAATCAAGACTTGCGTTAATGTCTTTGGTAGCTTGTCCCACCGGATCCATTGGCGCTAACGATAAGCACAACTTCCGCGTCGGCGTTGAGGCGTTTCCATCGAAGATCACGGAAAACGTTTATTTTTGTGGCTTCACTTCCGAGTCCAGTTTCGGCGCATGGAGCTACCTGATTCAGCGCGACGAAAGCGGAGGCGGAAACATTCTGATCGATTCCCCGCGGTTTGCTACGCAGCTGGTGAAGCGGCTAAGGGAACAAGGTGGCGTCCGACAAATGTTTCTCACTCATCGTGACGACGTTGCTGACCATCAGCGCTTCGCGAATCTGTTTCACTGCGATCGAATTATGCATGCAGCTGATGGCGCGCGACGATTGGGCGTTGAACGGGTGATTGAGGGAAACGTGTCTGTGCGTTTGGACGATGAATTGGAAATCATCGCCACGCCGGGTCACACGCGGGGTCACATGGTTCTGCTGTACAAGAACAAGTTCTTGTTCACAGGTGATCACCTCGCGTGGTCGCCGAATCGCGAAACGCTGACTGCCTTCCGCAGTGTAAACTGGTATTCATGGCCTGAGCAGATCCGGTCGATGGAGAAATTGCTCGAATATGACTTTGAGTGGGTTCTTCCGGGCCACGGTCGCATTCATTACGATAGTTGTGAGAATATGCGCAGTCATTTAAAGCGCTGCATTTCGTGGATGAAGGCGCAGGAATAGTCTCCCTAACGATGAAGGTACAAAATGACTCGAAATCAAAAGATTGCGCTGGGCTGTGGCGGGGCTGGTTGTTTGGGACTGATCTTCATTGTCATCGTCGGTTGCGTAGCCTACTTTGTGATGATCCGCTCCTCATCCGGCGTAGGACCGAATAGAAGCAATACAAGCGGCATCGATCGTGGCTCCTCGCGCAGTACGAACTCATCAGCTAACACAAATTCAAATTCAAACGCGCAAAGTGCCGCCAGCGAAGACGCAAACTCGTCGTCGATGTCCGACGATGCCAAACATAAACTGTGGCAGGCTGCCGGCGCGACCCAGGATATGGAACTGATGCAACGAGTGATGAAAAAGCTGCACTTGATAAACGAGGACGGCAGCTCAACGGACGAATATGCGGGGTTTCTTAAGGATCACATCACTTGGGCAATAAAGAATGTGGACTTCATGCAGTCAATCAATACGCCGGAAAAGGCGCGCGCATACGTTGAAGCCCATATTGATGACTAGTCAGGAGTCGGGAGTCTGGAGTCGAGAGTCAGGTGTCGTTCTGACGCTGCGCAGTTACTGTCCAGGCTCCTGATTCGTGACTCAAGACTCCCGACTCGCGACTCGTGATTTAATTAATGGACTCATCTCGGATCCGAAATTTTTCGATAATCGCGCACATCGACCACGGTAAGTCGACTATCGCAGATCGCCTGCTCGAACGTACCGGAGCGCTGACGGAACGCGAAATGTCGGAACAAGTGCTTGATAACATGGACCTCGAGCGCGAACGAGGTATCACGATCAAAGCTCACGCGGTCCGCCTCGATTATCGCGCCGGCGATGGGAACGATTACGTCTTAAATCTCATCGATACACCCGGCCACGTCGATTTCTCATACGAGGTTTCGCGATCGCTATCAGCTTGTGAAGGAGCACTGCTGATAGTTGACGCTTCTCAGGGGGTTGAGGCGCAAACACTCGCCAACACATATCTGGCCATAGACAACAATCTCGAATTGATTCCGGTGATCAATAAGATTGACTTGCCCGGCGCCGAACCCGAAAAGGCCATCGAACAAATTGAACACTTCATCGGGTTGGAAACTCATAACGCTGTATTGACAAGCGCAAAGACGGGCGAAGGCATCAACGAAGTACTCGAGGCAATTGTCCGTGATGTTCCGCCACCCAAGGGCGATCCAAATGCTTCGCTGAAAGCTTTGATCTTTGACTCCTGGTACGACTCGTACCGGGGCGTGATTGTTTTGTTTCGCGTGATCGATGGTCGCATTCGTCCTGGTATGAAGATCCGGTTTCTTAATACTGGACGCGATTACCAGGTGGAAACTTTGGGCGTAAATCGACCTCGGCCCACTCCGATCGACGAATTGAGTATCGGTGAGGTTGGCTTTCTCACTGCGTCGATAAGGGAGGTCGCGGATGTAGAAATCGGTGACACAATCACAGAAGCTTCGCGCCCAACCACGGAGCCGTTTCCCGGCTTTCAAAAAATCAAGCCAATGGTGTTCGCCGGTTTGTATCCGGTGGATAGTAATCAGTACGAGGAGTTGCGCGACGCCCTGGACCGTTTGCGACTGAATGATGCTTCGTTTTTCTATGAGCCGGAATCATCGGCCGCCCTCGGCTTCGGTTTCCGTTGTGGGTTCCTGGGTCTGTTGCACATGGAAATTGTTCAGGAGCGACTGGAACGGGAGTTCAACCTTGATTTGATTACGACCGCACCCGGAGTGCGATATCTGGTGACAACCTCAGACGGTCAGGTAATTGAGATTGATTCGCCCGCGAAAATGCCCGACCCCGGCCGCATCTTGAAAATTGAAGAACCAGTGATTCGCGCAACCATTCTGACTCCTGATGAGCACCTGGGCGGAATCTTGCCACTGCTTGAGGAGAAGCGTGGGGTTCAGAAAGGGTTCGAATACATAGCCAGCAACCGGGTCATGCTGACTTACGAATTACCGCTCAACGAGATCGTTTTGGACTTCTATGATCGTTTGAAGTCCGTCTCGCGTGGTTATGCTTCGCTTGATTACAATCTGGCCGGCTATTGGGAAAGCGATTTGGTTAAGCTCGATGTTCTCGTCGCCGGCGAGCCGGTGGATGCACTATCGTTAGTTTTGCATCGTAGTACAGCACAACCAAAGGGACGCGCGCTGGCTGAGAAGATGAAACAACTAATCCCGCGTCAACTTTTTGAAGTACCAATTCAAGCCGCAATCGGCAACAAGGTTATTGCGCGGGAAACCGTCAAGGCGCTGGGAAAGAACGTAATCGCGAAGTGTTACGGCGGCGATATTACCCGCAAGCGAAAATTGCTCGAGAAGCAAAAGGAAGGGAAGAAGCGCATGAAGAAAGTAGGCCGCGTTGAAATCCCGCAAGAGGCGTTTCTGGCAGTGTTGAAAGTCAATGAGTAGTTGGCAGCGAGTTGTGTCGCTCCTGATTGCAGTAGCGTATCTCATAACTTGGCCAATTATTTTCCGGCCTAAATCCTTATCGCATTTCATGGCGGGAGCTTTGGTTTGGATTCTGTTTCTTGCTGCTCCGCTTTTATTCATCTGGTTTGGAGACGACATTGGTGAGTATTACAAAGATGGGCAGCTCTTCCCAGAAATTACCGGCCCAAGTCCAGGCAGGTTTGTTAGGTGGGGCGGATGGGCCCTACTCTTACTTCCCCTCTTCATAACGCTGCTCGTGTGGTTGCTGGATTCGATGTATCTGCGGTAGGTCTGAACATGGAGAGACGAAATCCTAAATTCTAATTTCTAAATTTTAAATTTTCCAGTTAATCTGAGGCTAAGACTTTTTTGGGCGCAAGTGGATAAAGGTAAGCTGAAAAAGGAAGTCACGATCTTTTGCGACGGTTCGAGCCTTGGAAACGGCCGAGGACAGACGCGCGCTGCGGCTGTTGCGCTGCTCGGGTATCGTGGAATATGGCGAGCGGTAGGCAATTACCTTGGAAGCGCAACAAATCAACAGGCCGAGATAGCAGCTGCTGCCGTTGGATTGGAGACGTTGCGCGAACCCTGCCGCGTTCATCTCTTCAGTGACTCGCGTTATGTCGTTGAGACTATGAGCGGTCGATTCAAAAGAAAGACCAATCATGAATGGTGGCGACGGTTGGACCAGGCGGCTGAACGTCACAAGGTAACCTGGGAGTGGACGCGCGGCCATGTAGGCCACCTAATTCAGGAAGCAGCAGACCGCGCCGCCAGAAAAATCGCTGCGGCAGGCAACGTGGAACCTGAGATTCTGCGCGAAGCCGTTGACACCGTGGGAACCGTTGAGCCAGAGGAAAGCGAGATTTTGCCGCAGATTAACGCAGATAACGCAGATCTGAAATCTTAGGTCTGGACGAAGCCTTGACTGTTCCAATACGTAATATCCTTATCCTTATGTGATTTATTCAGATCGGCGTTATCTGCGGTAAAAATTCGGCATTTCGCTTTAGGAGGATTGCTGTCTATAATTCGGCCTCCCAAGTAAAGTTAAGCTTCCCCCTCGGCTGGAACCGCTACTGAATGTCTCGTAACTCACAAAATTTAAACCTCCCTACCTGTCTGCATCTCGGTTTATTCCTCTTTTTTCTCGCTATTTGTCTGTGCGATTTTGCTGGCTCAACGGCGTGGGCCCAGGATCCGATGCGCGGCTGGGAATGGCAGAACCCGAAGCCGCAGGGTAATTCGATCAATGCAGTCCGATTTACCAGCGATCAGTCCCGTGGATGGGCCGTCGGTTCCGATGGCGTCATCATGCGCACTGACAACGGCGGATTTGAGTGGGAAGTTCAAAAGTCGACCGCCAATAGCACGCTTTACAGCATTTACGTGAAAGACAGGTCGCGGGCCGTGGTTTCCGGAGCGCGCGGCATCATCCTCACGACAATTAACGGCGGTAGCAAGTGGGTTTCACGAAAGACCGGGACCAAAGATCATCTGTTTGCCATTACGTTCGCACGGGACAATCCTGAACGTGGTTGGGCCGTTGGCTCTTTTGGCGTGATCATCGCCACTAATGACGGCGGAACGACCTGGAAGTCTCAAGATAGCAACACATCGGCCCATCTGTTTTGCGTCAGTTTTGCAAACGCGAAAACGGGTATCGCTGTAGGCGCACGCGGAACATTGCTTGTCACCAGTGATGGTGGAGCAGATTGGAAACCACAATCCGGGGTGACTTCTGCTGTGCTCACAGGCGTCGCGTTTGTTTCGCCGAAACGCGCCGTGGTGGTTGGTTATCGCGGTACGATCCTCGAAACGGATGATGCGGGCGCAACCTGGCAGCATCAGGATGCATTGATAACCACGGATCTTTTTTCCGTCTTCTTCACTGATGAAAAACATGGGTGGGCCGCAGGTGAAAGCGGCGTGATTCTGACTACCGGTGACGGCGGTAACATTTGGCTGCCAATCAATGTAAGGACCAATCCGAGACTGATAACGGTTCACTTCGCGGACGAATGGGTTGGATGGGCCGCAGGCGCCGATGGTCTGGTCGTACGCACCGATGATGGTGGCATGTCGTGGCGACGTTTGACTGAAGGTGGACGGGAAGATATCTCGAGCGTTTGTTTCATCGACAACTCGCATGGTTGGGCCGTTGGAGCTCGAGGCAAGGTCCTATTTACGAGCTCAGGCGGGAAGAATTGGACCACGCGTCCGTCCGGCACAAGCGTGCGTCTGAATGCTGTAACTTTCAACGACGAGAAGACTGGATGGATAGTAGGTGATGGCGGAACGATTCTCCATTCCACCAATGGCGGGGTGACGTGGTCGCCTGTAACAGTAGAGGCACATGAAGATCTGTTTGGAATCAATTTCATCTCGGCTGAGTTAGGTTGGATTGTAGGTGCCCGGGGGACGATTCTGCGTACGGAGGACAGCGGACAAACCTGGCATTACCAGCGCGTTGGCACCCTTAACTGGCTTGAGGATGTCAAATTTTACGACAACAAACATGGCGTTGCGGTCGGTTCAAATGGAACCATCTTGCGGACTGAAGATGCAGGCGAAAACTGGAAGCGAGTCGATCAAAACCTAAAAGAATGGCTATACGCGATTGCCTTCGCCGACGAGCAACGCGGATACACTGTCGGAGCACGAGGAATCATTCTTCGCACGGATGATGGTGGCGCGACCTGGAAAGATCTGGAGAGTGGATTCACGAGCAATCTGTTCGCCGTGGCCGTGTCGAATCGCAACGACGTTTTGGTGGCGGGAGATCAGGGACGAATCTTGAGTAGCAAAGACGCAGGCGAGACATGGCAGTTGCAGCCTAGCATTACCAGTTCGTCTCTGTTTTCGATTGCTTATCGCGGTGGTACGAACATCTGGGTAGCCGGCCGTGGGGGAGCGATCCTCAGGCGGACTCAACCGATTGCAACAGTGCGTATTCCCACACCTCGGTTGCCGCCGATGCTGCGAGGTACACCAAAAGCTCAGTTGAACCAGGAAAACGGGATCGACGACGGCGATATTCCGCGCGCAGTCCCTCCGGTGAGAAAACCATCGCGCCCGTGAGTTAAAGAAATTGGCCGCAGATTAACGCAGAGTACGCAGATCGACATAACCAGATTTCCTCTGTTTCTTATCCGCGTAATCTGCGTTGATCTGCGGCTAATTATTATGGATTCTGTAGTTGGAAATCGGCCGGAACAAATTCGACAGCGACAATCTCGCCGTCCGTGCGATAGCGATCCTCTCGTCCCGGGCGATACGTAACTACCACTGGATTTGGCGGCCGTCGCATTCCGCAACTCATCTCGCCTCGTATGCCAGCCGTGTACGTGACAAACCTCACGTGATCCAATCGACTCGCGTGCAGCGTTAAGCTTTGTCCGCCTGCTTCAACAGAGAAGAGTATTGTTCCGGGAGTGCATTGCACCCGGTTGAGAAATCCCTGTACACGCTGTTCACCATTCTGAGGTTTGCGTAAGAAGGGTTCGAGCGACGCTTCGTCTGGCGTCGCGTCATCGTCCTGACGTGGAGAATCAGAGCTAAGTCCTGCGGCCTTTAAGCGATTAAGTTGCTCTTCAATCTTTTGGATGGAATTCAATAACGTCAGCGCACTTTGACGAATTGTTTCGTCAGCGCTTTCTCTCAACATCGGCTGCAACACCTGCCATGCCGTTATGAAATCCTCCTTGCGCATATAAAGTTGGGCCAGGACAAAAATAAAATCGTCGCGACCCGGTGCGAGAGTCAGCGCGTGACGCACCATCCCGATCGATTCATCCAACCGTTCCTCAGCCGTCAGATTAACAAAAGCCAGAAGTGCATATGACTCTGGAAAGTTGGGGTTAAGTTCGATCGCTCGCAGTAGTTCTGCTCGCATAGTGTCGCGCGATTCCGGACTATAAGTTGTTACGGTAAAACCATCCGTCATCGCACTCCTGCTAAGCGCGAACGCAAGATAGTAGTGCACCAGGTAGTTGTTAGGGTCCTGCGCCGCGGCCTTCTTCAGATGCACAATCGCAGCGCCGAATCGTTTTTGTTTGACGCGTACGACACCTAGCGCCGCCTGCGCCAACGACAACTTTGGATCAATAGCGATCGCCTGCTCCAGCATAGTGGCAGCCTCGTCCAGCCGATCGATATGAAGTAACAGGTCGCCCAGGTAAGCTCGTGCTTCTGCTAATGGAATAGTCTCAGACTCGATAGCGGTCGTTGATGCAACCTTCTCAGGTAAAACGATTGTTGCCTGGGGAAAAGCGTTCTGGTGGATATACGCCTTCAATTCATTTTCGAGCGTTTGTGGAGACGTGTGAAATGCTTGTTGAAATACTCGATCCGGTTTTGCTCCCTGGTATAAGAGATCAAGGAAAGTCGCGAGCTCTCGCTGCCGTCTTCGATCGTTACTGAGGATGAGGTAATGAACGAGCGCCCAGGATTCTGCATAGAAGCTGCCGGTTTTATCTCGCTCGTGATAATAAGGCGAGTTTCGATCAGCCTCGAGTAAGGTTTGTAATGGCAGCCATGGGCCCTCCCTGAGTATCGTCAAATGATCCGGTATGACCTTGCCCAACAAAACCTTGCGACCGTCGTCCGCCATGTCGAAGGTGCTGTAGTACTCGGCAAGTCCTTCGTCGAACCATGGCGGCAGATTCCGAACAGTGTTATGCAGCAACAGGTGTACGTACTCATGAAAAATTACACGGAAGGGATTGTCGGCCAGGTCTTCAGAAGTAAGGGTGATGTAATTAACGTCTTCACCCGACTGAAAGTAGCCGGCGACGTTCCCGCGTTTGCCTTCGTGCATCGGCTTATACGGATCAAAAGCCTCGTTGTTTTTGAAGACGACTACACGCGTTACAGCCGTGGAATTAATTCGAAAACCGAATAAACGACTGAATGCATCCCGAAACTGTTCAAGTTTGACAGCTACCTCACGAATATCCCGCTCACTGGCGTCTCCTATGAGGACGAAATTGTTGGACCGAACTCTGGTCCATGTGTCTTTTGCTTGAGCGGACTGCGGGTTGACGTAGGCGAGGAACAGAAGGACACAGATCACCGCCAGCTGGATTGTGCGCCGTTTGACCGAATAGGGGAAGCTGGTCATGGTCATCGGGTTTTATTACGCGGACCGGTTAGCGCTCGGCGATGCGCAGCATCCTGATTGTCTCAATAGAAACGCGTGGGGAGCGTCGCGGTGTGCAAATTGTCAGCGGAAACTATACGGACGGATTTGTGGCAGTGTCAATAATTTAGGAGTTATGTGCGAAACGGGGAGAAAATTTAGCCGCAGATGGACGCGGGTAACGCAGATCAGATGGTCAAGGAAAGGCTCCATTTTCGTGGACCTCTCCAAAGCTTTTCAAGCCGCTTTGATCTGCGTCATCCGGGTTCATCTGCGGCTAAATTTATTCACGTTCAAAGCTCTGCCGAGGATTAAAGCAGCCGGATGATTTTTTCCGCCATTCTAACGCTTTCCATGTAGATATCGTCGTTGGTGATAATCTCCAACTCTCGACCAAGCAACTGCGCTGTACTGCGATTTCTCACCGGAAGCACACGACCTGGATACGAGACGCCGTCAATCGTGACTTGAGTCTCAAGATGGCCTCCACTCTCGTGTCGATATACTAAGAATCGCGCTTTCTTTCCTTCAGTCGTTAGTTCTGCCTGTGCCAGCCTGCCGGGTCGCATCGCAGGTCTGCTGACACGTTTGAGCTCCAGTGTGAACTTGCGGCCTTTAGCAGTAACTTCAAACGAGACCGTCGCATCAGATTTTTTTGCGTTCTCGGTAAACAGTTTCCAGCCCAGCCGGCTGCCGAGCCAACCCGCAAATAACACCGCCTGAGGCGCCACTGCAGATGCATCACCTTCCGGTGCTGAATACTCAATGACGACGTGTTCGAGTGATGAAAGGACGTCTTTGCAATGCGGGGGATCGTAAAAGCTCGCCATCAAAGAACGCCATGACGTAAGCCGCGCCCAATTGATGTCGCTGATTCCTAACGAATGGGCACCTGCTTGGCCATACATTCGAGCTACCGCAAGCAATGTTTCGATCGGTTTGTGCGATTTGGCAGTGTCAAGGATTAGTCGATCGGCCGCATCTTTGAAGTCTAAGAATATTGGCTCGTCTTCTGTTAACTCGTCGCACCACCAGAGAAATACCGGAAGGTCTGAAACTAATAACGGCAACGCTGCACTTGGCAGTTCAGGAACGAACTTGCCCTGTGCCATAAGCACAAGTTCTTCGCAGCAAAGCCGTTGTCTGCCACCGGTAGTATCTGAAAACGAGGATATGTACAACTGTATGTCGCGATCAGCGGCATCTCTCTCTGCTACTATGACGAGTGCGCGGCAGGGATGAGCTGTACTCAGGTTGCAGACTGTTTCATTAACCTCATCAAGGCGCGATGTGTCAGTTGTAAATATCACCATGTTGGCGACCCGCGCTCGCATCACTGCGCCGCCATCGTCCGGTTCTGGTTCGACAGAATTCTTCCAGAGCACTGCGAGTTCGCGCTCAACAGCTTCGACATCCAGAACCTGAGGTACTTCTATCTGTTGCATTACTGGTCTTGCTCACCACCTCTCAGCTGGTATTTCTTCGTGTGATTTCATGGATTGTGATCTTCGAAGTTCACAACCTCCGCCATTCCCGCCCATCGCGTTCAATCAAATCAAAGGCTGCTTTTGGTCCCCAGCTGCCCGCCGGGTAATTGGGAAAATCTGGTGCAGGCTTCCTCCAGGCATTCAATATCGGCATTACGATCTCCCATCCACGTTCCACCATGTCTCTGCGAGCGTAAAGCGTTGAATCCCCCAGCATACAATCCAGCAACAGCCGCTCGTACGCTTCAGGAGGCTTTACTCCAAATGACGAGCCATAGCGGAAGTCCATACTAACCCACCGGATGCGCATGGCTGGTCCCGGCAACTTTGCACCGAAACGAAGGGTAATCCCTTCATTTGGCTGAATGCGAATCACGAGCACATTTGGCTCTAACGGACTGTCAGCATCAGTGAACAGGTGATGCGGTACGTCTTTGAACTGAATCGCAATTTCGGTGATCCGTTTTTGTAGACGTTTGCCGGAACGGATATAAAACGGCACTCCTGCCCAACGCCAATCGTCGAAAAAGAGTTTTAAGGCGGCAAACGTTTCAGTGTTTGAGTGGGGATCGACGCCGGGTTCTTCGCGATAGCCTGGGACGGTATCTCCGAGCACGTAGCCGGCCCCATATTGTCCGCTAACTGCAAATTCATCGACCCGATCTTCCGGGATGGGCCGCACCGACTGCATCGCCTTTGTCTTTTCGTCGCGAATGCTTTTCGGGTGTAACGATACTGGCGGCTCCATCGCGATCAACGAGCTCACTTGAAATACGTGATTTTGAATCATGTCGCGCACAACGCCGGCCTTGTCGTAGTAGCTGCCTCGGCCTTCTACGCCGACGGTCTCGGCGTTTGTGACTTGAATGTGATCGATGTATTGCCGGTTCCAGAGTGGTTCGAAGATGCTGTTTGCAAATCGAAATACTAAGAGGTTTTGAACCGTTTCCTTCCCCAGATAATGATCGATGCGATAGATCTGCTCTTCTTTAAAGACCGCTGCCAATTCGTCATTCAACGCTCGCGCACTATCGAGATCATAACCGAATGGTTTTTCAACGATGATACGAGTCCAGCCCGGCGACTGGGACAAATTAAAGGCGCCCAGCTGCTTCGCAATCACGCCAAAGAATTCGGGCGCAGTTGCCAGATAGAAGATCCGGTTACCTTGAGTCCGGCGAGTTTCCTCAACCTCGGAGAGTCGTCGCGTGAGCGCTTGATAAGTTTCTTCAGAATCGAAAACGCCGCTTACATAGAACAAGCCTTTTGCGAAGCTCGACCACGAGGATTCATCGAATTCTTCATTGTCGCCAAACGCCAGGACGGCTTCGCGCATCATTGATCGAAATTCGTCATCGGTGAGCGTTTGTCGCGAAACGCCGATGACTGCGAACTCTGCGGGAATCAGGCGTTGTTGAGAAAGGCGGAGTAGCGCCGGCATGAGTTTTCTTCTAGTCAAATCGCCAGTCGCTCCGAAGATGACGATCGCGCACGGATCAGCGGTGCGTTCGAGACGCATCCCTGCACGAAGAGGGTTTTCAGCAAGTTGTGCACTCATGGTCTGCGACTGATGCGAAGACTATCAGAGGCAGGTGGGTTCCGTCGAATGAAGGGAGAGAAACGGGAAAAAGGGGAATGCGGGAATGGAGAAAAAGGGAATGGGCGAACAAGATTTTCCATTGATCATTTTCCATTTCTCATTTGTCATTTGGTTTCAGGTCCCCGCGTCCCATTGTTGCTAATTCGTGGATCTTTTTGGGTGACACCAAAAGGACAATCCACGAAAACACACGAAGTCGCACAAAACCCTGAATAAATGAAAAATGAGAAGTGGAACTGATCGATGGAAAATGAGTTTTGGTTTCGTCGGGTTAACTAACTACCATTCTAAACCCGGACGGGATGGTCTTTTGCGTAGGAGTAGGCGCACCAGGCGGAGATGAGGTGGAACACCCAGCCAAGCGTACCACCAGTGCCGATCCAGAAGCCCGGGGTGAAAATCAGCCACAGAATGCCTGCGAGAACTCGACCATTGTAGATTTGGCCGACGCCAGGAAGAATTAAACTCAGCACTCCCGCCAGAAATGGATCGCGCATTTATCGAAACCTCCGTTGCGAACCGTATACGACCGGGAATCGGCGTTTGTTCGAAGAAATTAGCCGCAGATTAACGCCGGGAACGCGATAGATCTTAGGGACTCTCAGAAACTCAGGTGAGCTGTTTGAGAGTTCGATCTTGACTTATCTGCGTTAATCTGCGGCTAATCGTTTCTAGGCGTCGGGATCAACGCGGCGCACATCTAGAATCTCGCCACGAAATGTGCGAAGCATTTGCTGCACAACCGGATTCTGTTCGACCGATTCTCGCAGTGACTGCTTTTCCCTTCGCTCCTCTTCTTCCCTTGATGCAGGCACACTGTTTAGTTCGGGGTCTTGAATGATTATCCGGACGCCGACCTCTTTGCCAATAACTTCCTGACAGGCATCGCGGAGAATCTTTATGTTTTCACTTTTTGTCAAGGTATCGCGAAAGTGTCGTGCGTCTGGTGCGTACTCAATGCAGAGTTCGTTTTCAGAGATTGTAGTTGCGCTTGCGGCTTCTAAGACGGTAACCAAAAACATCTTTCGCCTGGTTTCGAGGACGGATTTGATCCGTTCAATGCCACCCGTGCTGCTGGTCTGGTTTTGTGCTGTCGCGAATGTACCAGGCGACTCCATCTGCGGGACGGACCGGTCCGATTCCATATCCACATCCATTGCCGGCGAGCTCTCGAGCGCCGGCTTGACTGCGGTGGCGACGAAAGAACTGCTCGCTGTTCTCGGCCTGCGTGCACTTTCCGGCGGCGGTTGTTTAGACGAGGGAGATTGCGGTGTTCCTGGAGGCGAAGATTTGCCCTGCGGAGATGTTGCACCAATTGAACGCTCCAAAGCTGACAAACGCTCCAACAGCTCAGTCAGCGGTTCGAGACGCCGCATCTCCATCAGCTTTACGAGCCCGATCTCCATTTGGTAACGGGGATGTGCGGCCTTGCTCAACTTCGTTTCAGTGTCTGCAAGAGAATGAAAGAACCTGACCAGGTCTGACTCTGAAAAAAGCGCCGCTTGTCGTTTAAGGTCTGCCGGTTCGCATACAGCTGCTTCCAGCAACTCTTCACTACCTGAAACTTTAGTAACCAGTAGGTCGCGAAAGTGCGCTAACAGGTCGCGGCAAAAATTGCGCAGATCCTGGCCCCGCATGACAACTTCGTCGATAACCGATATTGCCTCCGCGGCATTGTTTTCTGCGATCCCAGTAATAACTCGCGTCAGGATGTCAGCGCCTGCCACGCCCAGCGCAAGTTCAACATCCTCCTTTTTGATGTTCGTACCGGCAAAACTGATCACCTGATCAAAAGCGGATTGCGCATCTCGCATCGAACCCTCACCAGCCCGAGCTATCTCCCTCAACGCCTGATCGTCAACCTTGATCTTTTCGGCCGAGGCAATCTGTTTCAGACGTTCGAGTATCTTTGGTGCAGCGATTGTTCGGAATTCAAATTGTTGACTGCGCGAAAGAATAGTTTCCGGTACTTTGTGCTTTTCTGTTGTCGCCATGATAAAGACGACACGATCAGGCGGTTCTTCAATCGTTTTCAGCAAAGCATTGAACGAATGAGTCGACAGCATGTGTACTTCATCGATGACGAAAATCTTGAAGCGATCGCGGGCGGGAGCAAACCCAATCGACGCGATTATTGTCTCGCGTACATTTTCGACTTGTGTATGCGAGGCGGCGTCGATTTCCTGCACATCGATTGATCTGCTTTCGCTAATCTCGCGACACGACGCGCAAGCGTTCGGATCGTCTGTGCGACAGGGATTTGCAGTAGGCTTCGACGATTTATGACAGTTCAGCGATTTAGCGAGTAACCGTGCAGTGGTCGTTTTGCCCACTCCACGCGCGCCTGAGAAGAGATAAGCATGATGCAACCGGTCGTGCTCAATGGCATTTCGCAAAGTGCGAGTGATCGGTTCCTGGCCGGTAACTTCTTCAAAGGTCTGCGGTCGCCATTTGCGTGCGATGACTTGATAGGTCATGTAAGAAGGGTAAATGGTAAATGGTCAATGGTAAATGGCGAATGGTAAAAAACACGATTGCCAAATCCGCGACAGGATTAACTAAATTTACAGGATATTATTTAACTGTTCACTCTTGTGCCTACTGGTTGTCCTGTCAATTCTGTAAAATCCTGTCGCCGATTTGGCCAGACCCCGGACTTACCCGCAACACACGCCGCCGTTGCTACCGTTGCTCCGTTCCCGGCCTGGCGGGGTTCACAAGGCTGGCGTTGTGCGGAGCCCGGGATCTGATAAACATTGCCGATTGCCAATTTCCGATTGCCAATTGATGATAGCCAATCGGAAATGTCTACACTTCTGTCTTGCGATGCGCTCCCAGCCGCAATAAACCGCTGATGGCCAAGTGAAGCAAAATATACGCAATGATCGCGACGACGATTGGCAGCATTAGCGTATGTCCGCTATCGGTGCTTGGGCTAGCGACAATCCCTCGAAACGGCGCATAAAACGGATTTGTTACTGCAACAATGAATCGCACAAAGTCGGCACTGCTGCGCGCTGCCAATAGCGCCAGCAGGAAACGCATGCCAAGCAGGGCATAAATTACATAAAAGATGTAATCGACTATTTGCGAGATTCGGGCCAGACCACGAGAGCGTTGGACTTCGCGCTCCGTCTGAACTACTTCGTCGACCGCCTTCGATCTGAATTCGCCCGCAACCTGCCGGATCTGTTGAGACTCCTCCGCTCGATCACTCTTTTGAGCGTGAGCAGCAATCTCATCGTGAACTTCGGCTTCAATATTGGACTTGACTGCCTCATGTTGGGCAGCCCGCCGCGCCTCTTCCATCGCGAGTTTGTTGTCTTCAGACATACGTAATTGTCGATTGCGAATTTCGAATTGCGAATTTTGTGGTGTTCATGTTTGGAATAGGACCCATTCGACGTATAGGACCAATCCGACACACTTCACAATTCGAAATTCGCAATTCGCAATTCCATGGCGGAGAGGGTGGGATTCGAACCCACGGTACGGTTCCCCATACACAGCATTTCCAGTGCTGCCAGTTCAGCCACTCCTGCACCTCTCCGTCGGGGAATTGCGAATTTCGAATTGCAGATTGCGAATTTTGTTTTTTCATGTTTGGAATGGGACCTATTCGACGTATAGGACCAATCCGACACACTTCACAATTCGAAATTCGCAATTCCATGGCGGAGAGGGTGGGATTCGAACCCACGGTGGGCTTACACCCACTCCGGTTTTCGAGACCGGTGCACTAATCCACTATGCGACCTCTCCGTCCTCAATAAAGGGGGAAACCGGTGAAGAGGGAAAAGGGAGAAAATGTTTTCACCCATTTCCCCTATTCCCCTGTTCCGCTATTCCCTCTATTCCGCTATTGGCTCTCTTTCAGTTCTCCTACGCTGAAAAAACTCCTGCATGATCTCGCGGCATTCGTCCTCGAGAACACCTGCCGTTAACTCGATTCGATGATTCAGGAAGACCGTGTCGCAAATCCGAAATCGCGACTCTACTGCTCCTGCTCGTTCATCTCGAGCACCGTAGACCAACCGTTTTACCCTCGCTTGAATCAATGCGCCTGCACACATCGCACATGGTTCAATCGTCGAGTAGACCGTCGCGTCCGGCAGGCGATAATTGCCGACTTTTCGCGCAGCCTCCCTCAGCGCAACGATTTCCGCATGTGCAGTTGGATCACAGTCGGTGCGTGTTCGATTGCCGGCAACAGAAAGCAAGGTTTCGCCGCTGACCACGCACGTACCAATCGGCACTTCGAGTCTCTCGCGAGCATCGCGTGCGGCTGCTAACGCGTGCTGCATCCACCGCTTATCACGCTCTAGCTCAGCCACACTCATACCCACAAATCTGCCCGTCAAATAGCCGAAAAAGCAACTATAGGTGCGGCCCCAAACACTGTCAAGCGAGTGGATTTTTTTCGAATGATGATGCTGAGAAACGACCCAATTTGAATCGAACTTGCTGCCCTCCGCGTGCTATGATGAGCATCCGGAGTCCCGAACTCCTACTGCCTGCCAGCTCTCCCAGGCGAACCACGTCAATGACCATCGAACCGCATCAACGAGGCAGCGGAACGTCGAGTACGGAACGCGGAACCGGACGTTTGCGGCCGGCATCTGTGGCGGATCCGCTAAGCCAGGAAAAATCTGTTCCGGCGTTCGCAGCGGCGCTGCGTCGCATGGGGCCAGCTGAGTTTAATTCGGCGATGATTCACTTTTATCGCGGCGAAGTGCAGCGCTCCAATACCTGGCGCAATCGTCTGGACACGACAACGAATTGGGCAGTGTTGACCGCCGGCGCGACTCTGTCTTTTGTGTTCAGCTCACCAAGCAATCCACACTTCGTCATCCCAATCAACTCAATCCTTGTGGCCATCTTTCTTTTAATGGAAGCTCGACGCTACCGGTATTATGAGATCTGGTCGAGTCGCGTGCGTGTACTTGAAACAGGCTTCTTTTCTCAGCTTCTGGCGCCGGAAAGTACACCGGCGGACGCAGCCTGGGCGGAACATCTTGCGTCGGACTTAATCACCCCGCACTTCACAATCACGGAATGGGAAGCTGTCGGCAGGCGCTTGCGTCGAAATTATCTCTGGATCTTTGCGCTGCTGGCGCTCAGCTGGAACTTGAAAGTCTATCTGCACCCGCTACCTGCGCGTGATTTCAACGTATTCATTGACCGGGCGACAGTGGGAATCATTCCTGGCTGGGTTGTTTTCACTATAGGAGTGATATTCAACGCGGCAATTGCGATCTTCGCGATAGGGACCTTACGACTACGAGAGGCGACTGGTGAAGTCCTGCCGCAGCACGAATTTTCGCTGCGGCCGTTGCGCAGGATGACGAGCTGGACGACACGCGCCGCAACATCAGCTACACGACGCACGACTGTGCGCGCCAAGCGTGCTCGTCAGCGCGTTCGTAGCTCCGCCACTACAACTGGCGAGTTTAAGAAAATAGACATCAGCGAAACACCGGACAGATCTCCTCGGGGCCTCGATATTTCAGAGACACCTGACAGCTTCGCTCAAGAGGAGACCGTGACGCGTGGCTAACGAAATCACAAAACTATCAAACGATTCCGCACAGCTCTAAGTCTCCGTTTCTATGCTCGCTCTTAATGGTCAACGACTCACTCTCAAACAGATAGCAGAGGTTGCAACTGGACGAGAGCGTGTCGTTTTTGCCGCAGAAGCACGCGCTCGTGTGGAACGTGCTCGCGCAGTAGTCGACAAAATCCTGGCTGACGGCCGAACCGTTTATGGTGTAAATACCGGTTTCGGCAGATTATCAGACGTCCGCATTGAACCTTCCCACCTGCTGGACCTGCAACAGAACCTCGTTCGGAGTCACGCCTGTGGCTTGGGTCCGCCTTTGTCCGAGGCCGAGTCACGAGCAATGCTGTTGTTGCGTGCGAACGTCCTTGCATGTGGATACAGCGGCGCTCGGCCGCTGCTGGTAGACATGTTGGTCTCGATGCTTGAAAGAGGAGTTACGCCTGTTATTCCTGAGCGAGGTTCAGTGGGAGCTAGCGGAGATCTTGCTCCGTTGTCGCATCTTGCCCTGGTCGTAATCGGCGAAGGCCAAGCTTTTTACGAAGGAACACGACTCTCAGGTGGCGAAGCGCTGAAGCGTGCCGGACTGGCGCCGGTAAAACTTGAAGTAAAGGAGGGGCTCGCTCTCCTCAATGGAACTCAAGCGATGGGCGCGATTGGTGCTCTGGCTTTGCATCGCGCTGATCGAGTTGCGCGTGCAGCGGATTTGGCGGGCGCCATGACTCTTGAAGGATTGCGTGGCACTCCGGTCGCGTTTGATTCGAGGATCCAGGCAGTGCGTCCGCATCCGCATCAAATGGCCGTGGCTGCTCACATGCGCGACCTTTTGCGCGACAGCGAGATTCGGCAATCGCACATCGAAAATGATCCACGCGTCCAAGATGCGTACAGCCTTCGTTGTATTCCGCAAGTGCATGGTGCAGCGCGTGGCGCCTTGGCTCATGCAACAGAAGTAGTAGAGATCGAAACAGGGAGCGCGACAGACAATCCATTAGTCTTTGCTGAAACTGGAGAGGTTATTTCAGGCGGAAATTTTCACGGCGCTCCGCTTGCGCTGGCGTTCGATTACGCTGCGATTGGCCTGACGGATCTTATGAGTATTATCGAAAGGCGCATCGATCGTTTGGTAAATCCTGACTCGAACGAAGACTTGCCGCCGTTTCTCACGCAACAGGCGGGGACTGCTTCAGGATTTATGATGTTGCAGGTAACGGCTGTATCACTGCTCGCCGAAGCCAGGGTTCTCGCCCATCCTGCAAGCATCGACAATGTTCCTACGGACGGTGGCAAAGAGGACCACGTCTCGATGGGCGTTACGGCAGCGACGAAATTGCGATCAATCGTTGAGCTGGCAGAGAACGTGACCGCGATCGAGTTGATTGCGGCAGCTGAAGCCTTGGAATATCGCTTCCCGTTGGTTCCCGGCCGTGGTGTCAAGCAGGGATATGAAATCGTCCGCCGGCACGTTGCCAGATTGACGAGCGATCGGCCAATGTCAGGTGACATTGAAAAGACTGTAAGCGCACTGCGCGACGGAGAATTTGATCCACTTTTGGGTGAGAATTAAAAACGGTGTACAGGACCCTATGGCCTTGCTGTGCAAAAACCGAAACTCCCCAACCGCAGAGTTTGTGTCCAAAACTTGACCGGAGGCCACCGGCTTGTCCGGGGGAGACTCACGTTCGCAGCTATAAAAAAGCTACGGCAAATGAGCGAAGAGGCCACCGCCTTGCGCGGTGGAATCTCACGTTATCTGGCTTCTCGCTAATAGTCTTCAATTGGGACCAAGCGTGAGCCTCCACGGGACAAGCCCGTGGCCTCCGGTGAATCTTTCTATCAAGCGGTTAGTAGCTGGGAACGTGAGACTCCACCGGACGAGCCGGTGGCCTCCTCCCGATTTTTGACACAAACTCTGCGGTTGGTGGGATTTTTTGGTTTTTGTGACGGCCAGAGGACACATTAAAAAAGAAAGATCGCAGCGACTTATTTATGTCTGAAAGAATACGTGCGCCTCGTGGCGAAAAATTAACTTGCAAAAGCTGGCAACAGGAAGCGGCTTTGCGCTGTTTGATGAACAATCTCGATCCGGAGGTTGCGGAAAAGCCTGAGGAGTTAATTGTGTACGGTGGCGCGGGAAAGGCGGCCCGTGACTGGCCATCGTTTCATGCGATCGTTCGAGAATTACAAACCTTAGAAAATGATGAAACGCTGCTGGTCCAATCTGGAAAGCCCGTCGGTGTCTTTCGTACGCACGAGTATGCGCCTCGAGTGTTGATTGCAAATTCAAATCTGGTAGGTGCGTGGGCCAATTGGGACCATTTTCATGAACTCGAACGTCGCGGGTTGATCATGTACGGGCAAATGACAGCGGGCAGCTGGATTTACATCGGCACCCAGGGAATTGTCCAAGGTACGTTTGAGACATTTGCCGCGATGGCCGATAAGCATTTCCAGGGCAATCTCAATCGACGACTCGTCGTCTCAGGTGGTATGGGTGGCATGGGTGGCGCTCAACCATTGGCGGCAACTTTGAACGGGGCCGTCTTTCTGGGTATCGATGTCGACGCAAGCAGGATCGAGCGCCGCGTGCGCAACGGTTATTGTGACCGCCTCGCGATGAATCTGGATGAGGCACTGAACATTTGTGAAGACGCCCTGGAGCAGGGACGCGCCGTTTCAGTCGGTGTTGTTGGAAATTGCGCAGAAATATTGCCGCAACTGGTCCGGCGCGGGGTTCATGTTCACGCAGTAACCGATCAGACGAGCGCTCACGATCCGTTGAATGGATACGTACCTGCAGGTTTCACACTTGAACAAGCGGCAGACTTAAGGCGGACAGACCCCGGCGCTTACATTGCCGAATCGATGCAATCCATGAAAACGCACGTCGAGGCGATGCTCGCATTGAAAGACGCCGGTGCTGTTGCGTTTGATTACGGCAACAACATTCGCAAGCAGGCCTTCGACGCCGGCTGTGAGAGAGCTTTTGAGATTCCCGGCTTCGTTCCTGAGTACATTAGACCGCTGTTTTGTGATGGAAAGGGTCCGTTTCGCTGGGTAGCGCTGTCGGGAGATGCATCTGATATCCGCAAGACCGATGATCTTGCGCTCGAGCTATTTCCAAATGATGAGACTCTCAACCGGTGGCTACGCCTGGCTCGTGACCGGGTGCATTTTCAGGGCTTGCCCGCTCGGATTTGCTGGCTAGGGTACGGTGAACGGGCTGAAATGGGTGAAGCGATAAATGATTTGGTTAAGAGAGGCGAGCTGAAAGCTCCGATTGCGATTGGCAGGGATCACCTCGATACTGGTTCAGTAGCTTCGCCTTTTCGCGAGACGGAAGGAATGAAGGATGGTTCGGACGCAATTGCTGATTGGCCCATTCTCAATGCGCTATTGAACACCGCCAGCGGCGCCAGTTGGGTTTCATTTCATCATGGTGGTGGTGTGGGGATTGGTTACTCGCTGCACGCAGGGCAAGTGTCTGTTGCTGATGGAACGGAACAAGCTGCCCGGCGATTGAACCGTGTCCTCACGAATGATCCCGGAATAGGCGTAGCTCGTCACGTTGACGCGGGATATGAAGAGGCTGAGAAGACCGCGCGCGATAAGGGGATAAAGGTTCCCATGATGAAATCCAATTAGTATTTTAATTTCTAAATTCTAAATTTTCTTAGATGAAGCGCCTCCGACTCTCAATCCTGGTCTTGACGCTCATCGTTGTCCTCGCAGTCTTCTATTTCGTCCGCGTTAACAGCGTTCGCGTTGAGAACGTAGACTTGGACAGCCAACTGACAGGCAGAGTTCTTCCTTACAGTGTAATTCTGCCTCGCGGATATGTGGTCCCAGGTCGACGCTACCCGGTGCTTTACCTCTTGCACGGCCACGGCGGCGATCATTCTTCATGGATCGCACATACCAAACTTACGGACTATCTTGCCGGCCTCAATTTGATCATCGTGACTCCCGAAGGCCAGCAGGGTTGGTATACTGACAGCGATACTGACCAGAGCGAGAAATTCGAGTCGTACGTCATCAAGGAATTGATTCCCGATGTAGAGAAGCATTTTCGTGTGATCCCCGAACGCAGAGCTCGTGCTATTGCAGGCCTGTCGATGGGTGGATACGGAGCTTTGAAGTTTGGCTTGAAGTACCCGCAGTTGTTTGCTTTTTCGGGTTCGCTCAGCGGCGCGTTTAATGCACCGTTGCGGACGGATGGCGGCAGCATCATGCGTACGTTTGGACCAGTGAACAGTACGACTCGTCAAGAAAACGATTTGAAGAAAATCGCAGCTGGAGTGACGCCCGCATCACTTCCGCAGTTGTATATTGACTGCGGAACAGACGACCCATTTCTGGCAA
>JBKPCC010000158.1:0-26800 GCA_046727215.1 Acidobacteriota bacterium
ACCGCGGTTCACCTTCTGGTTCAGGTGAAAAAGCGCACCCGAAGTAGAGATATCGTCGGTTTCTGTAGGCTCGCTCCATGCTGAACCATCTTCTGCGCGACCCGACACGACCAGGGGCAAGCGCAAAGCCATTCGCAAAGCGAACCGCTTTTCTTCAAAATTTGTGGGAGTGCTCATATCATGCAACACAGGGCGTCACGCTCTCAAGAAGTATGCGCGCGGCGCGCGTCCTCTTTGTCATTAGGCCAACTATAAAAGCCTTCGCCAGTCTTCTTCCCCAGCTTGCCTTCACTGACCAACTGGCGCAAGACCTCCGGTGGCCGAAACGTTTCTGAACCTAACTCTCGATGTAAGTACTCAGCAATACTCAAACGCACATCAAGACCAACTACGTCAGTCAACTTCAAAGGACCCATCGGATGGTTGTAGCCGAGCTCCATTGCCGTGTCTATATCTTTCGCGCTTGCGACACCCTGTTCAAGCATGCGCATAGCCTCGAGGCCCAATGCCACGCCTAAACGACTCGATGCGAAGCCAGGAGCGTCTTTAACGACGATCGGATCCTTGCGGAGAGTGCGGGCAACCTCGTAAACAGCTGCAACCGTTTCCTCACTCGTCTGTTTTCCCACCGCAATCTCGATCAGTCGCATGATATGCACAGGATTGAAAAAGTGCATACCTACAACATTTTCGGGACGAGCTGATGACTCGGCAATTGCACTAATCGACAGTGAAGAGGTGTTACTGGCAAAAATGAAATTGCGACTTGAATTCGATTCGAGTTGCTCCAGAATCCGTCGCTTCAGTTCGAGCTGCTCGGGTGCGGCTTCAATGATGAGATCAGCTTCGCCCAGATCTTCGAGCCGTGTCGTGCCGTGTATATGCTGTAGTGTTTGATCGCGCTCGGCCTCGGTGAGCTTTGCCAGCTGGATTCCTTTCGTCAGGTTGCGTTCTATGTTTTGAATGCCCCGAGCGAGCGCGTCGCGATTGACGTCTCGGAGAAGAACCAGGTAGCCGGCGGCGGCTGCGACCTGGGCAATGCCGTGTCCCATCGTACCAGCGCCGATGACGGCTACCGTTTTAATCGCTTTCCGATCGGTGCCTTGTTTCAACGATATGGAAACTCTCCTGTGCCGAGCCTTCGCATTTACAAGCCCTAGTTCGACTAACTTCAATATCAGTAGTTATACTATAGGGTAAGCTGAAAGACCATACTTCGGTGCATTTAGTGGAGTTTCGGGCTTCAACAAACCTAACTTTCGTCGAGGAAAGAAACTCAGAAAATGGCTACCTTAACGCTCAAGAAAGATGTTGTCATCATCGGTTCTGGTCCCGCGGGACTCACCGCCGCGGTTTACAGTGCGCGCGCAAGCTTAAAGCCGCTGCTCGTCGATGCGCCTCCGGACGCTGAGAAGCAAACGACGCCGGGCGGCCAATTGATGATCACAACCGACGTCGAGAATTATCCGGGATTTGCCTCAGGCATTCAGGGGCCGGAGTTGATGGTCCAATTTCGGGCGCAGGCAGAGAGATTCGGTACTGAGTTTCTCGAAACATGGATTCGAGAAGTCGACCTTTCGGAACGGCCGTTTCATCTCTATACGGATGATTTAGAAATCATTACAGAGGCCTTGATCATCGCTTCGGGTGCGTCTGCGCAGTGGCTCGGCATTCCTGGGGAAGCGAAAGTGCCCAACGGCTTTGGCGGCAACGGCGTATCCGCATGTGCGACATGCGATGGACCACTGCCGGCATTCCGCAATAAGACGCTCGTAGTCGTCGGCGGCGGCGATACAGCGATGGAGGAAGCCACATTTCTCACCCGGTATGCTTCGAAGGTTTACGTTGTTCACCGGCGCGACAAGCTACGCGCTTCGAAAATCATGCAAGAGAAGGCGTTCCAGAACCCGAAAATCGAGTTTATCTGGAATACTGAGGTGGTAGAGATTCTCGGGTCTCAAGTCGAGGGCGTCCAGGCAGTTGTGCTACGGAACGTGCAGACCGGAAAAGAGCAGGTCTTTCCCTGTTCCGGCGTATTCATCGCCATCGGACATAAGCCGAATACGGACCTGTTCAAAGGGCAATTAGAGATGGACGAGAGGGGTTACCTCATCACCGCAGGAAAATCGACTGCGACGAATGTTCCGGGAGCGTTTGCGTGTGGCGACGTGCAGGATTCAGTCTACCGGCAAGCAGTCACGGCGGCGGGAACCGGCTGTATGGCGGCTATCGATGCGGAACGCTTCCTGGATCACCTACCTGTAAGAATGCCAACCGGCGAAGAAGTCACAATCGAAGGTGAACACGTCACACCTGATCATCACGCGATCATCACTCCGGATGGTCATTTGATTCCGAATGATCCTGAATTGGTAGTGAGTGAAGAGTGAGGTTGTGGGGCCTTTTATAGCAACACAATCGAATCGTCGCGCTGGCGACGCCTCACGACAGGAACCTCAGGTTCCTTATCTACACCCACATTGAGCGGACACGGTTCACAATAGAAACCCAGCCGAGCTCGCCGGTCCTCACACTCGTTGCAACCGAGAAGTTCACCGAGCTGCCTTAAGGAATCCAGAAACGGGAGTAACAAACGGCCGCGGTCAGTGAGGGCGTACTCGACGTGCGGTGGATTTCCGCCGAAGTCGTGACGTTCGATGAGTTGATCGTTCTCCATGTCACGCAGACGGCCTACAAGAGTTCGGCTGCTGATAGGAAACAATCCGGAAAGCAGTTCCAGCGTGCGCTTTGGCCCGTTCGCAAGATCTCGAACGACGAGCATCGTCCACTTGTCGCCGAGCATCTGCAAGGCGCCCGTTACGGGACAACCATCGAGGTCACGTCTTTTCACGTGCCAGTAGCTTATCCGTTCATTGATCGGGATTCAATATGAAATTGCGCAAGAAGCAGGGCGTATGAATTGAGAGTCGGCGAGTGGGAGAATCGGCGAGTCGACGATTGTGATAGAGCCAAGCGGTATACTCGCCGACTCGCCCATTCGCCGACTCGCCCATTCGCCGTCAAGGTCGTAGGTTGATGTTGTAGGTCTTGATCTTTGAGTTCAAAGTTGTCGCATTCATTCCCAGGAGCCGCGCCGCGCGCGATTGGTGTCCACCGGTCTGCTCCAGCGCACGCCGGATTAGATCAATTTCGAAACGACGGACTTCATCGTAGAAGTTGACCCCACGTCCTATGTCCTGAACCGCGGCCACGCTTGATCCTTCCTGGGCCGACGCAATGACTGCCTGTGGATCTGCTATCTCGGGACGCAAACACTCGCGCGTAATCTCGTCGCCGGGCGCAATCACAACTGCCCGCTCAATCGCGTTTTCGAGTTCGCGCACGTTGCCCGGCCATGAATAAGCCTCGAGCAGTGCCAATACGTCCGGCGCAATCTGTTCTGATACGTTCCGTCCGTTCTCCTCGTTGTATTTGTCTATGAAGTGTTGCGCCAGCGGGAGAACATCTTCGCGACGATCCCTGAGAGGGGGAAGTTCTATTGGCACGACTGCCAGACGATAATACAGATCTTCACGAAACGTCCCCTGTCTTACAGCTTCCCTCAGATCAATGTTCGTGGCTGCGATGATCCGCACATCGACCCTTCGCGGTGAAGTGTCTCCCAGAGGTGTGAACTCGCGCTCTTGAATAACTCTCAGTAAACGAACCTGGGTTTCTGGCGGAATGTCCCCTATTTCATCCAGGAAGATCGAGCCGCCGTCAGCCACTTCGAACAACCCTTTCTTGGCAGCCACGGCACCCGTGAAGGCGCCACGGGTGTGCCCGAAGAGCTCTGATTCGAGAAGTTCAGATGGAATATTCGAACTGTTTACGGTTACAAAGGGTTTGGCGGCACGCGGACTTGCCTCGTGAATTGCTTTTGCAATCAATTCTTTGCCGGTTCCACTCTCACCAGTAATCAGAACTGTCGAGCGAGCCTGCGCGACCTGCTCGACGAGCCGGAAAACTTCCTGCATCACGTCCGAGCGCCCAACAATTTCACCGCGATCCACGGCCTTGCTCATGGCCCGGCGCAGAGTGCGTCGCTCTTCTTCCTTGCGGCGTTTCTTAATGCCGGCCGCGACAGTTGCAGTGATCTGTTCGTTTTGAAAAGGTTTACGAATGCAACCGAACGCCCCGCGTTCCCAGGCGGCTATGGCGGTGTCAAATGTGGCGTAGGCAGTAATCATCACAATTGCCGCCTCTGGATCCATCTTAAGAAACTCTTCTAAAGCCCGCAGACCGCCGATGCCGGGCATCGACACATCCAGTAGCACGACGTCGTATGCGCGGCGACCGTATGCCTCCAGCCCTTCCTCGCCGGTTTTTGCCAAATCAACGCGATAGCCGTCGGCAGAGAGAAGAGTCTCAAGCACATCGCGCATGATTTCTTCGTCGTCAACGACGAGCACAGATCCCTTTTTTGCCATCCTTCTTTCGGTTCTCATAGCGATACGTACACAGTGACTGTAGACGGGGAGGAGAAGCGACTTGTTAGTTTAACGACTTCGCTAAGCAAAACAAAACGATTGGGCTAATTCCGTAGCGTCCCTCCGTGCGCGTCCCTCTTCTTTAAAAGTGACTCGTAACGAAAAAAGGGGCGCCCGCGGAGGGACGCCCCTACAGCGTTAGAGAAACGGATTCTAGTCGCCCGCGGCTTGTAATTGTGCGCGAGCATGCGCAGCGGGCAGTGTGATGCGGAACGTCGTACCACGACCGGGCGCGCTTTCTACTCCTATGTGTCCTGAATGTTCCTGCACGATGCCGTATGAAACGGCAAGACCCAGACCTGTCCCACGACCGACGCCTTTTGTCGTATAGAACGGGTCGTAGATCTTGGCGACGTTTTCGGGAGCGATGCCGATTCCAGTGTCACGAATTTCGACGATCACATCGCCATTGATTGCTGCTGTCGAAATGGTGATTCTCCCGCCCTCGGGTATCGCATCACGCGCGTTCAAGACAAGATTCGTGAAAACCTGTTGAAGTTTGCCGCTGTTTCCGAGCACTTGTGGCGAATCGGCGTCATAGACCCGGGCAATCTCGATCTGATACCGTCTGAGTTGCGGCTCGAGTAATTGCAACGTGTCATCGAGGACAGTGTTGATATCAATTTCGGTGAATTCTGTCGCTCCACCTGTTCGCGAGAAGTTGAGCAGATTGTTGACGATGTTGGTTGCACGCTCGGCCTGGTTTCGAATCTTCTGCAGCAAAGCGTGTTTTGGATCATTTTCCGCCAGCATTCCCAGCAACAGCTGCGTGTAGGAAGAAACTCCCGTGAGCGGAGTATTAACTTCATGCGCCACGCCTGCAGCCAGTAAACCGATAGAGGACAACTTCTCGCGCTGCTGTAATTGTTCTTCGAGCGTGGCCCGAGAAGTGACATCCTCAACCACCACGAGCACGCCCGTCTGCGCCTGCGCGTCATGCAACGGAGCGAACGCGATGTTCACCACGAGCGAGCGACCGGCGAGCGTAGCAGTGTGCAGTTTGTAGATGTTTCGTATCTCTCGCAAACGCCAACCATCTTCGCCCAGTACTTGCCGGAGTGTGTCGGCAAAATCAGCGGCAAAGAGTTCATCAACCTGACGGCCCAAAGCGGCATCTCGCCTCAAATCCAGGATGTGTTCAAGCGCGGAATTCAAGTGCGTCACCCTGCCCGACAGGTCTACCGCGAGCAACCCTACATTAATTGACTCGACGATCGACTCGTTGAACTCTTTCAGAAGCTTCAGTTCCGCGGCTCGTTCCTGCTGCTCCTGATAAAGCAGACTGTTCTCGATGGCGACCGCAACATAGCCGGAAACGGTGCGCAGTATTTCAACGTCTTCCGAGGAGAGCAAAGCACCATCAGCCGAGCGGCCAAGTCCAATCACAGCCACCATCCGCCCGCGAACGACGCAGGGAACATAATAATGAAGTGTGCGACGTACGAAATTAGCGGCTTCAGCTGTCAGGTCGAGATCGTCCGCGCGGACAACTCCTGCCTCCGCAGAGCGAACGCGAATCATCTCTCGGAAGTCAGGTGGCACAATAATCTGATCTGATAGTCCCGTTGTGCGCGCTGCCCGGTAACCAGAAGACGCATTTCGATCCTCAACAAAGATGGCAATGCGTTCAACGTTCATCACCTGCTGCAACCTACTCACTAACGAATCCAGCAATGGTTCAAAAGCGGTTGTAGCTGAAAGCGTCCTGCCAAAGTCGAGGAGACTATTCCGTAGATCGTAACGCTCGCCGTAGAACAAACGATCTACGCGTTCCTGCAAGAAGGTCTTGACCGGACCCGCGATCATGACGATTGCGGCCATTGCCACAATGGCGACTACAACCCTCAGGGTGATTTCGCCGGAAGAGAATCCTTCATCACTGCCCAACGCGTAAAGACCAGCCAGGTAAACCACTGACCCGATCATTACAGCAATCGCCAGTGTTGTAAGCGCATAAACAAATACGCGCCGCACAACCAACTCCACATCCATCAGCCGGTAGCGTAAAACCGAATAGCCGAATGCCAGTGGAATCAGGATGAGCGGCAACACCGCGGCATCGATCAGCCATGGATCACTCTGTTTGCCAAATAGGTAGCCAACTCCATACAACAAGCTGAAGGGAGCGATTGCGAGCAGTGATCCCCAAACCACCCATTTCAGCTGCTGTCGCACTACGGTGCTCTTGGCCTTGATAAGTCGTCGAGTTAGCAGAACCGCGCTAACGACGAGGCCGAGCAGGAAGTGAGCAAACGTCAGTTTGTAGAAAAAGTTGACAAAGGATTCAGACAGCGGAGCGGCAGCATGGAGACCGGGAATGAGTGACGTAATGACGTTGCGGAGGAAAACGAATGTGGCTAAGCCGATCAAGAGAACTGCCGGCGCGTACAACAGCGAGGCCAACCATCGTCGTCCCTGAAACAGCTGCTGACGTGACGGATACCTTGCGCAGAAATGAAAGAATAGCGGCACGAACAGAATGAATGCCACGTTCCGAAGAAACGCAACTGCGAGATCCAGGTCCCGATACGTTCCGACTGGAGTATAAAAGTGAAGAACGAACGCGGTCAGGCACCATGTCGAGAAATGCAGGACGAATGGCGCTCGTCCACCTTGTCGAAACAGAACAAAAAACCCGACGATCAGATAGACGATTCCGATGAGGTTGATATAAAGAGCTCGCGGGGTCCAACTCGGAACAGCATCAATACTGTCCAGGTCGGCAAAGTAATCGCGACTTTCCGGAGGGTAGGAGGGCCGCTCAATTGAATAATGGATCTGTCCACCCACCCCAGCTTCATCGAGATACTTCGGGACGTCTCGCGCTCGGACAATTTCTTCACGTTTGCCGCCACCCACGCTGATTCCGACGAGATGATCACCGGGGAGCAACCAGGCGCGCGCGCCGGATGTGTTTGGCGCCACGCTTTCGGCAATTACACCATCCTTCGTATCAACCCAGGTTACCCCGTCCCAGGCGGGCATCTCATGCCGCATGCGTTGGCCAAAATTAAGCACTCCGGCCGCGACCAGCAGGCCCGCGCCGATCAGCAAGATCCAGGTTTGGGTTGTAAATACCGATCTCTTCACGGTTTGTTCAATCCAGGTGGGCTAATCTCCAGCTGAATCCGTACTGAATAGGCAAGGTATGTTCCAGCGTCTTTCTCGTCCGGGCCGCCTCAGGCATGATGGCTAAACCAAACGCTCGCAGTTGATTCCAGCAAGTTCTTCAGCTCATCGCTGCGACCGGCGACTTTTTTCCCCAACTGTCGTACACCTCGACAGCATCCATCTTTTCGGAGTTTTCCGAGATTTTGGAAACGGCTGTCGGGGCAACGACGACCACGGGAAAGATTGCGTTCGAAGCGGAATGCGTGTCCGATTCCCCTTAACGCAATCCTTTTTAGAACCTTACCAGGATGCCGCCTCGGACCGAGCGGCGCCCTGTACCGATTTGTGTAAGCACTTCTCCGTTGTCAGTGCATGCCTGCGCGTCCAACAGATTACGTGCATCGAGCACTGCCTCGGCCCGAACCGGAAGACCGAAGCTAGGCAGATCTTGCGTCACCTGAATACTCAGGGACGGATCATAAACACCCAAGCGTCCTGCGAACGGGTCGATGGCAAAAACCGTTGCGTCCGGTGAAAAGCGCAGGACCGTGCGGATCTGAGTACCGGTGTGAAAACCCGCACTCAACTGCACCGCACCAGTTTGGAAGAATGCGTTGGTGAAAACTTCACTCGGATTCGAGAAACTGTGTGCGGTCAAACGCTGGCCACGACCAAACGCATAACCGGCGGAAGCGGTCCATACTCGACTCAACCGTCGTGTGTAAACGAGACGCATTCCTTTGGCGTCGCCTTCCTGATTGGCGACGCTCGTAAGAGGCTGGCCCGCGGATCCGGAAAAAGCGGAAATCGGCGTGCTCAACAGACCAACACCACGCCCGGTAGTCGTGTCATAGAACGCCGTCGCTTCAACGGAAGATCTTTCGTCAAGCACTCGCTCGAGTCCGATCTCCAGGCGATGGCTGCGTTCCATGACGGCACGCCCGTCAACGAAGGCTGTAGGTCGATTCGTGGGCTGTCGGAACACAACTTCCGTATCTTCGAAGGACGCCACATTTTGAATTGAATCTTCGTCTCCTCCGGGTGCGTAAGCAGCGCGGAGACGAGTGCGAGCGTTTGCGTCGAATTGAAATCCCACTCGGGGAGTGAGGGCCTGCGCGCCGCCCGCGCCCAGAAACCGCGAATAGTCCACGCCAAGAAGAATGACGATGCCGTCGCGAACAATCCACTCGTCAACAGCCCGCAATGAGACTTGGCCGGAAACAGGAGTTTCGTGACCAAGATGTCCGACCCATGGGTGCAATCCATAACGAGCGGCGGCCGCCGTGACGCCAATGCGATGACGAACATTCGGTCTGAATCGCCCCGTCGCTTCTATGCGTTCTGGTGCGTTCGCACCAATACCAGTTTGTCCCGCAAAGATGAATTCGACATGGTCCGACGCGGGAGTAGCGATCGCGAAATTCAAACCAGCGAAAGCAGGCGCGAATGAGCTGCTGGCGAAATAAGTTTCTACAACGCCTGTCGCTCTCTTTCCACTGCCCTCTGATTCCGTCGATTCAGGAGCGGCTTCCTCACGTTCTTCGTCAGCTATTACTGCCTGGACGGTCTCGTTCTCACCTTCCTGCGCCTGGAATATCGATCGGCGCGTCTGCGCAGAGCGTAATGTCCACTTCACGTCATCCCGATCTTTTCGACGTTCGGGAAGCGTTTTGCCGGAACCTACGGGCTCCAAATTGAACCTGTAGATCAATTCCTGAGAAGCACGCACCTCAACCGGCGAAAATACAACTTCACTGAAACCCGCAGCGATTGCTCGTATCCCGTAACGCCCGGGGGCAATCGTTGCGCTGAAACTTCCATCAGCAGCACTCCTGGTCTCTCGAATAACCTTCTTCGCGCCTTCTCGCACGAATGAGATTAGCGCTCCGCTCACTGGATTGCCTTTGTTGTCTTTGACCGAGCCGGTGATCGTAGCTAACGTGTTTTTCCCGGGCGGCGGCGAACCGAACGATGCTGTTGCTGAGCAAAGCAAGATCAAGGACAAGAGAAAACCTGTTGCTGTTTTCATTTCGCAGGACCTCCAAGCGCGAACTTCCTCAAATACAGAAATCTCGGGGCAGACATCTTTGTCCGCGTTCTGGGCGTAATTTGTCTTTGTCGGTTCAATCTGGCAAGAAGTCTCAATTGCTTCATTCCTTTTCTCGACGATGCCGATCGCCGATTGAAAAGGTCGAAATGGTTCACGGTAGGAGACTTACCGGAACCACCTGGTACCGGCCATTCTCGACCAGCCGCGGGCAACTGTCAAGCATATCCAGGGGTGTTAGACTGCAAAAACTGGCCTATTTTGGGCCTTTTCTATATTGCTTTGCTGGCTGTTTTCCCGCGTGTTAGGATGCCAATTCCCCCAAGTCTCAACCGGTCCATTTTGTGAAGTTTTTATTACGAGACAGATGATCGACGAAGTTAGGTCCACAAGGTTCCCGAACGGCATAGTGGTGCTTACCGAGCACATGCCCGGCTTGCGCTCCGTTACTGCAGGCATCTGGGTCCGTCGCGGGTCACGCCACGAGTCTCCCGACCTTAACGGAATTTGCCATTTTATCGAGCACGCGGTCTTCAAGGGGACCAATCGTCGTAGCGCCAGGGACATCGCTATTGAATCAGACCGACTGGGAGGACAACTCGACGCCTATACAACACACGAGATGACCGGATTCGCAATTAAGGTTGCGGATACCGGTTTGTCCCAGGCCATAGATCTTTTGACCGACATCATTTCTCACCCCCGTTTCGCGCCGGAAGATCTGGAACGCGAACGGATGGTGATTCTCGAAGAAATGAAGATGGTCGAGGATACGCCTGACGAACTGCTTGGCGAAGTTTTCAATGCCGCTTATTTTCCAGATCACCCACTCGGCCGGCCGATCGAAGGTACGGAAGAAACTGTTTCGACTTTTGATCACCAGACGATATTCGACTACCACTCGCGCGAATTCTCGTATTGCAATCTTGTTATTGCCGCCGCCGGCAACGTCGATCACGACCGATTAGTTGAACTTGTTGGCCGCGCTTTCGACCAATGTGGCGCCCAAAACGGATCAGCGCCGCCCGAGAAGTCTCCGTCCGCTGCCTCTCCGATCTTGATTGAACAAAAGAACGAGCTCGAACAAGCACATTTAATCATCGCCTCACCGTGGCCGTCGGCCCGAGACACCAATCGTTATGCTGCCAGCTTGCTCGCTTCAATTCTTGGGGGCGGCACTTCCAGTCGCCTGTGGCAGAGGATTCGCGAGGAGCGTGGTCTTGCGTACTCCGTGGGTGCTGGTGGAAGCACGTTTTCTGATGTGGGCGTCTTCACAATCTATGCCGGAACATCACCGCAGCACATGGATGAGGTAGTGGATTTGTCAATTAGTGAATTGCGGCGTGTGGTTGCAGAAAGCGTTACGGACGAGGAATTAAGAATCGCTCAAGATCAGGCAATCTCGTCCATCCTCCTTGGCTTGGAATCGTCAAGCGCTCGGGCCAGCGCACTCGCTCGTCAGGAGATCATCCATGGGCGCAGAATTACACCAGACGAGATAATTAAGCGGCTCCAGGATGTAACACCTGAGGATGCGCAGACTGTTGCGCGCATATTCTTCACGACTGAATCGTTGGCGCTCGGAGCGCTCGGCAACCTCAACGGCTTCAAGGTCGACCGCTCCCGGCTGGAAATCTGAGAATCTAAAATTGAAGACCTGAGTTAAGCTTGGGACAGTGAGATCTTCTTTCTACCACGCCCTGCAAAGAAGAAAGTTTACGCGCTTGCGAATGAGCTTGAGTTGCAAAGTCCAACCCTTCGTCGCAAGCGCGTAAACTTTCTTAGAGAGATCTGGCGTAGAAAGGACTTGAACTATCTCCAGACTCCCCTGTGAAGAATTATTTGAGCTTGAGCTGTTGCGCTTCTAACTTGAATTCTCGAATAAATGCACAAATTCGAACGTCAAATGAGTTGGCCGCGGCCTCATAAAATGGTAAATTTCACCTTTGCCATTCTTCTATTAGTGTCAGAGTTCCAGACATGAAACTTACCGTTCTTGGCAGCGGATCAACTGGTAACGCAGTCTTGATCGTTGCAGGTAATACGCGTGTGCTCGTTGATGCAGGATTGAGCGCAAAGGAAATCATGCGGCGCCTCGCACTGATGGGTGAAGACGCTCAACTGCTCGATGGCATATTGGTTACGCACGAGCACGGCGATCACGCCGGCGGTCTTCGCGTTTTGTTGCGCACGGTTGATTGTCCTGTTTACGTGTCGATGAAGACCCAGGATGCCTACGTGGGCGAACGCTTCAATGTCACCAATGACGAACCAAAAAAACGATCCAGGGCGCTGAAGAACCGTGTAGAACAAATTGAATCGAGCCGCGATTTCGGTATCGGTGAGATCGATTTTCACCCATTCACGATTCCGCACGATGCAGTCGATAATTTCGGCTTCACAGCCATTCATCGTGGTGTGAAGATCGCGACATTAATGGATTTTGGTCACATCACAACGCTAATCGCTGAACAGCTCCGCGGCTGCGCCGCAATCGTGATTGAGTCAAATCACAGCCGCGATATGTTGAAAGCCTGCGATTCATATCCCTGGGAACTGAAGCAGCGAATACTTTCGCGGCTCGGCCACCTTTCAAACGAAGACGTAGCTGAGTGGTTACGTGACGGGTTTGACGGGTCTGCAAAATACATCGTGCTCGCACACCTCTCTCAACGCGCAAACAATCCGTACCTGGCAAAAATTTCCGCGGAGGTTGCGCTGTACGAGCGGGCACCACTTTTCCCGGCTGAAACCCAGATCAGTCTTTCATTTCCCACCGAGCCCACACCGTGGATCGAAGTCTAGGTGCAGGATCGGCCTTAAAGGCTGAATCATGACGTCATCGCGCCGGCCGCTTTGGTTGTTATTGCTGGGGTTGGTGTCGATTTGCGCAGCTTGCGGCACGCAGGAATCGCGGAGAATTCCGCCCGAAGTTGAAGCGACAATTGGAACTGTCAGCGACGACATCGTTAACGAACGCTACGAGAAGATTTACAACGAAGCCTCAGATCTATGGCGACAGGCAGCAACTCTCGATCAGTCAATTGAAGTGTTCAAGAAATTAAGAGTTAAACTCGGGAGAGTAGAAAATCGGACTGTCAATTCGGCCACTGAACAGAACAATTCAGGTGGGCCGCTGAAGGGTCATGCTTACATCGTCACATATCAGACAAAATTCGAACATGGCGAAGGAATGGAAACGTTTACGCTAATTGAACAGAATGGAAGATGGTTGTTGGCAAGGTATTTCGTGAATTCGACGTCGTTGGATTAAGAGGACGTCCTATAGGTCCTATATAAGTTTAAGTTCCTGGATTTAAGAGAATCATGATCGATCGCTACACACTGCCCGAAATGGGGGCGCTCTGGTCCGAGCAGAATAAGTTTCAAAAGTGGCTGGACGTGGAGATTGCCGTGTGTGAAGTCCACGCGGAAATGGGAACTATTCCGCGCGAAGCTTTAGCGGAAATAAAATCCCGGGCACGCTTCTCAGTTGATCGAATCAACGAGATTGAAAAGATCACGAACCACGATGTTATTGCTTTTACAACCAATCTGGCTGAGGAAATCGGAGACGCAGCGCGTTTTGTTCACTACGGTCTGACGTCTTCAGACGTTGTCGATACGGCAAATGCATTACTACTTCGCGATGCGTGTGGAATTCTGCTAAAAAAAATCGGTGAGCTATCGTCGGTTCTGAAGAGACGGGCTTTCGAATTCAAACACACACCTCAGGTTGGCCGCACACACGGGATACACGCCGAACCCACCTCGCTAGGACTCACGTTTGCGCTCTGGTATGACGAAATGCGTCGAAACCGTGAGCGACTGGAACGAGCCAAAGAAGCTGTTGCCGTGGGAAAAATCAGCGGAGCTGTGGGCGCGTTTGCGATCCTCGATCCAATTGTCGAAGAGAAGGTATGTGCCCGACTGGGTCTCAAACCGGCGCCTGTTTCGACGCAAATCATCCAGCGCGATAATTATGCTGAGTACCTAAGTACACTTGCGGTCATCGCTTCTTCATTGGACAAATTTGCGTTGACAGTACGTCATTGGCAGCGAACTGAGGTTCGCGAAGCACAGGAGCGCTTTACAAAGGGCCAGAAAGGCTCGAGCGCAATGCCGCACAAACGCAATCCAATCATTTCTGAGCGGATTTGCGGACTCGCCCGTGTAGTAAGGGCAAATAGCGTGGTTGGTTTGGAGAATATCGCGCTATGGCATGAACGAGATATTTCTCATTCGTCGGCGGAACGTGTTGTCTTACCTGATTCAAGCATCGCGCTCGATTACATGCTGCAGAAAGCCATATCGCTGTTCGATGGCCTGGTCGTATACGCGGAAAGAATGCTTGAGAACCTAGCAGCAACACGAGGGCTGATCTTCAGCGGACAAGTGTTGCTGGCACTAACGCAAAACGGAGTCTCGCGTGAAAAAGCGTATGAAGCAGTCCAACGAAATGCGATGCGGGTGTGGGACGAGGGGCTGGACTTTCAGACTCTGATAAAGGCAGACCCGGACATTTCAGCGCGGCTCACGCCCGCAGAGATCGATCGAATCTTTTCGCTGGACTTCTACCTGAGAAATGTAGACGCGGTATTTGAACGCGTGTTTGAGTGACTCGTCACCGACGACATGATTTACATGATTCAGATAAAAACAGCTCGGCGGGCGTCTTAAGAAATTCTGTGAATTCTGTAAATCATATCAATCGTTCACGGTTTATTTGTTGGCGAGTTTTTCAGCGAGGTTACCAATGATCGGCAACTTGAACATCTGCCCTTGATAAGCTTTGTAGGCGAAGAAAAGTAGGCCGCCAATCCAGAGTACAAACAGCGCCAATCCCAGAAGACTGAATAAACCCCAGATAAGCACGCCCAACGTATCAGAGATCATTGAGAAGATTACGCCGATAATAACCATCACAATCCAGATGGCAGTGAAAACAACGCCGAGGCCGACAGAATAAAGAACCGACTGAATACCGTGAAACTTAACGAACCGATTGTCCTTTTCGATGATGAAGTTAATTAGCCCAAGTATTCCGATAGGATAGCCGAGAGCGGCGGCTAGGTTGCCGTCCAGGCCGATAGCTGATTTTTGTGGTATTTGTTGGCTCATCAAAGGGTCTCCTGGGGTAATTTTAAAAACGCGATCGGTGCGACAAGAAAGACTGCGCCAGGTTCGTTCTCAAACAATCCTAACGTAAGCTAGATTTCAATCTCAGGCACGATTGAGGTTAAGATCAAATTTCGGTTCAAAGCCGCCCGAAATTTTGCCAACTATAGGCTATGAGCGGCAACGTTCGCAATACTTACACTCGCGAACCCTTGCTATTTTTTGAGTTTATCCAGCATCCGCCACTTGAACCGCGGTTGCCACAACATTTTCCAAAATGACGCATTAAGGATGGAATGAAAGCAAAAGTCTACGTCAATCTAAAACCGGGCGTACTTGACCCTCAAGGAAAAGCCATACAGCATTCGGTAGAGCTTCTCGGATTCACAGGCATCGTCGATGTGCGCCAGGGTAAATATTTTGAGATCGCGCTCGATGGATCATTGAATGAGAATGAAGCGCGGGATTCGATAGCACGAATGGCCAGCGAAGTGCTTTCGAATCCCATTATTGAGGATTACCGCGTGGAGATTGAGGCGTGAAATTCGGCGTTATTGTCTTTCCCGGTTCTAACTGCGATCACGATGCCTACCACGTGATTTCGAAACACGTCGGTCAACCCGTTGATTTTGTGTGGCATCGCGATACGGATTTGTCCTCGTATGACGCAGTAATCATTCCGGGCGGCTTTTCGTATGGTGACTATCTGCGAGCAGGGGCCCTGGCGCGTTTCTCGCCGGTAATGACTTCAGTCAAAAGATTTGCTGAGTCGGGTCGTCTTGTCCTCGGTATCTGTAACGGTTTTCAAATTTTGTGTGAAGCCGGCCTTTTGCCAGGTGCGCTTATTCGCAATCGCGATTTACATTTCATCTGTGAACATGTTTTCGTCCGGGTCGAGAACTCGAACACGCCATTTACGAACGAATTGGAGCAAGGCTCTGTACTCAGGTTACCGATTGCTCACGCAGAGGGTAATTACGTTTGTGATGAAGACACGCTCAAGATGTTGAAGGAAGAGAAGCGAATTATCTTCAGATACTGCAATGAGGCTGGCGAAGTTACCGACGATGCCAATCCAAATGGTTCACGAGACAACATTGCAGGCATCTGTAACCGAGGACGCAACGTACTCGGGCTCATGCCGCATCCTGAACGTGCATGTGAAGATCTCCTGGGCTCAAGCGACGGCAGAGATATATTCCGCTCACTAGCAGCGACGCTCGCCGCCGCTTGATACTGCCTATATTCTGGCTTGATTCAAAATGAAACGAATACTTCCTATTCTGATAATTCTAGTAGTTCTCGGTGGCGCAGCAGCCGCGACCGCCTGGTATGTCAAAAAATCCAATCCTCCTGTGCCGGCGACACCGAGTGCAGCTGGAGCGACCGCGAACGCGCAACCTGCTTCGGACACAAGTGCTCCTTCTGGTGCGAAAGAGGCGGGCGCAGTACCGCCACACGCGCAAGGACCTGAGAATGCGCCTGTGACCCTCGAGGAGTTCGGTGACTTTCAATGTCCACCATGTGGAATGCTCCACCCAGTTCTAAAACAAATGGAAGGCGAGTTTGGACCAAAACTCCGGATCATCTTCCGCGAATTCCCATTGGTTCCGACCCACGAACATGCGCTCGCGGCTGCTCGAGCGGCAGAAGCTGCTGGTCTTCAAGGTAAGTTTTGGGAGATGCACGACATCCTCTATGAGAATCAAAAGGCCTGGCACGATGTCTTTGACATACGCCCGGTGTTCGAGGGCTATGCGACAAAAATCGGCCTGGATCTTGATCGTTACCGGCGGGATCTAAGCAGCAACACGGTGGAGCAACGAATCTTTCTGGATGGCAAGCGAGGTCATGCGCTGAATGTGAGCGGGACTCCGACTGTTTTTCTCAACGGAAAAGAAATTCCGTTCGAGTCCCTCGCGCCGGATAAGTTACGCGTGCTTATTCAGAATGCCTCGAATGGCAAGTGACTGCCTTGACTCACTCACTTAGTCCTGCGCGCGCTGTTACTTTCCTTTTTACTTCAGCAGCCGTCATCTCACTTATTGGTCTAGCAGATGCGCTCTACCTCACAGTTGAGCATCTTTCCGGGCGGAGTGTGCGTTGCACGGTGATCAGTGGATGTTCTGAGGTGTTGAGCAGCCCCTATGCGACGATTAAGGGAATACCGCTAGCAGCGATAGGCGCGATCGCGTATTTCGTCGTCTTTAGCCTCGCCACACTGGCGGCATTTGGCAACCGCGCCGCTATCAAATTAATGCTTTTGTTGGTGGCGACGATGTTTATTACGACGTTATGGCTAGTTTACCTGCAAGCTTTTGTGATTCGACATTTTTGCCAATTCTGCCTGCTGTCGGCCGCGGTGACTGTCACCCTTACCGTTCTCTCTTTACTGGGATATCGATTCGCCGCCAAAACGTGATCTTAACCATCGACATGGGCCACGGCTGAGCTACTCACTTCGGTTCACCGCTCCGCGCGCCGCGTCCGTTTCTTCCGTAGCGCATCCCACGTTCTTCACCGCGCCGAATCCTTCCGCTCAAATTTCTTGACTCTGGACTACAATACCCGACCTACAGAAGTTTACGCGCTTGCGAATGAACATCGATTTTTCCAGCTCAAGATCGTTCGCAAGCGCGTAAACTCTTTTCGTCTGGACCGATGATAGAAGGGACTTTAACAATCCCCTCACTGCCCGTGAGGGGGATTTTTGACACAGCCACTGCGGTTGGTGGGATTTTCGCTTTTTGTGCAAAGCCTGTTTTCACTGTACTGGAATTTTAATTGATTTCGTGGATGGCAAATTTTGAAAAGCGCCTCTAGATGTGCTCAAGAGCGGGCCGCCCCCTCACTTGCAACACGTCGATAGTGGCTGGTATCTTTGCCTTCCACTTCCAAATTTCGAAAGGAGCATCCCTGGTTATGAAGAAGCAGAATGCAGTGTCGCTGTTGCTTGTGGCTTTGTTTGTCATAGCAGCTGCTGCGATCGCAGGCAGTGGGCGTATTGTTGGCAACGACGTTCCAGCGCCGCCAGCCATTGGCGCTACTATTGAAGATTTCACTCTGCCCGACACAGACAGCAAAGATCGAACACTCACCTCAATTAAAGGTGCGAAAGGGACCGTTCTGATCTTCATTGCGGTCCAGTGTCCCGTCTCGAATGCTTACAACGAGCGCATGGAAAAACTTGCGCAGGAATACAAAGCCAAGGGCATCAACGTGATTGGCGTCAACGCCAACAACACTGAACCGGTGGATGCGGTGAAGGCGCATGCGTCTGAAAAGCATCTGACTTTCCCGATTCTGAAGGATCCGGGTAACAAGCTCGCAGATCGTTTAGGCGCGCAGTTTACGCCTGAAGCGTATGTGCTTGATGCTAATAACAAGCTCGTCTATCACGGTCGCATCGACAACAGCCGCGACGCTTCACAGGTGAATTCCAGCGAGTTGCGTGAAGCTCTCGATGCACTGCTTGCTGGAAAGCCGGTTGAGAAGACAACCTCGAAGGCATTTGGCTGTAGCATCAAGCGCGCGTAAGGAAAAGCATTGTTTAGAAAACTTGCCTTTCTGACAACAATTTGTCTCGGCATTCTGCTGGCAGGTTTCGCGGCGCCGGCACAGAAACGCTCCTACAAGCGTTCCTCGGACGCTGCGAAACCTATCGCCACAGTCACCCCGATCGATACTGATCGACTGAAGAGTTTGCTGAAACGCGATTCGCAGCGTCCACTACTCGTCAACTTCTGGGCCACCTGGTGTGATCCGTGTCGTGACGAATTTCCCGACCTCGTAAAGATCGATGCGGAATATCGACCTAAAGGCCTCGATTTCATTGCCATCTCTCTTGACGATCTCAAAGACATCAACACAGAAGTGCCGAAGTTTCTGCGTGCAATGAACGCGCAAATGCCGGTCTATCTTCTGAATGTTCCGGATCCAGAGGTGCCGATTAGTGCGGTCGATGCTCAATGGAGCGGCGCCTTGCCGGCGACGTTTCTCTACGATGCAACTGGAAACATCGCGTATAAACACTACGGGCGGATAGCTCCGCAGGAGCTTCGCGCCGCCATTGAAAAACAAGTCGGTACGAAGCAGTAGGCCGCCCGGGCAGTACTCGGGTTTCGTACCTTGTGGTGCTCCCCCTGCCTGAGCTCATGGAACCGATCACGCCAGAAATCATTTCAGCTCACAACCTCACTCAAGACGAATTTCAGCGAATAAAAGAATTGCTGGGTCGAGAGCCGACATTCGAGGAGTTGGGCATCTTCTCTGTAATGTGGTCCGAACACTGCTCGTACAAATCATCGCGCATTCACCTTAAGAAACTGCCGACAACAGGCGAGCGTGTAATCGTCCCACCGGGCGAAAATGCAGGCGTAGTAGACGTGGGCGATGGCTGGTGCGCGGCTTTCAAGATCGAATCACACAATCATCCATCCTTTATCGAACCGTTTCAGGGCGCAGCGACTGGAGTAGGCGGCATCCTGCGCGATATTTTCACAATGGGCGCGCGTCCCGTAGCGTCAATGAATAGCTTGCGTTTTGGCTCGTTGGACCATGCGCAGTACGGACGTCGCAACAGATCGCTACTGGCCGGAGTCGTCGCAGGCATCGCGCATTATGGAAATGCATTCGGAGTCGCAACAGTTGGTGGTGAAGTTGCATTTGATGATGGCTATTCGCTGAACCCCCTTGTCAATGCATTTGCACTTGGGCTCGTCAGAAGCGATCAAATTTTCTTTGGCAGAGCAAGTGGCATTGGCAATCCGGTTTTGTATGTCGGCGCAAAGACAGGCCGCGATGGTATTCATGGCGCAACGATGGCTTCCGCCGAATTCGATGAAGCAGCACTCGAAAAACGACCGACAGTCCAGGTAGGAGATCCATTTCTCGAAAAGCTTTTATTGGAAGCTTGCCTTGAAGCAATGCGCAGTGGAGCGGTAGCAGGCATTCAGGACATGGGTGCGGCAGGCCTGACTTCTTCTTCATGTGAGATGGCAGCGCGTGCAGGTACGGGTATCGAGTTGGACCTTTCACTTGTGCCGCAACGCGAAGCAGGAATGACCGCTTACGAGATGCTGTTGTCAGAATCGCAGGAGCGGATGCTGATCGTTGCGCATTCAGGTCGTGAGCGTGAAGTGATCGACATCTTTCGCAAGTGGGATCTTGATGCCGTGGTAATTGGTCGTGTCCGTGAAGGATCAAACATGCGAGTGGTCCATAACGGCATCACCGTAGCTGACATCCCGGTTTCAGCTTTGACTAATGAGGCGCCGAAATATGAGCGGCCGATGCGGGCGCCGGGCGAAGGGCGAATGGGGGAATCGGGGAATGGGGGAAGCGGGGACACGGGGACGCGGAGACGCGGGGATGACTCGCTTCGGAAACTGCTTGCTTCGCCGAACATTGCTTCCAAGGCCTGGGTCTTCCGACAGTACGATCACATGGTCCGCACCAACACCGCAGTGTTGCCAGGGGCCGATGCCGCAGTCGTAAGAATCAAAGAAACGCGTCGAGCTCTGGCAATGACCCTTGACGGCAACGGGAGATACTGTGCCGTCGATCCGCAGGAAGGTGCAAAGCTTATCGTCGCCGAAGCTGCGCGAAATGTTGTTTGTGTCGGCGCGAAACCAATTGCGATCACTAATTGCCTGAACTTCGCTTCTCCTGAACGGCCTGAAGTGATGTGGTCGTTTGCAGAGGTGATATCTGGTATGGCCGAGGCATGTCGCGCGCTGGAAACACCCGTGGTTTCGGGCAACGTATCTTTCTACAACGAAACCGAAGGCCGCGGGATACCGCCGACGCCTGTGATTGGGATGGTGGGTCTGGTCGAAGATGTGCGGCGAGTATTGCAACCTGGCTTCAAACGGGAAGGAGACATTATCGCTCTGCTCGGTGTCACCGAAGACGACCTGTCAGTGAGCGAGTTCGCAGCAGTGGTCCTCGGCCTGTCTACAGAGACTATGACCCGCACTGGCAAGTTACCGCGGCTCGATCTCGATCGAGAGCGCGACGTGCAACAAGCGTGTTTGGAAGCAAGTGAACGAGAACTCATTAATGCGGCACACGATTGTTCCGACGGAGGATTAGCCGTGGCGTTAGCCGAATCGTGTTTTTCGACGCTGGCAAGGCCTGCTGTCGGAGCAGACATCAATCTTGAAACTCAGTTATCCACAACGGCGGCATTGTTTGCTGAATCACCTTCCCGAATTATCGTGAGCTTGCCGGAAAGCGCACTGGAAGAGGTTACAGCAGTGGCTGACAGAACCGGCGCACGATTCCAGGTAATCGGACGAGTTGGCGGGGAGCGTTTGCGAATCAGCCACAATAATGAAGAAGTGATTAATGCTACGGTAAGCGAGCTTCAAGAGATTTGGAGCAATGGTTTATCCAACAAGCTGCAAGCCGAGGCGATGGCAGCGGGACGCGAGTAAATTCGTGTTATTTCGTGTAATTTCGTGGATCGGTTTTCTGTCGATCGGCAAAAACGATCCACGAAATCACACGGAAGAACACGAATAAGGTGCACCCGGTAATCTACCTCAACAAGACCATGGTCGAAGCGACCAAAGCACGGGTCGCACCAGTCTCATCCGCAATGCTTTATGGCCGCGGCGTCTTCACAACCGTCGCGATTTACAATGGAAACCCTTTTCTCTGGAACAAACACTGGAGCAGACTTGTCGAGCATGCTGGAAAACTCAGCATCGATTTAAACGGACTGACTGAGAAGAATCTGTGCGAAGGTCTGAAAAAGCTGATCACCGTCAATCAGGTAAACCATGGCAGAGCTCGAGTCATTCTGCTTGCACGTAGTGGCCGCGACATTTGGAAAACCAAACTGCCCGGCGGCCCAAAGACAGATGTGTTAATCCTCACAAGTAACCCTCAACCGGAGAAAGTTGCAGGGCTAACGCTTGCAGTGTCACCTTACCGCTTCAATACATTTTCGCCGTTGGCCGGAATAAAGAGTCTGAATTATTTGGACCAGGTGCTTTCCTGGGAAGAAGCGCAGGCACGTGACTTTGACGATGCGGTTATGCTGAACGAGCGCGGAGAAATCGTTTCGACTACGATGGCCAACATCTTCTGGGTAAAAGAAGGCACCGTACACACACCCAGCCTCGGCACTGGCGCAATATCCGGAGTAACGCGGGCAGCAGTAATCGAATTAGCGGAGAAACAGTTTATTCCGGTCGTCGAAGGCGTTTATGAGATGGCCGACTTAACCGACGCTGACGAAATATTTCTAACTTCAGCAAGCGTGGGATTGGGGATCGTTACGACTTTTGATTTTCGCCAGTACTCGGTGACAGCTGCAAGTATAGGAGCAAGACTGTCCCAGGCGTTTCGAACGTTCGTGTCGTAATGAAACCGCGACTTATCTTCGTTAGATAGTTACTTTCTCGCCAATACCACTGGCGCCTGTTCCGCTTCACGAATGCGGGTGTAAAAAGTGCGCACGCCTTGGTACTGATCCACAGGAATCGTCGTTGCACGCTGAGATAACGCGCGACTGAAAACGAGTTCACCGTCCTTCACCGAGTACTTCGTTTCGTAACTACCAAAACTAGTATCAAGTTTTACTGGATCTGGAAGCTCGTCAACGTCGAAACCGGACGGCAATTTGACCCGAACTGTTTCAGTGAAACTTCGGGCTTCCAACACCACCGGATTCTTTCGTCGAGCATCGGTTAGAAACAACGATTCGCGGCGCGAAACGATTGCCGGCTTAAAAACTAACAGCCTGTTTTGCATTAGCTGCGCATAAGCTCCCGCTGAAAACTCAACGTCCAGCATAAAAGAACCTGCGGTGCTGTTGTCCTGCGGATTTATCTTCACCACTTGAGCAGCGGTGGCGCCACGAGTCACCCAACCCTCGATCATCTCCCTATATGCAGAATTTGAAAGCGAGCGAAACGCACGCCGTTCAGCAACTGCGGTTTGTCCGGTAGATACTTCCTTCAGTGTCGCTGTTATGGATCCCTCGGGGGTGAGCACGACATCAGCTTCGCGTTCCAGTCGACTCGCATTAGCAGGTAAGGCGGGCATTCGCACGAGCGTGCCTGCATCACCTGCGGCGATCAGCGCCCAACTTCCTTGCTCTTCGTCCGGCAGGTCGCCAACCGGTGTGTGCTCATCTGTAGCATCGAAAATCAGCAGTCGTCCCAGCGATTGATGCTCAATTACAGTGGGCTCCCTGGTTTCGTTACTGACCCTGATGGCGATAATGCAATGATTGAATTGGCCAGGAGAAACCCAAGTATCCCGGACATGATCCGCATCGCCTGAGAAAATAAGAACTGGATATGATTCGATGTTCACGACCTTGAGCATCGCTCGCATCAAATTAGCTTTGTCTTTGCAGTCGCCGTATGACTTTGCGAACACCTGCGACGCCGCATGCGGTCTCCATCTGCCAATGCCAATTTGAATCGAGATGTATTGCAAGCTCTGAACATATCGAGCAATCGCACGCACTTTATCGCCCTCGGTTTTTGCGGTCGCAGTTAATTCACGTGCTCGAGCCGCGATTTGTTCGTCTGGAACCGCCTGCGGATCCGCCAGTTCGCTATACCATCGCGAGACCTCACGCCAGTCGTCGAAAGCTTTAACACCGGGATTCCGTGCACCTTCACCTGGGAAATATTTGATGGCAATTCGTGGCGCAAGATCGGTGAGCGGCGGGCTCGCGGGCTCGCTTTCAATCGGTGGCAGGTCACGCAATTCCCATGTGTAGGATGTTCCCGATATCGCCGGTTCCACGGGCGAGTGATTAAGTGTCGTACCGGTAACTTTCCATCCTTGCGGCACAACGACGGAAATCTTCGATGAAACGACCGGATCTGTATCCTGAAAATACCAAATTGATTGATGGAAATAAGGGCGGTTCTCGCTTACGGTTTGAAAACCGAAAATGGCGCCGGGCTCAGCATCCGCAGTGGCTGAGATCCGTTTTATTCTTGATTCATCGTAGACATCGTTCAGGGCTTGCGCTTCGTCAAGCGTTTCGTTCTTTCCGTACGCCTTAACCTGACCCGAGGGTTTGATCAGCCATGCGTGGAATTCACGAACTTTTTCCCGATCAGTTGTATATGCCTCCAACGCAACGGCGGAGCTTCGTCCTTCTCGCGTCAAAATCCTGACAGCATACTTATAGGTGGTTGTGATACTGCCATCCTCAGAGACGGTTACTGTGGAATCATCCACCAGAACAAGTGCCGAGACATTTTTATCAAACGTTGGCGGCGTGAGCGCGGCTGCCTGAAGTAACCACGGCGGCGCATCGTCCCTCGCTCCCGCCAGCGCCGCCACGGGCAATAGAAGACAGAGGAAAAAAACACCGAGCATTGCACGAAGACCCATCATATGTTCTCCTCCTTTCATTCGCCGCTTTGCCTTTACTGAGCTGAGCTGACCTGCTTCAAAGTCACTGTATGGTTATCTTGTTTGTGAAGAACATCGAAGTAATTCTTCAATTGCGCGTAAGAGTTTACGGGAAAGAGAATCGTTCCAGCGCCTCCGAAGAAAAAGTTACGTTTGTAGACCAGTGTCTTGCCATCTTTCGTTACACCTAACGACGGCTTGTAATCACTGATCTGACCGCCGCTGAACGCAGAAGGTGCGTCCGCGTTATCCAGGCTGTAACCCGACGGCAAATCGATCATAACCTCATCATCTTCGGACCACGGAAAATGGAAGTAGATTGGATACGTGCGTTCACTTTTTGAGAAGAGCGGGCTTATACCGTGCTGAAACAGAGCAGGCTGAAGAAATATCCTCTTTCCGGTTCGCTGCGCATACCCTGATATACGTAGGTGATATGCGTAGATAAAAGGTTTCGCGGGATCCGTAACATTCTCAATGCGAATGTTTGATACTTCCGCCGTGCTCATTTGGTTCTTAAGTTCGTCTTTCAGTGATTCTTCGCGTTGATTCTCGGAATCCGCGTCGTTTTCTTCTTTTTGCTGGACTGAGAAATGTCCTGTAAATTCAATTTGAACATCGCCTTCGATCGTCCCGTCTTCAAGAAGAGTAAATTTGCCGCGCCGCTTGACGTGTGATTTCTCCGGTTCGGACATTGGAGTTCTTACCCACACCGGCTCCTTCGGGTCTGTGATTAACGCCATCTCACCTTCTTCCTGCCAGCGCAACATGCCAATGGGAGTGTAGTTGTAGCCTGGATTAAAAAATTTCCAACTGTTGTCGATGTGAACTGCGATGTTCGAAGGTTGCAGGAAATATGCGTTGAGCAAGCTCTGATCGAAGAAAATATCGCCACGATCGGACTCAAGCACGATGCGCGCATCCAAGCCTGCAGCCGTAGCGAAGGCGGCGAAAAGCAGATCGATATCTGCGCCCGTACCACTTCCTCTTTTCAAAGTGTCGGCGGGAGACTTATTTTCCTTTAGTTTCTTCTTCTCATCGGCTGTGAGCCCTGAGGCGTCGTCGCTGGTGTTCTTTATCTTTGTTCTGCAGAAATCAAAAAACCGTTTCAGTTTTTCATCATCCGTTTTTGCGTCCGCAGTTAAACTGGTCGCCATCTGCCGCACATCATCGTTCGGCTTCATCAGTGACTTCGTGTTTTCATAGACGCGCTTGCCGATATCGACCCAATACTTCTCAGGATCTAGCTTTTCATCTCTGGTGTAAAAGAGCAGCATCCAGGTCTTGACCTGATCTTCCGGCGGCATGCGTGATTCTTCATGCACGGCGGGCATATTCGTCATGGTCGTGCTATAGAATCCATCCTTCTCTTTTGAGAACTGAGCATTAGAACCATGTAGAGTTATTGAGCGCATGGACAGCCCTTCAAATGGAAACGGTTTAACGAAATATTTCACTCGCTGCACAGGAATGTCACGCTGAAACTGTAAGCGGACGTAATTCGCATCCCGCTGCACTCGAACCTCACGCCATCGATATTCAACGATGCATCCAGGTTCAACTGCGGGAATCGCAAACGATTTCGCCTTAACCTTCAAGCCACTAGCCTTCACTATGGTGCGTTCAAAAACGTCTTCTCTCTTCAACTCGACGATGGTTCCATCGGGCTTAATCGTTCTGGCCGCGATATCTTTGATTTTGGTTTCCGTTCCGTAAATATTGCCAAAGGGAATGTCGATTTTGCTTTGTGACTCTCTGCCTCGATCAGTAAAGACTTTAATACGAATGTAGTGGTTGAAAATCAGATCGCCCTCGGGATTGTCGTCGACTTTTACTTCCCAAAATAACGCTTCAGCATCAGCGTCCTTTTCCACTACTGATGTTTTTAATGAGAGTTCGACGGGATCGATCGGCTTCCAATCATCACCAGTGGCGGCGCCTTCGGCGACAAATAGAAGGGCAAAAAACAGAGGTAGACCTAAGAACACACAAAGGTAGCGCGGGGACGTCATGTCTATGACCCTTTCACCAGGTCGCGGCGAATCGAACGATGACTTGGTCGCGAGATGGAAATGAATAGTGAGAACTAGTACAACGAGCACCGCCCAGGTAGAGGAGCGGCATAAAGGATTTTAGTTGAGGGCATTTGTGTGACGCAAGAGAATAGTCAATAAGGCTGGCAAGCTAGCGAAAGCTCATAACCAATTGCTATAATTAAGCCCTCAAGATCACTTCAAATCTGCCCAGTCAGACTGATATCAGGAGGATCCGATAAACATGGCTATCGAACTAAAAAGAGGAGAAACTTCTCTCGATCGCATTGAGGAACTACTCGGATCCGACGCACAAAAACTTCTCGAACACCGGGCAACAACGATTCCGAAAGAAAAGATCCACCTGCCGGGACCCGACTTTATTGACCGCGTTTCGTCGATTTCGGATCGACCTGTGCGTGTTCTGCGCTCCCTTCAGACGCTGTTCAATAATGGGCGGCTCGCTGGAACAGGCTACCTCTCAATTCTTCCGGTCGATCAGGGCGTCGAGCACTCGGCGGGAGCTTCCTTTGCGCCCAACCCGGATTATTTCGATCCCGAAGGCATAGTTAAGCTGGCGATTGAGGGTGGATGTAATGCCGTGGCATCAA
>JBKPCC010000159.1:0-33072 GCA_046727215.1 Acidobacteriota bacterium
ACATCGAAGCGCATGCGTTTATTGAGTGTTGCGAGACGACTACCCGACGCTACGGCGTGACGGTACTGACTGCATCCGGCGTTGGTTGAGTGTCCCCTATCCTAATCGCGTCGATTGCCGGTGAACCGTAACAGGAAGAAAAATAGATTTATAAAGTCGAGGTAGAGCGAGAGCGCTCCTACTACTGCATAGGCTCCCGTTTGTCCTTCCGGCAGCGCAACTGCCATCTGCTTCAGGCGCTGGGCATCCCAGGCCGTTAACCCGGTAAAGACCAAAACTCCGACCACTGAAATAACGAACTGGAGAGCATCGCTGTGCCAGAAGAGGCCAACGATGGATGCAAGAATCAGTCCGATCAACCCCATGAACATGAACTGACCCACTCCAGCCAAACTGCGCTTCGTAAGGGTTCCGAAAACGGCGGTTGCGCCAAACATACCGGCGGTAACGATGAATGTGGAAACGATTGAGGCACCCGTGAACACAAGCAAGATAACAGATGATGTCACTCCCACCAGCGCCGAATAGAACATGAACAGTCCCGCGGCCGTTAACGGGGCCAATCTGTTCACCCTGGCGGACAAATAAAAGACGACCCCGAGTTGCGCAATGACCACCGCCCAAAATATGAGCCGCCCGTTGACAAAAATCGCCTCGATCAAACTTGGCGACGACGCAATCGCCACCGCTGTTCCAGCCGTGATGAGGAGTCCGACAAACATCCAGCCGTACACTCTGCTGAGAAACGCCGAAACGCGTTCATCGCGCACATCCGGTGCAACCACCGAACGTTGGCTCCAGGAAGATTGATTCCAGCTCATTTTGTTACCTCCAAACTACTCGCTTACCGCACTTTGATCATAGCGGATTCCCTGCTTAGATGCATCGACTGGTGCCTAACGCCACAAAAAGGAACAGGCGGCACAAAGCGGCAAACAATTTTTGTAAGCACATTTGCGCCTTTTGTGCATTTTTGCGGCTCAGTTTATCGTTCGTTAATGGTACGGCGACCGCACCTAAAGAACGTCACAAAGTTCGTAATCCGATGAATTCACTTCGAACAAGAACCCTGCTTGCAATGGTTCCGTGTAGATCTCGAGGCGGCATCCTGCTTGCTTAATAACAAACGAAACTTGATAGCGTGTGCGCTCCAATCAAATTGGAGCGCAATCTATTTCTCGCGAGCATGGGAGGGCTTTATGGCTTCAAAGAAGAAAACGAACGGTAACGCAAAATCTAAGTCAAAGGGAAAGAGTGAGCCAAAGACAGAAGCAAATGAATTGTTGAGCAAAGAAACTATTGACCTGTTGTATCAGGCACTGGAAACAGAACAGGGAGGTGTCGAGGTTTACACCACTGCCTTAAATTGTGCCATCAATGAAGACTTGAGGGACGAATGGGAGAAATACCTCGAACAAACGGAAACCCATGTGGAGATCGTGTCACAAATTCTCACAGGATTTGATCTCGATGTAGATGCCGAGACCCCTGGTAGAAAGGTCGTACGACACATCGGCCAGTCGTTAGTCGAGGCGATGGAGATGGCACTTACTTCTGGTCCACCCGAAGCGGCCCAGATTGTTGCCGCGGAATGTGTGGTTTTGGCGGAAACCAAGGACCACCTCAATTGGGAGTTGATCGGAGAACTGGCTGATCAATTTGATGAAGAAGAAGTCGAGCTGCTCAAAGACGCGTATGATCAGGTTGAAGATGAAGAGGACGAGCACCTCTATCACACGCAAGGCTGGGCTCGTGAGCTTTGGATCCAATCACTCGGCATGGAGGCTGTTCTGCCGCCACCCGAAGACGTTGAAGACGTTGAGACAGCCATTGAGGCAGCCGAAGCTAAACAAGCGCGAACGAAAATAGCAAAGGCTAGCAGTTAAGCCCCACGTTGACGACCGGAGCCGGTTGCATTGTTTTCCGCGTTTATAGCAATGGCGGCTAGCCTTAAGTCTGAAAACAATCGAACAAGCTCCGGTCTCTGATAATTTGCGTTCAATCCACTTGGATTCGGCAACACCCATACGACGGTGTTGCCGATTTTTATTTCCTGACGTCCAATTCTGGCTTTCGGCTGCTGAAATCCAGTACGAAATGCGCCGAGACCAAGTACGGCAAGTATGGCCGGTTGATAACGCTGCACCTTCGCCTTCAGTTTTAAGCCTCCGGCGATAAGTTCTTCTTTCGTCAACACGTCAGCGCTCGCAGTCGCGCGCGCTACTACATTCGTGATGCCATACCCGTTCTTCAATAACTCCCTTTCCTCAAAAGGCGAAAGCAACCTTTCAGTGAAACCGGCGGCAAATAGTGCCGGCCAAAATCTGTTTCCCGGTCTCGCAAAATGGTGCCCGACCGCTGCGGTATACAAGCCCGGATTGATGCCGGCGAACAGAACAAGCAAACCGGGCGCGATCACGTCGCGAACCGTTTTACCCTCGGCAGCCAATAATTGCTGTTTAGTTGGTTTCCACGGCTGCAGGGCCATCAATAGATCTCAAAACGCGTTTGCTGCGTGGAACTTTGTTTCGAAATCCTATCAATCACCGTCACATGAAGGCGATAAAATCCGAGAGGCAATCCCTGTAGTGGAACTTCTGCGGCGTAAGGCAATCTCGCAAGGTCGGCGATTCCGTCAGTCGCTATTCTCTTAAGCGATGTGGTCAGAACCGGTTGGTTGTCGCGCACTAGTTGGATTTGAATAGCAACATCGGGAATGCCATCGCTCGTTGAGCGAAGAGCGTTATAAACAAAGACCAGAAAACGAAGATTTGAGTTGCTCCTGAAACGATGACTGATACTCAGGCCCACCGTCTCATTAGGCGTTGGCGTGTTGGTAGAAACCGGCGCCAGACCTGTGTCCCTGCGTTCACCTAATAGCAGGCTGCTCATCGCGAGCTTCCCGTTTGTGAGATCGGGAATTTGCACCCAGTCATGTGCGGCGCCCACTACTCCGCTTTTCTCATCCCTGGCCGCGACCCTGACCTGGTACAGACCTGCTGGAACGGTCAGCGGATAGGTGTAGGACAGATCCCGTTTGTAACCTTTGGCGACTTCCGCCGCACCTGCAGTGACATTAATCTTTCCGGTGAATGTCTGTCCTCGTTGACCTCGCTCATCAAAGAAAGCACCCATAACCGTCAAAACCGCCTGATGCTGACCGTTCTCTGAAGCAAAAGTGAGAAACTCAGCGGGCACTTCCATCGAAGCAGACAGGCGCAATCCTTTATCGGGCGTTTGCAGGTAGTTAAGGGCGAGTGAAATCGGTAAACGTCGATCAGGATACGGAGCAGCGAGCGCATCCTGAATTTGCTTGTCGACTGCCGGATCGCCAGCCTGCGGTTTCTCTTCCTTTTTCTTGACTTCGGCCGATTCTGGTTCCGTATCGAAAAAACCTCGTCGCACGCGAACAACCAGATCCTGGCGAGACGGAATGCTCACTTCGATTCGATGAAAGCGAGTGTTGGCGGTACCTTGTCGCTCGGGCTTCCATGCAAGCAAGTAGTAAAAAGATGTTTCTTTTAAGGCCCCAGCAAGACCGGGTTTCAAGTCGTTTGTATTGAAAACGGCTCTACCACCAGTGTCCTTCGCCAGCGCGTGCATGCCATCCTGGCTGGCCGTCAACTCGCCCATGGTGGACCTAACAAGTCGGCCGGAAGGATCAAAATTGGTGTCAGTGCTCGCGTCGTTCAGCGATGCGACGAGACCGCGCGCATCCATTGAATAGATGACAACTCCGGTACGGGCTGCGACGCTCGTGATCCGCTGCAAACGATCCCTGGCGTCTGAGTTTCGGTTATCCAAAAAGAAGCCGTTGGAGATGAAGAACACGAGTTTGCGGCCAGGCAACTTATTTGCTCGGCGAATCAGTGTCTCGAGACCCGCAAGAGTTCCCAGGGTAATGTGCGACGCGATTTGCAACATCGTATGTGCGCGCGTTCGCACCATGTTAGCTGCGGTGTCTCGCATTATGCCCGGGTTAAGGCGGATAGTTTCGTCGATGAAATACTCAGTGACTTCAAAATCGTTATCTTCAATGAGTATTGCCTGGTATTCATTCATCGGTGGCCGATCCATGTCGCGGACGCTATAGGGCCGGACCTGAATTTTTTCGAGCGCGGTGCTCAGTACAACTTTGTTATCTGTTAGTTGTTGAAGGAAGCCTATCTGTCCCGACGCTGACGTTATTGCAACTGCGTCGTTCTGGCCCATTTCGTCATCAATAAACTTTTTAACCAGCTTCTTCGTTGCGACAACACCCTGCAAGTCCATATGAAGATCGTCGACGTAAAACAAGACGGTCCGACCTCGATCGAGCGGTACTGGTCCCTTGCGCGGACCATCGATCACCCCGGCTGAAGTGCCTCGAGCGGCGGCGAGTTGCGCTTCCTCATTACTTCCGGCAGTAACACGTTCGAAGAAATCGATCGGTTTTTGCTTTCCATCGATTTTGAGCACGAAGTCCTCACGGTTCAGACCGTTAATCGCTCGGCCCTCTTTGTTGAAGACCATGACATCAGTTTGCACGAGGTCCGTGAAAACGCGGATTACATCGCCTTGCTCCTGAGTCGGATTCTGCGCGGACAAATTAATAGCTGCGGGCCCAGTGAGCGACCAGCACAGCAGCCCTATCAGGCTCATCTTGATGAGGTCATTCTCCGCAGGCATAATCCACACGCAATAAAGAGAGTACGCTCACCTCAGAACCACCACGAGCGTCAGCGAGCGGATATTAACGCTCAACTGAATGGCAATTTCCGCTGGCTGGCGCTCGCGGTTCTGAGGTTAATTGGCTATCGTCTAAATATGTATCAGGTTCGGTTCGCATGCAACAAAAATGTCAATGAACAACGTCACAGTGCGCCTTGAGCGCGTCTGCAAGAGTTTCGGCGAGTTCACGGCGGTAAACGACCTGAGTCTTGCGGCGCGAGCAGGCAGAATTTTCGGCTTACTTGGACCAAATGGGGCTGGAAAGACGACGACGATCAGGATGATCGTTAACATCACCGCTCCAGATTCCGGAACAATCGAGCTTTTGGGCGGCAAGATCACGCCGGAGGTTCAGGATCGCATTGGTTATCTTCCGGAAGAACGCGGGCTATACAAGAAGATGAGGATCGCAGAACAGCTGCGCTTCTTTGCTGCGTTGAAAAACTTCTCGGGTCGTGAAGTTGAAGAGAAGATCGATACGTGGCTGGCACGCGTAAAACTGAGCGAATGGAAGAACAAGCGCTCGATCGAACTATCCAAGGGAATGCAACAGAAGGTGCAATTCCTGACAGCAGTGTTGCATGCACCCGATCTTCTAATTCTTGACGAACCGTTTTCGGGACTTGATCCCGTGAATGTACAGTTGTTGAAGGAAATTGTTCTAGAACTCAAGAGCACAGGCAAAACGATCATCTTCTCGACTCACCAGATGGAGCTTGCAGAAGAGATTTGTGATGACATTTGCCTGATTAACCGTTCGCGTAAAGTCCTTGAAGGCAGCATTCGCGAGGTAAAGCGAGCGTTCGGTAGAAATGCAGTCGCCTTGAGGTTTGAGGGCGGCGACGGAGTTCTTGATGACCCGACGTTGGTCAGTACGGTAAAACGGTTCAGCGATAGTATGGAAGTGTTGCTAACAGAGAACGCTAACCCACAACATTTGTTACAAAGACTGGTGCAGCAAGGAGCAATCATCGGCAGGTTTGAGATGATTGAGCCCAGCCTGCACGATATCTTCATAGAGAAAGTATCGGAAGCGTCATGACCAAGTTTCTCGCAGTTATGAAGCGAGAATATCTTTACCGCGTTCGTTCCAAGATGTTCGTTTTTATGACCATTCTTGGTCCTGTAATGCTGTTCGTGTTCACGATAGTCCCGGGCCTGCTTTTTAGCATTAAGGCTGGTGACACTCGACTGGCGATTGTTGATCTCACGGAAGGCAGAAAACTATCAAAACCTGTCCACGATGCTCTTCTCGCTGAAGATGAAGACGATTTCAAAACTGATACAGAATCGACGTCGGGTGTCCTAAATGCAAATGCCAGGGATCGTGTTCAGAAGACTGCACGCGCACTCCGCGGTAGCTTCGTGATCGAGGATACGAACGTAAACGGACGCTCGCTGGCCGAGATCAAGCAAGAGTTGAACGCCAGAATAGGCAAAAATGAATTAGACGCCTATTTGGTGTTGCCGCCCGACATTCTCAAGAGTAGTGAAACCAATCCCACTTATTATGGTCGGAACGTCGGAGACGTTATCACTCGAGAACAGATTGAACGCCGGCTCAATGGAGCAATCACCAGACGAAGATTTGTTGAGAACGGTTTGAAGGAAGAACAAATCGACGAATTATCACGACCCGTTGATCTCGAAAGTCATCCAATCAACGAAAAGGGTGAAGAAGGTGTAAAAGACTCTGGCGCCGGGTTCGCCCTCGTTTTCATTGTCGCCTTTTTGATCTACATAACGGTGTTACTGTATGGGCAGGTGATTCTTGGTTCAGTGGTTGAGGAAAAGGAAACGAAGATCGCAGAAATCCTATTTTCTTCTGTGCGGTCGTTCACGTTAATGATTGGAAAGTTAGTAGGAGTTTCACTTGTGGCCGTAACTCAACTGGGGATCTGGACGATCGCTTTTGCAGCGCTTTCGATTTACGGCGTGAACGCTTTGGCTGCCAGGGGATACGACGAGATAACCATTCCTCATCTGCCTCCTTCATTCTTCGTATATTTTTTCCTGTTCTTCGTAGTGGGCTATTTCATTTATGCAACGATTTATGCCTTGATCGGATCGATGGTGACCACCGCCCAGGAAGGCGCGCAATTAGCAATGCCCGTTGTTTTCATTCTTGTGGCTGGTTTGTATATGGGTTTTCCGATCATCCGTAGCCCAAACTCAGCTTTTGCATTCTGGGCATCGATGTTTCCCTTATTCTCTCCCATCACCATGGTGGTGCGAATCGTATCGCAGACACCCCCCACATGGCAGATTATCCTTGCATTAATTCTCGGCGCCGGCACAGCGTTGCTCTTGTTATGGTTGGCTTCTAGGATTTATCGCGTTGGTATGTTGATGTACGGCAAGAAGGCAACAATACCCGAAGTTGTACGCTGGGTCCGGCAAGCGTGAAAAAGTGGCAATTGAAGTCGAAAAGAAATTCCGCTTGACGAAGCAGCAGCGTGAAGCCGTGCTTGAGCGTCTGGCTAAGATTGGTTCGAGCCTCAAAGCCAACGATTTCGAGGAGAATGTTCTGTACGAAGGAAACCAGATCGATCTGAGCGAGGCGGTGTTGAGGCTCCGGCGTGTCGGTGAACACGGGTTCTTAACCTTCAAGCAAAGGGCTGCTACAACTTCCGCGATCAAATATAGGCAAGAGGACGAAACGCAAGTTGCAGATGCTGATGCGATGGATGCGATACTCCGCGACCTCGGGTTCACTCCTGCATTGGTTTATGAAAAACGTCGGATGACGTGGGAACTTGGCGACGCTGAAATACTTGTTGATGACCTTCCGTTCGGGCTGTTTATGGAGATAGAAGGCCCCGAAGCCGAGATCAACGATATTGAGCAAAAGCTCGGCATAAAAGACTTGCAAGTCGAGCATGCGACTTATCCGACATTGACGCGGATTCACGGGAAGAAGCGTGATGGGCTAATCGAAGCGCGGTTCGATTGAAACCCAACGGGGAACCTCTTGGACGGAAAAGGGGCGCCCACTGAGGGCGCCCCTGGAGATTTGGGTCACGTCTACGGACGAGCTTACATTCCCATTCCGCTCATCCCACCCATGCCGCCTGGCATCGCAGGGCTGCCCTTATCTTCTTCGGGAAGCTCTGAAACCATAGCTTCCGTCGTCAGCATTAAGCCCGCGATTGAAGCTGCATTTTGCAGGGCCGTTCGCGTAACTTTGGCCGGATCAATCACACCAGCCTTTACCAGATCCTCATACTGCTCGGTCTGCGCATTGAATCCGAAGTTCTCGTTCTTCTCCGATCGGACTCGCTCAACCACGACGGCGCCTTCCTTGCCTGCGTTTTGAACGATCTGACGAAGAGGTTCTTCCAAAGAACGTCGAACAATGTTGACGCCGATCTGTTCATCCGGATCGCCTTCGCCATCAGCATTGATCGTGAACTTCTCAAGCGCCTTGGCTGCCCGTACCAGCGTTACTCCGCCGCCCGGGACGATGCCTTCTTCGACTGCAGCGCGTGTTGCGTGCATGGCGTCTTCGACCCTGGCTTTCTTTTCCTTCATCTCAGTCTCGGTCGCCGCCCCAACCTTAATCACTGCAACGCCACCAACGAGCTTGGCCAATCTTTCTTGCAACTTCTCGCGATCGTAGTCTGAAGTCGTCTCTTCGATTTGAGCACGCAGGGTCTTTACACGGCCCTCGATATCCGACTGCTTGCCGGCACCCTCGACGATCGTGGTGTTGTCCTTGTCGATTGTTATCTTCTTCGCCCGACCGAGATCCTCAAGCTTCACATTTTCCAGCTTGATGCCCAGGTCTTCACTAATTACCTTGCCTCCGGTCAGAATCGCGATATCTTCGAGCATCGCTTTACGACGATCCCCAAAGCCAGGCGCCTTCACAGCAGCAATATTCAGCGTTCCTCGCAATTTGTTGACAACGAGTGTTGCGAGCGCCTCGCCCTCGACGTCCTCAGCAATGATCAGCATCGGTTTACCCATCTTCGCGACCTGCTCGAGAAGAGGCAGCAAGTCCTTCATGGAGCTGATCTTTTTCTCGTTAATCAGGATCAATGGATTCTCGAGCACTGCTTCCATGCGCTCTGGATCGGTCACGAAGTACGGGCTGAGGTAGCCGCGATCAAACTGCATACCCTCGACGACTTCGAGCGAAGTCTCCATCGTTCTGGATTCTTCGACAGTGATCACACCGTCTTTGCCGACCTTATTCATCGCTTCAGCGATGATATTACCAATAGTTTGATCTCCGTTTGCGGAGACTGTGCCCACTTGAGCAATCGCATCACCCTTAACGGGTTTAGCCAGGCGCTTGATCTCTGCCGTTGCGCGCTCCACAGCCTTATCGATGCCGCGTTTGAGAGCCATCGGATTTGCACCAGCAGCAACTGTCTTTACGCCCTCGCGGAAGATTGCTTGGGCCAGCACTGTGGCGGTTGTTGTTCCGTCGCCGGCGACGTCAGACGTCTTGGAGGCAACTTCCCGAACCATCTGGGCACCCATGTTTTCCAGCGAATCCTTGAGCTCAATCTCCTTCGCCACAGTTACACCGTCTTTGGTGATGGTGGGCGAGCCGAACTTCTTATCGATCACTACATTGCGACCTTTGGGTCCCAGCGTGATCTTAACCGCGTCGGCGAGTTGATTGATGCCCCGCAGGATCGCTGCCCTGGAGTCCTCACCGTGGATTACTTGCTTTGCCATAATCTCTCTCTTCTCCTGCTAAGTGTTGGAATCTGTTAATAGGAAGGGAACCTAGCCTCGAATGGACTACTTGCCCTTCTTACTTCCTGATGCTGCGCCGACTCGCTCGAGGATTCCAAGAATCTCATCCTCACGCATGATGAGCAGTTCTTCGCCGTCAATCTTGATTTCGGAACCGCTATATTTTCCAAAAAGCACTCGATCGCCCGGTTTCACGTCGAGGGTTTGACGTGTGCCGTCTTCCTTATATTTACCCTCGCCAACAGCGATCACTTGGCCCTCCTGGGGCTTCTCTTTAGCAGTGTCGGGAATGATGATTCCTCCGCGCACCTGCTCAGTTTCTTCAATCCTGCGAACAATTACGCGGTCATGAAGAGGTCTAATGTTCGTAGCCATTGCCCTTATGATTCTCCTTTCGGTTGTCCCGGTAACATTACGATATGAGTGAACTTAGGATGTCACCCGCCGTGTCTTAGCACTCTTGACGGATGAGTGCTAAGAATATAGCAGGCGCGTCGGGAAAGTCAACAGACCCGGATCAGGCGCTGGCTCGTTTTGCTTTAGCGATGGGTCGGGATTCCTTTTGGTAGGCAAGCACTCGTTTTGAAAGCGTATTTCGGTGGATTCCCAGCGTTTTGGCGGTTCGACTTAGGTGGTTGCGGTTGCGCGTTAAGGCTTTTTGAATGTAAAGCCGTTCGAATTCCCTCAACGCTTCGTCCAATAGAATCTGCCCGTCCAACATTTCTTCTATCAAGGCTTCGAGCCGAGACCGCATCTCAGTAGACCCTTCTAGTCTTAATTAGTATGGGGCGAGCTTCTAAAGGTCCTTACCTGTCAAAAGTCGATAGGCTTCCAAATAACGTGAGGTCGTAGCCGCAGCTACTTCGGGTGGGATCTCCGGAGCCGGTGGTTTCTTATCCCATTGGACGGTCTCCAGGTAATCCCGCACGTATTGTTTGTCGAACGATGGTTGTGATTTTCCTGGCGCGTAACCTTCGAGGGGCCAAAAGCGCGAGGAATCTGGCGTCAAAACTTCATCGATGAGAATTATCTGTCCCGTTTTGTCGCGACCGAATTCAAATTTAGTATCCGCGATTATGATTCCGCGTCCGCGGGCATAGTCGCGGGCTTCGCGGTAAAGACGCAACGAGATGTCGCGCAAGCTTGACGCCGTTTCAGCACCTAGTATTTCGGCCGCGCGTTCCTCGGTGATATTTTCGTCGTGACCTTCTTCGGCTTTCGTCGCGGGCGTGAAGATCGGTTCGGGCAATTCTTGTGATTCGCGCAAACCGCCAGGCAGTTTGTGGCCACAGACCTCTCCAGTGCGAAGGTAGTCTTTCCAACCTGATCCACTGATGTATCCTCGAACCACACACTCGATTGGAAATACTTCTGTCCGCTTAACCAGCATTGAACGAGACCTTACGATGTCCGATTGCCTTCGTACTGCTTCGGGCATTTCATCAATGTCTGTTGCGAGCAGGTGATTCGGCACGACATGACTCAACTTATCGAACCAAAACTTTGACAGCGCAGTCAGCACTTCACCTTTGCGTTCGATAGCAGTGGGCAAAACACAATCGAACGCTGAGATGCGATCCGTCGCCACGATCAAAAGGCGATCGTTGTCGACAGCATACACATCGCGAACTTTCCCTCTGCGCAATAGTTGGAGTTCAGAAAATGAGGTTTGCAGAACAGTTGCCGAATTCATCATCAATGGCTGACAGCTTAAGAGTCCAATTTAGGCAAGCAAGTAAACTATCGTTACGGAGTTTGTTACTTGGGGCGAGACCGGATCTTGCTCGCGCAAAAATTCTTTGTCAAGCTTGACCTTGATTTAAGTATTGAGCGCCTCGCGCAAGCGTCGAATTTGTGCCGCATGGTTGTGTGCGTGTGCCGCATAAATACGCAACCAATCCTCAGTTGTGTATCGTCCGCTTTCAGAATGTTCACCTTCACGTTGCCAATCACTCTCGGTCATCAGCTTAATTACCTGCAATGTTGTTTCGCGCGCTGCTCGAAAGGCGTCCAGCGCTGGTGTCACGTCTCGTTCGTTGTATTTGAGTCGCGTGGCGAATAGATCCTGATCGTAACCTTGGATGACCGGATGTTCCTCAACCAACAGTAGCCGGAGGCGTATTGCTGATGTGCTTTCGCTGTCAGCAAGATGATGGACGATCTCTCGCGCACTCCACTTGTTTGGCAATGGATGGCTCGACAGCTGGTCCTTCGGAAAACCCTCGAGGGCATTGACGACCTCTTCGTAACCATTTGCGTATTGGTTGATTAACCCTTGTCGTTCTTCTGGGGTCATGGGCTTCTAGCTCCTTTTCGCCGTTATGTTTCCGTGTAACAATGTGGCTAATAAAGAATTGCGAATTTCGAATTCCGAATTGCAAATGTTTGGCAATTTTTGCGATAGGACCTATATGACTTATACGCCCTATTCTCGGCTAAACAAAATTCCCAATTCGCAATTCGAAATTCGCAATTAATACTAATTCCTGGAGCAGACATGAGAATCAAAAGCTCTTTGCGTTATGCACGACCAGTTGCGTTCGTGCTGGTGATTGTAACCGCGTTGTGGCCGATTCAAATCTCACACGCGAAGACAATTACGCCTCAGACCGCGCAAATACAGAGATCCAGGCCGCTTCCGGCGACGCAATACGTTCCCGATCATGATTTCGATACCAAGCATATCGCGTTGGATCTTCACTTTGATTGGGAACACGAGCGAGCGATCGGCGAGGAAACCCTGGTGTTTTCTCCCCTTGTCACCAATCTGCGACAGCTGCAATTAGATGCCGCAAACATGACAGTCAGTACCGTCAAACTATCTTCCGGTACGCAGTTGCAATTCACGCCTGATACTGCGAATCAGAAATTGAATATTACGCTTGATCGATCGTACCAGCCGGCGGATACGGCGACCTTGCTGATCGATTATCAGACGAACGGCTCGACGGATAGAGTCTCTGGTCTAGTCGGCGGCGGTCTCAGATTCATAAAACCGACGGCATCCGATCCGCGCCGACCACGGCAAATCTGGTCACAGGGAGAAAGTGAGTACAACCATTACTGGTTCCCTTGCTATGATCACCCAAACGATTTTTTTACCTCAGAAATAACTGCCACAGTTGAAAAGCCACTTACCGTCGTTTCAAACGGTAAGCTGGTCGAGACGAAAGAAAATAAAGACAACACACGCACCTTTCACTGGAAGATCGAGCAACCTCACGCGAGCTATCTAACCTCGATAATTGTTGGTGAATATGTCCCCATCGTTTCTGAGTACGAGGGTATCCCAATTATTTCAAACGTCTACCCGAATGAAGTAGCTGAAGGAAAGATTACAACAGCCCGGTTAACCGAGATGGTCAAGTTCTTCTCAGAAAAGACCGGAGTAAAGTATCCGTACGCGAAGTATGCCCAGACAATGGTGCGCGACTTTCCGGGTGGCATGGAAAACATCTCCGCTACCTCTCAAACTGACAACATGATCCACGATCAACGGACCGAACTGGACCAGACCAGTGACGGCTTGCAATCGCACGAGTTGGCGCACCAGTGGTTTGGAGATTACGTGACCTGCCGAACCTGGGCGGACATTTGGTTAAATGAAAGCTTTGCGACTTATTTTCAAGCCATGTGGGACGAGTACAAGCTCGGCACGGATGATTTCTTGTACTCGGACGTTAAGGCAAATCAGGATGCGTATTTGACCGCCTGGCGCGCAGGCAATCGACGGCCAATCGTCACCAAAAACTACGCCAATCCTGACGCTGTTTTCGATACTTATGCCTATCCGCGTGGTGGCGCTGTTCTCCATATGCTGCGGCAGACCTTAGGTGAGGACAATTGGTGGCGAGCAATTAACTACTACCTGCGCAAATACGCGCATCAGCCCGTGGAAACCGGTCAATTTCGAATTGCGATCGAAGAGTCAACCGGCCAATCGATGGATTGGTTTTTCGACGAATGGCTGTACCGCATGGGCCATCCTGTGTTCCGGGTTACCCAAAATTACGATCCAGCCGCAAAAGCGTTAAAGCTCACCGTCGAGCAGATTCAGAAGCCAGATCCTGATTCGCAGTATCCGCAGGCCACATTGTTCAAAACGCCGGCGGACATCGAAATCGGCACAGCAACCGATACGCGCATTGAACGTGTCTTAATTGAGCCGAAAAAGGAGCAAGTCTTTACATTCAAGGCTGATTCGAAGCCGCTTCTAGTGAATTTCGATTATCGCGGTACGCTGATCAAGGAGTTGGAATTCAACAAGACGACCGACGAGCTCGCCTATCAGGCAAGCAAGGACCAGGACCCTCTGGGACGCATTTGGGCGGTAGAACAGCTTGGCATGCGGCTCAAGAGACAGGCGACGTCGAATGAAGAGAAGCAATTGATCACAGCCGAACTGGCAAAAGCTGTTACTCAGGACAAGTTTTGGGGAACACGTTCTGAATCAGCAGTGGCATTAGCGGGCACTTCCAATGACACCGCAAAAACGGCACTGTTGGCAGCTACAAAGGATCCGAAATCGAAGGTCAGGGGTGACGCCATTACGTCCCTGGCAACACTGAAGGATCCTTCCCTTGCACCGAGGTACATCGAGCTGTTGAATGACCAAAGTTACGCTGTGATTAGGGTGGCAGCGTTGGCGCTCGGGCAAACCAAAGATCCAAACGCGTACGACGCGCTTGTAAAGCTGATGGATGCGCCATCGTGGCGCGAAAACATCAAAGCCTCGGCACTTGGCGGTTTTGCTGCATTGGGCGACAAAAGAGCGCTTGATTTCGCATTGCGCTACTCAGCGGTTGGTAATCCAAATGCGGTAAGAGCTGCATCTTTACGACTGCTCGGAAGCGTTGGGAAAGATGACCCCCGTGTGTTTCCAATCGTTGCTGAGGCGATCTCGGACGCGTTTAAGCGTCGCGATTTCAACGTTGGCCGGGCGGCTGCTGAAGCACTAGTTAGTCTGGGGGATCCTCGCGGTCTTTCAATATTGGATACGTTATTCAAGCAGGCAGAGGGCTCGCCGCAGATCCAAGGGTTGTTAATGCAAATTCAGAGTCAGCTACGGAAAGTAGCAGCGGGTCAATCACCTGGACAGACACAGCCCTGAGCGGAGATTAGCGTGGCGCTGACAGCGGTTAGACCGGCGGTCCAGCTCTCAGACGCCAACGATTTACAAACAGTTGTGTCATCTTACGATCATAAAAGATGACCGGGTTGACGCTTCTACACGCTTTTTCCTTGAGTCTAATCAAGTTAGCGCTTGAAGTTGGCCCGTTTGTCCTGTACTATTTCTTCGCCCGAATTGCGTGAGTCCGTAGCGCATATGACGACCCTCTGAGCCTCCTGTCAGTTTCCCTTGAATAAAATCTGATGGCTACTGCGACTGACAGACAAAAAGTACTAAGAGACAACTTATCGATACCCGACGCAGGCGAACGCAAGGTGTCGTTACTCGTCGTCGAGGACGATGAGAACATTTCGACTGCGATCAGCGAGTATTTCTCTCGCGCGGGTTATAACGTGAGAACCGTCGAAGATGGCGTCACTGGAGTTAAGTCGGCGTTGGACGATCCTCCAGATGCTGTGGTTCTGGACCTCATGCTGCCGAAGATGGACGGACTTGCGGTTTGCAAAGAACTTCGGGAGAAGGTGAGCTACTTACCGATCCTGATGCTCACAGCAAAAGATGACGTTGTTGACAAGGTTCTCGGCTTGGAGATGGGAGCAGATGATTACATCACCAAGCCATTCAGCTTGCGCGAGCTTGAGGCGCGAATCAAGTCTGTATTACGGCGCGCAAGGACCGCGTCAAGTCCTGATGGCGTCAGAGACGAAGCACCCATAATCCGAGGGAAGTTACGAATAGATCCAGCCAAGCGAGAAGTAACAATCGGCGATCGGCAGGTTGAGCTCACGCCGAAGGAGTTTGATCTCCTGCGGCTGTTTGCTTCGAACCCCGGCCGTGTTTTTCCGCGCAAGTATCTGCTTGAAAAGATCTGGGATTACTCCTACGAAGGTTATGACCGCACGATTGATTCCCATATCAATCGGTTGAGAGCGAAGATTGAAGAGAACCCAGAGAACCCGCAAATGGTTTTGACCGTGTGGGGAATCGGCTACAAGTTTAGCGACGAGTAGCCGGTCCTCATGACCGCATCCCTCACACGTATCAGCACGTCCAGGTTCTTGCCTGTTTTTCCTCCCCACAGTTCCTTATTGCTGCCTAGTTGTTATGGACTCCGCAGTCGATGCAATGCTGAGCGTAATTTTGTCACCGGCCACGATGACGATCGTGGTCGTCCTTGGCGTTTCGACCCTGTTCATTTCGCGAGCCCTCAGGAAGGGCGAGATGCAGCTAAGGCTTTTGACAAGCTGGTCCCATGGCAACTCGCCTGAGAAAAAGTGGGTGTTCGGCGCGTATCGAGTTGGCGAGGAGGTGAGCAATCTTGTTAGTGGTAAACCCCATCGTGGTGAAGTTTTAGCTTCACGTGCTGCGGTCGATCGTCAGGCCATGGAAGCATCGTTGTTGAAGGCGATTTCGACTGTTGGTCATGATGAGAACGTTCGGGTTCGGGCTCGAAGGGCATTCGAGCAATACGGATTTGTCGCGCAACACTGTGCATGCTTACTCTCGGCACCCAATGCTTTTGACCGTACGACGTCGGCCCGAATACTCGGTGTCGCAAAGTCGAATTCGGCATTGCCCTTCCTCTTCGAAGGACTTTACGATCAGGAGGCAACAGTTCGGAATCAAGTCATCCTAAGTCTTGGCAAGCTCGGGCAGCCCTCAGCAATAGGCCCAATTCTCGAAGCTGCTTGCCTTCAACAAGGCATGTCTAACGCGCTTATGCGGCAGTCACTCAGCTTCTGCTCGTTTGCTGATGATTCGCAGAATCACGTGAGCACAACCACGGCTTCGCCTTTGCGCGAAGACGACTAGAAACCGGTTATCCCTGCCGAACGCTTAGGCCGATCCACGTCGACCGCCTTACTATATGGACCAAGTTAAATCCGGAAAGCCTGCTGATAATTCGCGTGATCCGAGCACAGAGGAAATCCCGCGGAGTGACTTGCAAGCTGTCGAGAAACTCTCAGGACAACAGTCACCACAGCGAGCGAAGCTGGACCGGCGTGTGCGTGACGAACTCATCGCACTTTGCCAGGCACAGGAAGAGCAGCGGCGACGGATAGACGCTGCAAATCAGCGTCGAGTCGATCGCTCGCAGGTCGATTCGGAAAAGCCATCTACTGACGAAGGTGTAAATTCAACCTCCACTTCGGACGAAGTTCCTGTAAGCGCCGTTGCTATTGAATCCAACCAGATTCTAAATCGTTTAAGCAGTGAATCTCTCGAACGTGCTCAGGGATTGTATGAAATTGGTAAATCAGGATCTGAAGATGCGTTTCATACGATCACTGATGCGTTCGACGATTCCATGATTGAGGTACGCAACGCTGCCGCAAGAGCGCTATATGACTGGCGGTCATATCGCGCCGCTTCGTTTGCACGCGCACTTCGTGAGGCTGGCCCGGATCGTCGACAAAGAATTGGCTCGTCAATAGCAACTTCAGGATTGGCTGCTGAGGCAGTCGCTAATTTAAATGCAGCAAGTCGCGAAGATACTTATGACGCCTTTTCTCTATTATTTCTGATGGCCAAGACCGGACAGATTGAATCACTCTTTGAGATTATCGAAACTCATCAGAACACTCAGACAAGATTAATGATCATCGAGCTCCTTGCGTTGAGTGGGAACAATCAAGTTCTTCCGCGTTTTACTCAGCTCGCTGAAAACGCTTCATTGCCCGCAGAAGTGCGTGCGGCATTGACTGAAGCAACGTAGCTGATTTAGGGAAATTTCTAACAACTAAGCGAGCTGTTAAATTACCCCTTCAGGGCGGCGTACCTCACGTTAAAATCCACCCGTGTCGTTGTTCAGAGGGAAGCCGTAATAGTTTTGCTAGCAATTTGTAACCACTTATTGTATTCTTCGCTCCGGTTTGTACAAGATATAGACTGTCGTGCGGCGGACTGTATACTAAGTTACCAGTTCCTCACGACAACTCGACCGTCCTGGGTCTTCGTGGAGAGGACCTGAACTTCTTCTTTCACGCTACTTCGCTCTATTTGTCCTTCCCTGACTGGAGTGTAGTCAGTGTTTTCTTATTGACACCCGGAGGGGCGCATGAACTGGGATGTTCATAGTCTGATACGTCATGGTTTGATCCTTACATCCACCCTGGCGTTTCCTGCCTTTGTTCACGCACAAAATAGCGTCACCGCAACTCAACCACAGACTTCCGTCACCATTCTGGATAGCACCAAAGAACAAGACGGGCTCAATGGCTCCGTCCGTCGTGTGAAAACCGAGTCCGCAAAACTCGAGTTAAGGAAGGGACAACTGGTTGAGAGCGCAAGGCGACTGATGGAAATCACTACATATGATATCTCTGGAAAGAGAATCGAAAACGTCTCATACCCCGTGGAGAGCACTTCGATAGGCAAAGAAGAGTACAAGTACGATGACCGCGGCAATATGGTGGAGATGACTCTGCGTGGTGACGATGGTTCGATTCTGAGCAAAGAAGCTTATACATACGAGTTCGACAAGTTCGGAAACTGGACAAAAATGGTAACCAGCCTCGTTGTTTTTGAAGGCGGAGAGCTTAAGAAAGAGCCGACGGAGATCAGTTACCGCAGCATTACCTATTATTTCGGCGACAGCGTTGCGAAGATGGTTGATAGTCCGACTCGAACAACTGATCCTTCGCGTAAATCGAGCGACTCTCCTGCCAGGTTTAATGATTCGACGACGGCCACCGTGAACGATGCTCCCGTTAAAAGGAACGAAGCTCCTATTAAAACGTATGAGCCGCCGCCCAAACCGAAGATGCCGGTCATACCGAGCGCAGGCGACTCGCCAATCAGTCTCGAAAACGGTCCCAACCGGTTGACGAGCAACGAGCGAGCTTCGGGTCAACTCGTATCAATGAGCGAGCCACCCCCTGAAATTGCGAAACCTAAAAAGGTTAAGAAGGTAAGTACGGCGATGTCTGAGGAACGCCGCGACAGTCAGCCGAATGAAGTTACCGGAGCCTCTGCCACAGCTTCGCCGTTAACAGGCCGAAATGGGACGAATCAACCGGCGCTGAATTCACATGAGAGCGAAAAGCCGGCATCATCGCCAAGATCCGATTCGAGTTCTGGAACGGCTGCAGCAGCAAAGACCGCGTCCAACGTTACCGCTCCCGCCGTGACGCCTGAACAGAAAAATGCGTATGAACTGTTTAAGAAAGGACGAGATCTTTTTGACCTTGGTGATCTGAAGGGTGCGGTAGCTCTCTATCTCGAATCGATCGCAATCGAACCCAGGTCTGCCGAGGTTCAATTAAGTCTTGGACATGCCTATCTCCAATTAAAGAAAGATAAAGAAGCGTCAAAAGCATTTACCCAATCTCTTTTGCTAAATCCGAATCTTACAGAAGCCTATTATGGTTTAGGTCTCGCAGCGTTTCGCATGGGTAAGCACAGGGACGCCGCAACTGCGTTCAAACGAGCAGTCGATCTCCGTCCGGATCTGGCCAAGGCACATTACGGGTTGGCATTGGCGTACCAGGAGCTCAGAAACGAGGACGGATTAGTCGAACAGTACAGAATTCTCCAAACTCTCGACCGAGGACTGGCAAAACAGTTGGCACGAGCCTTCCCCGAGTTTGATTTGCCGTGTCGTGTTCCGCCGTTTTGCAAGTGAAAAGTAAATCTTGCTGCGGCAATTTTTAACTGACCCGCAACGTCAAGGAGTGCAAGATGAATAGCCGCTTCGTAGTTCTGACGGGGCATCTGAGTGACTATCCCCTGCCTGATTTGATTGGCATCCTTCGCCATCAACAAAAAACGGGTAGGCTGTTGATTGAATACCCGAAAGCGCCCGCGTCATTCTTTTTTGAAGAAGGGGATTTGATTGACGTACAGCTGGATGGGTTGGTGGGACTGCAGGCGATTTGCGTCGCAATGGCGGAACCTGCAGCACCGTTTAATTTCAATCCGCTCATCCGCACTTCCCAGAAATCGATCGACAGCTCTTTGCAAAAAGTTGTTTCAGAGTTGTTTGGTTGTTGGGACGAAACTCCTTTGCACTTGGATACCGTTGTCGTTTCGGAATTGCCGGCTGAGGCTGAGCGACCCGAACTGCCGACGACAACAGCAGCCGTTCGCAGTGGCGAAACGCTAGCACTGCCGCCGTTCATAGCACCGCCGAGGCAAACGAGAACAATCCTGGCGATGGCAGCCGCCGGCTTATTGCTTCTGGGTATCTCAAGCCTGATTGCTGTAAGCGGAAGCTTTCAGAACAAGGTTGAATCTGTCAGTTTGGCTGCCTCGCCAAATGAAAATATTCCGCTGACACCACCGAAGAATTCAGAGGCGCCTCCGTTGATTTCCCGGAACGAAGATGTGAAAACTCCCAACGTTGCCACTGAACCACGGAAAGCGAAGGAAACTGCGTCCCTCCCAACGGAACGTCGCAAAGAGACTAAACAAAACCGCGTTAGCAACGACTCGGTAGCGGTGGTAGATACTGCAGAAGGCTCAGAAACTTCTCAACCGCGCGAACAGGTGGCCAAAGATACAACTGAAGCGAAACCGACGAACGAAGCAAAGATTCAGCTGGTGGATGTCGTGATGCGAATCGAGAATGGCCGAGTGCTACAGGCGTCAATCGCAAATCACAAGCCGGGAATGGACGGATACGAGGCGTTGGCCTTAAGGATAGCAAGGCAGCGGCGTTATTCAGGAAAAACTAATGGTCACGAGATCGTCACAATTCGCGTAACTCAACCAGACTAGCTCTGCAAGGGAAAAACGAAAGGCAGCGAGTTACCTATGTTATTCGTTGAGACCAAGACTCTCACTTACTCACTTAACGGCACTGAACGAATTCAACTACTCGAAAAACTAAGAGAGAAAGAACGTATCCCAGTCCTCCGCTCTGCGCGGCTGAATTGCTTCGAGAACATTCTGCTAAATGTAGATCGTATCGGAGATTTCGAGTCAGCTGTTGCCGCGCGTCTTGAGTCGGAGAATAACGAGCAGTACGTGCGCGGCGACCTTTTCAGTCTGGCTGATCACATATTGTTCCTCGTATTCGACGAATCAAAAGACGGGTCGAGAATTCGCGCCGGCATCGTGTACGACTCGTCGACGCCCGAACCGTTCCGCAGGCTGGACGGGTTTTGCCGTGAGGTTCGCGAAAGTCTTACTGCTAACGTTAATGGCACGGCGTCATCAGTTCCAGATTGGCAGCCGGGAAAACCCGTCATGCCAGAAGGTTTCAAACGGTTTATTGCGCGCCAGGACAATGATTCGCTGTACACGAGCCTGCGTAAAGATACGATGACGAAGCGTATCCTCGCTGCTTCCAAGCTCGAAGATGAAAATGCCCGGCTCTTTCTGCGAACCGCGAAAGAAGCACACATCGAAGGCTACGCCGCGAAGCTACTGCCTGGAGACACCACGCCAGACTACGAGTTTTCGATTTCAAAGCTGGAAGATGCCGGCCTGGTTGAGCGGGAGGTTCAAGTCAGTTGCCGCAAAACGGGGCACTCATTATTACGTCTGCCTAATGCGAATGCGCTTGTGGTGGTTACCGTCAGTGATGCCACCTGCAGCGAGTGCGGCGCCGCGATCGCGGATGAGAAGGTTGAAGAAGTTATCGCGCCGACACTACTGGCATCGTCATTGTTAGAAGACGGGTCGTGGCTGGTGAACCGGCTGCATTTTATTCTTCGCGAGATCGGTGTGCCGGAAAGTGAAATAGCAGTCGGTCCTTCAGAAGGCGAAGGCTACGGGCAGCTGATGGCGAACATCTGTGGTGAGTCGTTTTTGATGGTGGCGCGCGATGGAGACCTCACACCGGTCTTTGCTCGCTGGGCGATTGATCTTGAGATCGAAACTGAGGCGTCGCATTTGGTAGTGGTCGCGACTGGTAGAGTTCACAATCAGGCCAGATTGCTTCTCCTGAACCATTCACGTCGTCGAACCATGGCGGGTCGTGATTTTGAACTGGTTGTTGCTGATGGACCAGCTGCCGCAGCGCAGGAGATGCGGACCGCGTTTGACCGAGTTTCGGAACGTGTAATCGCCGAACAGTTGTGCGATCTCGATAATTCCGTTGGTCTAAACGCTACTGCTTTGGTCACGAACAAGTTTAGACTTCTCCGCAACGAGACTGTACACGCTCCTACTGAAGCACATGCGGCGGAAGATGATGAAGCGACCACGCGTCCCCTGGCTCTTACTGCAGTCGCTGGTGCAATGTCAGATGGAATAATCGATGTCGAACCATCGGTTCCTGATGATCTGCCGCCGCTCAACAGGCCGCCAGAGAACATTGACGGTCAAATCATTCCGGATGCGCAGGCAGCGTGGGAGTGAGAATCCAATAGGGTAGCGGCTGTAAGTTTTTTCTGACCTTCATTTTTTGACATCCTGGCAGGCGTCTTCTCCGGGCGCCGCTTCAACGATCTCACGTCCCAGGAAAGCATAAAATGGGCAGGAAAAATCCTAAACCTACTCAGACCTACCGCAACGGAATTAACCAGCCGACATCGTCTAACCAAGACCCGGGACAAACCGATACCACCAGGGAAGAGCAGTGGCAGCAAGACATGAGGGTTCTGCGCCGTGCTGCGGAGGAGCTCACGCGGCGAAAAATGTCTGCACGCGCACCTGCATCCGTTCTAACACAGGAAAATTCGCCTGCTCGCAGCGATGAATCGATTGAATACTCGTCAGATGAAGATCGAAATCAAGCGGTTCGTGCGCTCTACCTGAACAATCCAGATCGTGCTGCGTCGTTGTTTACCATTGCGTTACGAGAAGGTACTCCAGAACAACGCCGGAGTCTTGGCGCTGCGCTGGTGGGTTCCGGTCTTGTTCACGATGCGATCAAGGTTCTTTCGCGCGAGCGGAATGAGAACACATATGGAGCGTTCTCGCTATTATTCTTGACGGCAAGAACGGGACAAATTGGTCCTCTTTTGAGTGTGATTGAGAATCACTCGAGTCTTGAGTTGCGGTTGAACCTGATTAAGTTGATGGCTTCGACTGGAGAACGTGAGGTTTTAGAAGCTTTTCGTAGGTTAGCGGTCAGTAAGTCACTCCCACCAGAATTGCGATCCGCAATTGTTGACGCAATCAATCAACTGACAAGCGAAAAACGCGACACGGCGGCGTAGGATCTCTGTGATGACGCGGGTTTTGTAGAAGGGAAATCCCATGCGGGACAGCACTCGCGTGGCGGTACTGACCTGCTTCACTTCCCAAGAGTGTTTTACGCACCGCAAGCCTTTAGCTGCTGCCTATTCCTGCTGCTTTTCACTATTTCCCATTTAGCATTTACTATTCTCTGTTATGCGTTTCCAGCTTCAATCTGACTACAGACCCAAGGGTGATCAACCTCAGGCAATCGACGCGCTCGCGCGAGGCCTGCGCGACGGCGTAAAAGACCAGGTACTGCTCGGCATCACTGGAAGCGGCAAGACCTTTACCGTCGCCAGCGTAATAGAGCGTTCCCAACGTCCCACACTCGTCCTCGCTCATAACAAAACCCTTGCAGCTCAGCTTTATCAGGAGTTTCGTTCGCTGTTCCCGGAGAACGCAGTCGAGTACTTCGTGTCTTATTACGACTATTACCAGCCTGAAGCATATGTGCCCGCCGCCGACGTCTACATTGAGAAGGAAGCAATAATCAACGATGAAATTGATCGACTGCGCATGTCGGCCACGCGCGCGTTATTTGAGCGGCGGGATGTGATTGTCGTCGCGAGCGTTTCCTGTATTTACGGCCTTGGAGATCCTGATGCGTATTATGGACTGCTGTTGTTTCTTGAGCCCGGCACCCGCATGTCACGTGACGTTTTGTTGCAGCGTTTGGTTGAGCTGCAGTATGAGCGGTCGGATGTAAACTTTCAACGTGGATCGTTCCGCGTCCGCGGGGATGTAGTCGAAGTGTTTCCTAGCTATCAGGATCTCGCTTATCGCATTGAGCTTTGGGGGGATGAGATCGATTCAATCTCAACTATTGATCCTCTCCTTGGTGAGGTAGTTGAGCGGCATAAATCACGCGTTCCTATCTATCCCAAAACACATTACGTGATGTCGCGCAGTACGATTAAACACGCGCTGAAAACGATTCGCGAAGAGCTCGAGTGGTGGGAACCCAAGTTGATTGCCGAAGGCAAGTTGGTGGAAGCGCAACGGTTGCACCAGCGCACAATGTTCGATTTGGAAATGATCAAGGAGATGGGTTTTTGTCGCGGCATCGAAAATTATTCACGACACCTGACGGGAAAAAATCCCGGCGAACCGCCACCCACACTGCTCGATTATCTTCCTCGTGACAGCATGATAGTGATTGACGAGTCGCATCAATCAATTCCTCAAGTGCGAGGCATGTTCGAAGGCGACCAGTCACGCAAACGCACGCTCGTTGAATACGGCTTTCGTCTGCCTTCGGCTCTGGACAATCGGCCACTCAATTTCGATGAGTTCGAATCGCGCATCGGACAAACGATCTATGTCTCAGCTACGCCAGGACCGTATGAATTGACGAAGTCGGGCGGCGAAGTCATCGAGCAGATCATTCGGCCCACCGGCTTGATGGATCCCGAGGTAGAGATTCATCCAGTGAAAGGTCAAATCGATCACCTGCTCGAGGAATGCCGGCAACGAGCCGAGCGAAAAGAGCGCGTGCTGGTGACAACATTGACAAAACGGATGGCTGAGGATCTAACCGAGTATTTCACGGAAGTTGGAGTGCGCGTGCGTTACCTGCATTCGGACATCGAGACGCTGGAACGCATAAAAATCTTGCGAGACCTGCGTCGAGGCGAATTTGATGTATTGGTCGGAATAAATCTGCTCCGTGAAGGTCTGGATCTGCCTGAGGTCTCGCTCGTAGCGATTCTCGATGCCGACAAGGAAGGCTTTCTTCGTTCCGAGCAGTCATTGATCCAAACGATTGGCCGTGCGGCAAGAAATGCTCGAGGCAAGGCGATCCTGTACGCGGATCGAATTACTGTCTCGATGAAAAGAGCAATTGATGAGACCAGTCGCCGGCGTGCGATCCAGGAGGTATATAACCGGGAGCAGGGAATCACCCCGCAAACGATTGTGAAACCGATCGAAGCGACGCTGATAACTGCTGCGGAAGCCGACTACTTCAAAATGCCGGTTGAAACTGAGCGTGCTGAAGATTATCTGCCTGAGAATATCGAGGCAACAATCAGCAGGCTTGAGAAGGAGATGCGAGGAGCGGCTAAGCATTTCGAATTTGAGCGCGCGGCGGAGTTGCGCGATCGAATTAAGGCGCTACGCGAGCGTGAGCTACAGTTGACGTGAGACCGCCAACGCAGATGAATCTATGTTAGCCAAGACAAGTCCTGACGAGATTCAATCCTTTCTTTCCGATGCCAGTTACATGCAAGGTGGTCGGGCCGACCAAGTGCTGTTTCCTCAAAACGCAGAGGACATTGCTGAAATTCTTGCCAAAGCCTCGCGGGAAGGAACACCGGTGACGGTTTCGGGTGCGGGTACCGGCACTGTTGGTGGCCGGATTCCCTGTGGTGGTTTGCTGTTGGCCACAGATAACCTGAACGAAATCAAAAGTCTTATTCATACCAACGAAAATAACGGTAGTGCAACTGCGGAAGCCGGTGTGCGACTCGCCGATTTTCAGCGATTCGTTGAAACTGAAGGTTTGTTCTATCCGCCTGATCCCACTGAGAGGAGCTGTTATCTTGGCGGCACTGTTGCCACGAACGCTTCAGGCGCTCGAACCTTCAAATATGGACCAACGCGCAAGTACATCCAGCGCCTCAGGATCGCACTTGCGAGCGGTGAGATCATTGACATACGACGGGGTGAGCATCATGCGGATAAGAACGGCTTTGTTCGCTTGCCCGTGCCTTCGGGTCAAATCATTGAAGTACGGCTGCCGGAATACCGTATGCCGCGGGTGCGCAAGAATGCCGCGGGGTATTATGTAGCGCCGAAGATGGATCTTCTCGATCTTTTCATCGGAAGCGAAGGCACGCTTGGCGTCATAGTTGAGATTGAGGCGTCGCTCATAAATAAGCCAGAAAAACTGTTAAGCGGAGTCGTGTTTTTCTCATCTGAAGATGAGTTGTTGGCATTTGTGCGAGAAGCGCGTGAGCGTTCATTAGCGACCCGTCAAAACGCAACGAGGGTGGTTTCTGCCGAGGGCCAAACCGATATAGATGCACGCGCTCTTGAGTATTTCGATGTTGAGTCGCTCAACTTTCTGCGGCAGCGATACGAGAGCGTGCCGGCTGATGCTACCGGGGCAATATTTTTTGAGCAGGAGACAACTAACGACACTGAAGATACATTGATGAGTCTGTGGCTCGCCCTATTGGAGCGGCACAACGCGCTGGCAGATACATCGTGGTTTGCGGTCAATGAGCAAGAGCAGGCAAAGTTGAGGGAGTTTCGTCATGCACTGCCGGTGTTGATGAACGAATGGTTTGCCAGGCATAGACAGCGCAAGGTTTCGACCGACATGGCCGTGCCGGACGATAAGTTTCCTGAGATGCTGAAGTTCTATGAAGACAACCTGCGCGGCAGCGACCTGAGATATACCATTTTTGGCCACATTGGCGACAATCACGTTCACGTGAACATTCTTCCGCGAGACGATCAGCAGGCAGAATCTGCACGGGCGCTTTACGGGCGATTCATAAAGAAAGCGGTTGAGCTAGGCGGTACTATTTCGGCGGAACATGGAATCGGCAAGCTCAAGCGAGAATATCTTCGTGAGCTTTACGGCGAAGAACATCTGCAGCAGATGGCGACCTTAAAAAAAGCATTCGATCCTTCAGGCATTCTCGGTCGCGGAAATATTTTTTCGGAAGAGTATCTGACTTCAAATCAGTAGTACGTGAGCTATTCTATCGTCTAGCTTTTTTCGTGTTGATTAGTGTGATTTCGTGGATCGTTTTTGGTTCCCCTAATTCAATGATCCACGAAATAACACTAATCGAAATCGTCCTTTACAGTACTGGCCGTGAAAAGGACGATTGACAAGGCAAGAACTAAAAGTGCTCAGGTTCACCACAGCTGGAGAGTCACACGGACGTGCGTTAGTCGCGATCATTGAAGGTCTGCCTGCAGGGCTTCCGATAGATCCAGATCAGATCGATCAACAATTGAGACGCCGCCAATGGGGCTATGGCCGAGGCGGCAGGATGAAGATCGAAAAGGATCACGCCGAAATTTTAAGCGGCGTTCGCCATGGCTTGACGCTCGGATCGCCCATTGCAGTGATGATCGACAATCGAGACTGGTCCAATTGGACGGAAGTGATGTCCGTGGGCCCAACAAAGATTGCTGCTGAGAAATCTCGCATGGTCAAGCGCCCCCGCCCGGGACACGCGGATCTCGCAGGCGGGCTTAAGTACGACGCTCGCGACCTGCGAAATATTCTTGAACGCTCATCCGCGCGTGAAACTACTGCCAGAGTTGCCTGCGGCGCTATTGCCAAACAGCTTCTATCTGTGTTTGGTGTGGACATTCGCAGTCATGTGATACAGCTCGGTGGAATTCCCAATCTGCCGCTTGAGCTTAGCTGGAAACAGATTGGCGCGATTTCAGAAGAGGCGCCACTCCGTTGCGCTGATGAGCAAATCCAGCAACAAATGATTGACCTTATAGATCAGAAGAAGAAAGAGGGCGATACGTTAGGCGGTATTTTCGAAGTAGTCGCACACGGAGTTGTTCCCGGTTTGGGTTCCCATACCGCCTGGGACCTGAAACTCGATGGGCGTTTAGCGCAAGCGGTGATGTCGATTCCGGCAGTGAAAGCAGTGGCAATTGGTGCGGGAGCGGAAGCCAGCAGTCTCCCGGGATCTGAAGTTCACGACGAGATTGCGTACAACAGTGAAACTAAGGAGTTCATTCGCGCGACCAACCGTGCGGGGGGCCTGGAAGGCGGCGTCACAAACGGCGAGGAAGTACGGATCAGAGGACACTTGAAGCCTTTGTCGACCCTTCGACGACCGTTGAAATCAGTAGACATCGATACTAAACAGGAAGAAGCAGCCGCGTTTGAACGCTCCGATGTTACGGCGGTACCGGCTGCCGGCGTCATCGGCGAAGCCATGGTGGCCTTAGTTCTAGCCAACTCCATGCGCGAAAAGTTTGGTGGCGATAGTCTCGGCGAGATGAAACGGAACTTCGAAGGCTACCGCGAGCAACTGCGTGGGTATTAGACAATCATGTTCTAATCTGTAGGGGCGTCCCTAGGTGGGCGCCCCTTTTTGCGTGATCCTATTTCCGCAAAGCGTGGCACCAAAAAAAGCGCCCGGAGACAGGCCCCGATGGAATTAGCAATAGAGCATCGTTAGTCGTAGAATCGACAACGTAGTTTGTCCGAAGGTCGTCTTCGGTTAGAACGGAAAACCAAATAATGGCAACACTACAAATCGTAACGTGGCCGAATCCCATCCTGGACACCCCTGGGGACCACGTCACTGAATTTGATGACAATCTTAAAAAGTTGGTCTCGGATATGTTTGAGACCATGTACGCAGCTCCAGGAGTTGGTCTGGCTGCTGTCCAGGTAGGTATTCCAAAGCGGCTGTTTGTCATGGACTGCTCGGCCGGCAAAGACCCGGATCAGCGCATAGCTCTGATTAATCCGGAGGTCCTTCGAGTTGAAGGTACACAGACGGGTGAAGAGGGCTGCCTGTCCTTTCCTGGCATTTTTACACCTGTCGAAAGAAATCTACGGGCTGTGGTCCGCGCGCAGGATGTGAATGGCGAATACTTCGAAGTTGATGGCATGGAGCTGACAGCGCGCTGCATGTTGCATGAAACGGATCATTGTGACGGAATCGTTTTCCTGGACAAGATGAGTCCGCTAAAACGCGAGTTGGTAAAACGAAGAATTAAGAAGCTGCAGAAGGCCGGGCAATGGGTCTGAGTTTTCTAGATTCATCCACAGATTACACAGATTTCACAGATTAAAAAAAAAGCAGAAGACAGAACAGCAGAAGGAAGAACGGCAGAAGGCGGAACAGCAGAGGCTGTGCAGCTTTCTGCTTTCTTTTTAATCTGTGAAATCTGTGTAATCGGTGGATGGATTTGCTTCGATGTGACAGACACTCTACTATTCTTGAAAAAACAGAGCGGAGCCCAATTATGCCAACCGAATTTCGGAATGAGCCTTTTACTGACTTCAGCAAAGACGAGAATGCGCAGGCTATGCGCGCCGCCATTGCTAAAGTGAAAAACCAGCTCGGACGCGAGTACCCGCTTGTGATTGGCGGGGAACGAATCACAACTGGCGACAAGCTGCAGAGTTATAATCCAGCCAATCGTACTGAGTTAGTGGGATCCTTCCACAAGGCGACTAAAGAGCTTGCCAACCGCGCAGTGGACGCAGCATTTGAAGCCTTTCAGAACTGGAGGAACACGCCCGCCGAGGAACGCGCAAATCTACTCTTCCGTGCGGCTTCGATTTTGCGCCAACGAAAACACGAAATGTCCGCCTGGATGATTCACGAAGTTGCGAAAACCTGGCCCGAAGCGGATGGCGACACCGCGGAGGCGATCGATTTCCTCGAATTCTACGGCCGCGAGATTCTTCGTTATTCAACGGACCAACCGTTGACAAAAATTCCTGGCGAGGACAATCAGCTCGAGTACATTCCGCTGGGCGTCGGCGCCGTGATTCCACCCTGGAACTTTCCTTTGGCGATTATGTCAGGCATTACTGCCGCAGCGATCGTGACCGGAAACACAGTCGTATTAAAGCCTTCGTCAGATGCGCCCACAATCGCTTACAAGTTTTTTGAGATCCTCGAGGAAGCAGGCCTGCCCCCGGGCGTGGTTAACTTCATGACCGGTTCAGGCGGAGAAGTGGGCGATGTGATAGTTGACCATCCGCGCACTCGATTTGTAGCGTTCACTGGATCAATGGAAGTCGGATTACGCATCAACGAACGTGCCGCGAGAGTGCACGCGGGTCAGTTGTGGATTAAGCGAGTGGTTGCTGAGATGGGTGGCAAAGACGCGATTATCGTAGCTGATGATGCAGATCTTGATGAGGCAGCTACCGGAGTGGTCCAATCAGCTTTCGGATTTCAGGGACAGAAATGCTCCGCCTGCTCGCGCGCGATCATCGATGCGAAAATTTACGAGCCAATGCTTGAAAAAATTGCCGCGCGAACGGCCAAGCTTAATGTCGGCGATCCGACTGATGCCGGTACGAACATGAGCGCCGTCATTAATCAAAAAGCGTTTAAGACGATCAACGACTATATCGAAAAGGGCAAAGCCGAGGGTGGGAAAGTCCTGGCAGGCGGAGGAGCCGACGGCGAAAGGGGATTCTTTATCGAGCCTACGGTGATTGCCGACGTTAAGCCGGGTTCGACCGTCGAACAGGAAGAGATTTTTGGTCCGGTGCTGGCCGTGATCAAGGCAGAGAATTTTGACGATGCGTTGAAGATCGCAAACGACACCCAGTTTGGTCTAACGGGCGCCGTTTACAGTACAGACCAGGCGAAACTTGATCGCGCACAACGAGAATTTCACGTGGGCAATCTTTATTTCAATCGCAAGTGCACTGGGGCCCTCGTTGGTGTACACCCATTTGGTGGTTTCAATATGTCTGGTACTGATTCGAAAGCGGGTGGTCGAGATTACCTGCTGCTGTTCATGCAGGCAAAGGTGACCTCAACGAAAATGGGCGCAACCGAAAGTACACGCGTAGAGATGAGAACGGCTGTTTGAGTAATGAGTTGCGATGCGCATAGTTTTCATGGGTACACCCGAGGCGGCGGTGCCAACACTGGCTCGTTGTCTAGAAGATGGCCACGATGTTGTGGCTGTGTGGACGCAGCCGGATAAACCTGCCGGACGCGGCAAAAAATTAACGGAATCGCCCGTAAAGACTTTTGCCCAGGCGCATAATCTTCCAGTTCATCAACCAGCTCGGATCAAAACCGACGAGGCGAAACGTCTCTTTGCTTCTCACGCAGCAGATGTTGCGGTAGTCGTCGCCTACGGTCGCATTCTTCCTTCTGAATACCTGACCACTCCACGTCGTGGGTGCGTCAATGTGCACTTTTCCCTGCTTCCGCTTTATCGGGGGGCAGCGCCAGTGAATTGGGCCATCGCCAATGGCGATTCAGCTACCGGCGTCACGACAATGTTTATCGAAGAGGAGCTTGATTCGGGGCCGATCCTGCTGCAACGACCGACGCCTATTGGGCCAGGGGAGACGGCGCCTGAGTTGATGTCGCGCCTTTCCAACATCGGCGCCGATCTGCTCTCAGAGACGTTATCAGGTCTCAATGCCATTACCCCCCGACCGCAGCATCGCCGGGATGCGACGTTTGCGCCAATGCTGCATAAGGAAGACGGTTTGATTACGTGGTCCAAAGATGCATTCGTGATTGAACGGTTAGTCAGAGGGCTCCAGCCATGGCCAAATGCATTTACGGAATACAAATCGAAACGTTTGGTAATTTGGAAGGGAAGCCCGACAACGAACGACGTCGCTGAGCCTCCCGGCAGTATTGTTGCGGCTGACGGTGATAATTTAATTGTCAAGTCTGGTGGACATACAGCGCTTCAGGTTCTCGAGGTCCAGCTGGAAGGCGGGCGTCGCATGTCTGCCAGGGATTTTTTAAACGGTTCGCATATCAAAGTTGGTGAAAAATTCGGCGCACTATAGTAGTGGAACACCAAGGCGCACGAGTTCCAGTTCGGTCTCGCCTGCTCGTTTAGCCGCATATCATCACCTTACACGAGTAGAGGAAGAGAGTGCATACGCCTCCGTTCTGCTCGCGAGCGAAAAGAGGTTATCGGAAAAGGATCGAGCACTTACGTATGAATTGACAATGGGCGTGCTGCGCCGGCAATTGATCCTCGACCGCCTGATTGCTCATTATTCGGATCGCGATCCAGAACGGTTGGATCCCGAGGTTAGACGGATCCTCCGTCTGGGCCTGTATCAACTTCGGTTTCTCACTCGCATTCCCGCCTCCGCAGCGGTGAACGATGCAGTCAAGCTTGTCCGTTTTGCTCGCGTTCGTTCTGCTGACAGATTTGTAAACGCTGTTCTCCGCCGGGCGACCCGTGAGCCGGATTACGATGTGTTGAATGGCATCGAAGACCCGGTTGAGCGGCTCGCAGTTGAAACCTCTCATCCGCGATGGCTACTCGAACGGTGGATTAGGTCGTTTGGTCTCGGGCAGACAAGCGCATTCGCTCACGCCAATAATGAAACACCACCGGTCAGCTTCCGTCTTACCGGTTCCGAATCAGAAAACATTAGAACGTTGGAACGTCTGCAAGAGACCGCTACGATCGTGCCTTCTACAGTTGTCAACAACGCGTGGGTAATAGAAGGCGAGATGAGTCTTGTGCGACAGTTTGCGCAAGACGGTCGACTGTATGTTCAGGATGAAGCTTCACAGCTAGTCAGCCAAATTTTGGATCCAAAGCCGGGAGAATTGGTCCTCGATTTGTGCGCAGCACCGGGAAGTAAAACTACTCATCTGGCAACTTTCGCAGCTGGCGAAGCCACCGTGGTTGCTGGTGATTTTCATGAACACCGCATCCGGCTTGTCAAAAAAGCTGCGCGGCTTCAACAAATAGACTCCATTAAATGTGTGGTCCTGGATGGATCCAGCCCACCTTTTCGTGATGCTCGTTTCGACCGCGTCCTCGTGGATGCCCCTTGTTCGGGCACCGGCACACTTAGGCGCAACCCCGAAATCCGGTGGCGCATCTCACCCGTTGATATTGAGGATCTTTCCCATCGTCAGAAACACCTTCTCCACAATGCCGCCAGAGTGGTAAAGCCCGGCGGCAGATTGGTTTACTCGACTTGCTCAGTTGAAACTGAAGAGAATGAAGTCGTGGTTGAAGATTTTCTGGAACGAAATTCCGATTTTTCCAGACTTAGCCCCCCGGTGGACGCGGCATTACTTACATCATCCGAAGCCGTTCGGACCTGGCCGCATGAACAGCAGACGGATGGCTTTTTTATCGCGTCTTTTGAGAGAAACAGACAAGCGCAGGAGTAATCATAAAGACAGGACGACAGAAGTAAGTGGCCGATGTTCGCTCTAAACTATGCTCATTGCAATAGATAGCGCGGCTTGCTGCCACGGATAGCGGGTGTTAGACTTCGCTGTTTAGTTTGTCCGAAATGTATGTTAATTAATTTTCGTTTTGGTGAGCGTGATTAACAAAATATTGTCGGTGTTCCGACGAATCGCGATTGTCATGGCGATTGCAGCGGCTTTTCTTTTCGGTCTTGCCACAACGGTTTACCTGTCTTTACGCAGTCCTGAAGTCACCGTGCCCGATGTTTTGGGCAAAGATCGTTTCGAAGCAGAAAATGTTCTCGGATCTGCGGGGTTAAATTTCCGGGTGCGGGCAACGAGAGCCAGTAACCAGGTAAAACCCGACACAGTTCTGTTCCAATTGCCCAGAGCGGGTGAAGTGGTAAAGGCAGGACAAACGGTGGCTATGGACATAAGCCGTGCCACTAAAGAAGGGGAGAGTCCCGAAGTCATTACGCCGCCTGATAATAAATCTGACTCGGCAAACAGCAA
>JBKPCC010000160.1:0-22655 GCA_046727215.1 Acidobacteriota bacterium
AGCAAGTCATCCTCGAAACCTTTTCACTGCAGATCATCAATGAGTACGATCTGAAGCTGCGCAAAAAAATTCCAGCCGACACTGTGAAGCCGTTGCCGTACATGGCGACACGTTATCTTCAAACTCAACACAAGAATAAGCAGGGAAAGACGTCAGGTGATGGCCGCAGCATCTGGAATGGCTGTCTCAAAACAAAGAAACTGGTCTTTGATGTGTCCAGCCGGGGAACTGGCGCAACGATTTTGAGTCCAGGTGCTCAGAAGGCCGACGGCATCGTTCAAACGGGTGATGAGAGTTACGGATACTCGTCTGGGTTAGCCGAGTTGGACGAGATGCTCGGTAGCGCTGTCATGTCAGAGATATTTTATCGTCAGGGTATCCCCACCGAACGGTGTCTAGCTGTTATCGGATTTCAGGACGGCACTGCAATCGGCGTGAGAAGCGCCCCGAATCTGATTCGACCCGCACACATCTTTCGTTATCTAAAGCAAGGCCGACACGCGGAACTGAAGGCTTCAGTCGATTACTTCATCGAGAGGGAAGTTGAGAACGGATTTTGGCAGGTTCCACGTAAAGGTTCCGAGAGGTATGAAAAGGCGCTCGATTACCTGGCACAGTCTTATGGAAAAATGGCGGCAGTGCTCGAAGAGGAATACATCTTCAATTGGTTAGCGTGGGATGGCGACAACATGCTCGCCAGCGGAGCTATTCTGGACTACGGCTCGATCCGCCAGTTTGCCGCGAAACATGATAAGTACCGATTCAAAGATGTCGATCGGTATTCTGCTTCACTTACAGAGCAACGTTACTGGGCGCGTCAGATCGTTCAGACTTTTGCCCAGGCAATGGATTTTATTCTGTCGGGTCAAAAGCGAAATTTGCGTGAATTCAAAGACGCTGAATGCTTAAGTGCTTTCGACACCGCGTTTCACAGGGAAACCGACTACCGCGTTCTTTGGCGTTTAGGTTTTCAAGAAGAGCACATTCAGCAGCTCATGGAGAATTCGAAATCAGAAATTGAGGACTTTCATCGCGCTCTCAGCTATTTCGAAGATCTAAAGGTATCGAGAGGAATCGAAAGACTGCCAGACGGGTTTACTCATCAACCCGTGTTTCTCATCCGTAACCTGTTGCGAATCCTGCCTGCTTACTATGTTGCGCAATCAATTTCCGCTGTTGATGACGAGAGTGCGTACGTTCCGGACGAGATCTTCTGTGGACTTATGGCGGCATCTTACGTGGGAAAGCGAGATCTGCAATTAACCCCCGCACGCAGTAGCCACATCAGGAATTTCCAACGTTCTTATCTGCGGCTGATGACGTCGCTGGGTGAGCCACTCGAAGAAACATTGAAAGTGGTTCAGGAAAGATCGGCAGTGATTAACCATCGGCATAGATTAACGGGAGATGCGTTGGTCTTCATCATTGAGGACGTAATCGCGATCAAGGGAAAGATCAAAGTGCATGGTTTGCAGGAGGCGCTCGAGTCGTTCATAGATTCGCAAGTTCTAATCCCGGGGAAATGGCAGCCTGTGCCCGCGGATGAACTCAAGTTGAACACGATAAAATCTCAACTGCTCTTGAAAATCCAGGCCAATCTCGAACAGTACAAAGAGTCGATCTGAAAGCAAACCACAGATTAGGCAGATTTCGCAGATTAGAAAGCCGAGAAAACAGCTGGCGGAAAGCGGCTAACAGAAAGCAGAGTGGTATTTCGTCTTTTTGGTGCTTCTTTCGTGGATCGGATCTCGACTCACTACAATGAATCCACGAAAACACACGAAACGTACCAATACGCCACGCTCTGCCTCCTGCTGTCTAGTCGTTAACCGGTGTAATCTGTGGACTGCGTGAAAATTCTAAATTCTAAATTCCATTCAAAATTCTAGATTCAAAATTCTATATTCCGCACATAAGCCAGCCGCTAAGTTTTAGCATTTCGTCCAAAGCCTAGAATTGTAATCTGAGTTCAAGACAAAACAGCGGCGTTCAGTCTGGGAAATTAGAATTTCTCAAGCACATTCACTGCATGATGTGGCGGCATGTGTTTTGCTCGTGTTGACATGCTTCCTCGACAGGAAAAATCCCCCGAATTACCTCGCGCGTTTTTGTATGTCTTTTTCAAGGAGGAGACTGTGCCGTGAAAAGCTTTTTTGCCTTAGCGGTTCTTGCGGTGATTATCGTGGGTGCTTCGCAAAGAACTTCCGCCGATCCACTCGTATTTGCAGCGTCGCTGAGTGGACCGGGTGAGAGCCCCCCAAACTCATCACCAGGGACTGGATATACAATCGTTACGTTTGATCCCGCCACGCATTTGCTTAACGTTCAGGTCACGTTCAGCAATTTAGTTGCGGGAACAATAGCATCACATATTCACGCTCCAACGACAGTTCCTTTTACCGGAATCGCGGCAGTTGCCACACAAGTTCCGTCGTTTATTGGTTTTCCGCTTGGCGTGACAAGCGGTACGTTCAATGGGACGCTGGATCTCACTCAAGCGTCAAGTTATAACCCGAGTTTCATCACTTCGAGTGGCGGGACGGTTGCCCTTGCAGAAGCCGCACTGATTAATGCGATTATTCAGGGTCGAGCTTATCTGAACATTCACAGCACCACATTTCCAGGCGGTGAGATTCGCGGCTTTCTCGTAGCCGTGCCTGAACCGGCCACCATGTTACTACTTGGAAGTGGCCTCGCAGGTCTAGCGTTGAAGTTCCGCCGCAGGCGCGACGTGTAAGTGGCGCAGACTTTTTGAGAAAGGGCGAGTGGGTGAGTGGGCGAATGCGCGCCCTTTCACCCGCGCGCCCTTTCGCCCTTTCACTCCCTCGCCCACGCTCCCTTTCGTCCATTCCCCTCTCCCCGCCCGCGTCCCCGCATCCCCGCGTCCCCGCGTCCCCGCGTCTCCGTGTCCCCGCGTCCCCGTGTCCCCACGTCTCCGCGTCCCCATGTCCCGGCGTTCCCGCGTCTCCGCATCCCCGTGTCCCCGCGTCCCCGCGTCTCCGTGTCCCCGCGTCCCCGTGTCCCCGCATCCCCTACTCCCTACTCCCTACTGCGCCACCTCGTACTCAGGTTTCGCTACACCAAGCAGCCAGCGATCGAACCAACCTACGATGTGTTGCAAACGTTCAATGCGATGCCAGGGCTGACCTGAGCGTGAGAGCTCGTGCGTCTCGTTCGGAAACCTAACCATCACTGTCGGAATCTTTCGATACTTAAGGGCGCGAAACATCTGCTCGCCACCTGCACCAGTAGGCGTTCGATAATCAGCCTCACCCAGTATCAACATCAAAGGACTCTTTACGTTGTTGATGTACGTGATTGGTGAGCGAGCCCGATAGTCCTCTGGATCCTCAAACGGTGGCTTCTTGAACCACGATGGCTGGAACAGTGTGAAATCAGCTGAGTACCACCAGTCCGCCCAATCCGAAATATCACGTTGCGAAACTGCAGCCTTGAATCGATCTGTGTGGCCGATGGTCCAATTGGTGAGCAGCCCGCCGCCGCTGCCGCCTGTTACGCCCAAGCGTGTTTCATCGACATAACCGCGGCTAATGACCGTATCCACGGCTGCCATCAGGTCTTTGTAATCGTCGCCGGGATAGTTGTACTGGATGATGTTTCCGAACTCCTGTCCATACGTCGTACTCCCACGCGGATTCGGATAAACGACAACGTATCCCTTTGCTGCCATCCACTGAAACTCGTGATCGAACACGTAACCGTAAGCGGTGTGTGGTCCACCGTGTATATTCAGGATTAGCGGATACTTCTTGCTAGGATCAAAGTCGGGTGGTTTTTGCACCCAGGTTTGAACTTGCTTTCCGTCGAAGCTTTTGAACCAGATCTCTTCCGGCTCAGTCAGATTAAGCTTGGAAAATAACTCGTCATTAAAATGTGTGAGTTGTTTAGGTTCGCGGCCTGCACCATCAAGCCAAAACAGGTCACCAACCCGCGTTGGCGTGGAAACCACAAACGCAAACTTTGAGGCCTCCGGGGTCGATCGAAAATTCAACACTGCGTGGTTTCCAGTTGTGAGGTCCTTCAATGCACCCGTCGACGCATCGAAAATACCCACGTTAGCTTGTCCCTTCTTTCCATAGATAAGCATGATACCGCGTCCATCAGCGGTCCATATCGGCGGGTTTCCTCCGCCTGCACGCGGAGCAGCATTATCGCCGCCTACCCCGGACCCCACGTCAAAATCAAAATCGCGTGTCAGATTCTTTGGTTGCGCATTCGGTGAAATATCCATTACCCACAGATCTGGTTGCGAGTACGAGCGGACGGGTTTACTGACGGACGCCCCGAACGCTATATGCTTTCCGTCAGGGCTGATCGAAAAAGCGCCGGCATCCATATCGAAGCTGGTGAGTTTTACCGGTTCCCCACCCGTGACGGCGATCGAATAGATATCCGTTTTTGGCAGCTCAAAATAAGGTTCGTCGATTCGATCCGAACTGAAGTAGATTCGTGAATTGTCTTTTGACCAGGTAACATTTCCTTCGTCGAAACGGCCAGTCGTAAGTTGTTTTGGCGTGACCTTTTCGTCGCTGGTTTGTGGGGCCGGAATGATCCAGATATGTTGCGGTCGCTTCGAGTCGAGGTAGCCGGCGCCGTTGGAGCGATAGACAGCACGCGTGATAACTCGTACGTCGCTTTCGTGTTCATCGCGTGTAGCTGCCGGCGATGGGGACGGGCTGGCGGCCGGGGAAGGAGACGGCTTGGCTGCGGCCTTCGCAAGATCCTCCACGTTCGCGGAATTCACAAACGCGATCATTTTTCCGTCCGGAGACCACTGAGGTTGAGCAGCGCCTCGCGTCAAACTTGTGAGCTGAAACGGATCACCACCCGCCATCGCCAGCATGAATAACTGGGGTTGGTCCGGTCTTCCATCTTTCTCAGGAATGCGTACAAACACCAGATATTTGCCGTCGGGTGACCACCTTGGCGATGAGTCTCTTGGTCCATTGGTTAACTGGCGAGTCTCACCGCTGGTCGATGAAACACTCCAAATGGCTGTGTTATAGCCATCCTTGCGTTCGTTCACGGTTACTTTTACGAACGCTACACGAGAACCATCCGGCGAGATTTGCGGATCACCAATCCAGACAAAGTTGAATAGATCTTTTTCGGTGATGTTTCGTTTTTGTGCCTGGAGAGAACTGATAGGAAAAAACAGAGTGACTGCCAACAGCAGTACAAAACGCCTCATGGTGCTTCCTTTCGCGTGAAGAAAACGGTGGTAAGAAAACAGTGGCTAACCTCAATTATTCTTTTTTCCAGACTTGAAGGTTGGATAGATTGGTAATTGTGAAACGCGACGATACACGTGAGCGTCATAGTTCGAGTAGTCGCTTGAACATCTCTTTCTTCGTTTAGTGTCTAAGTCATAGCAGCTTATTGACGACTTGAGCCGGGTGCCGCGCGCGTCGTAGACCTTTTCTTTAACGGTGCTAATGGACCCAAAAAAGCTACGAAACGTATCTGTCAATTTTGCCAACGATCCGTCTTCGCGAAAGCAATAGCTCACAAACTGACCCCAATCACCAGAGGGACTTCCGTACTCGAGGTTTGCAAGAACAAGATTTCCGTTCTTCGTCCACACGTTCGCAGTGTTATAGAGATTGTCTCCATTACCTGAATTGTCGCGTGCCTTTTGACTCTTGAACTCCTTCCAGTTCGCAGGTGGTGCGGTCAACGTCATCGAGTTTTGGTCGTATGAAGCGACGTCGCCAAAAAACCGCGCGATTCGCAGATTTTGCTTGGCGTAAGTTGCCAGGCCTCGACAGTAGTCGTTGATCGACGTCACTTGCGAAGGAGATGGTGACGTTTGTGCTGCTGCGTTCGAATACATCGCTATGATGCGTTCAATTGCGCGCCGACATACTGCACAAAAATGATTTGTACGAGTGAACATGATGCAGTCGATCTCCGGTCGATAATAGCCACGCGACTCGTACAGCGCGCCTTCAAATGCGCCGACCTTGCCGGCATACTTCTCTTTCGCAAATAAAGCTTGTTCGTATTGCAGCTCTTCACGGAAGAGTGATTCCATTTCGCGCTCCGGACGCTTGTCCTTTCGCAGCTGTGCTCTACGCTTTTGAATCTCGCGCGAGTAAGTTTCGAATGCTTCCTTGTTCCAGGGAGTTGGGATTGGAGTGTCCGGATCAACGAGATCTTTCCATTTCAGATTTGCCGGATCCAATAGCGCAGTCGCATTTGGCTCCCATGGCTCAACCCGTTCAGACGACGGAGCATAGGCGACAGACGACGTGTAGTATTCGTCAGCAAGTCCTGCGAAGTGATGACCGAATTCGTGCACGAAGACATAGTTGGCGAAGGCATTGTCGGCTGCCACAGTACTGTACAAATTGAAGATGCCCCCGCCCCCATACGTGCGGTTGTTCGCGAGAATCTCAATGAATTCATAGGGGGCAAACTGGGCGACCTTGCGCACTGCCCGGTTGTCGAAGCTGAGGACGTAACGCTCCGAACCGAACGCATCGTAGGTGGCTCCCAACGGAGAGTCCCGATAAGTCCCGGTTGATGGTCGCGAGATTCCGGACTCATTGCTAGGCGGGCAGAGACCCCAAACATTAAAACTTTCCCGGTGCTCTTTAAAGGGAGAAGTCGCGAACAGAACTTCAGTTAAGCGACGTGCATCCTTTTCAAACTTTTGCGCTTCGGCTGCAGTGTAACCGTCCCCAAGAATCAACAGATCTACTTTGTTTGCCGGTTCACCGGCTTTCTGGATTGTGATTAACGGTGCCGGTGCCGCCTGTTTCGATCGATCGATGAAAATGTCCTTTGGATCGACAGTAGTTGACCAAACATCTCGAAACTCATTCTTGGGATCACGCTTTCGTAAGATGATTTCCACAGGTGCATCTGGGGCAGGAAACCTGAGAGATTCGATGAAAGTGCGAAACATCTTGCGGGCTTCGTCAGTCGTTTCCCACTCACCGAAAATCGAGGCAAAGCCGCGCGAATAAAGCACCCGTTTACTGGCCTGGTCGCGAACTTCAAAGAAGTATTTGCCCAGATTCAATGTGTCGATCGCCTTGGCCGGGTTTCCAGGCCACGGCAGAGGTTCGACGACTACTCGATCAATACTGAACAATTCCTGCTTTGCGTTTCCAGTGTGAAAGTAATCGAGGCGCATTGTTTGCGCGGCCATAATCGACGGAGCGAATAGGAGAAGAGCGAGGACAATTTTCATAATTGTGCGCGTTATTATCGGCTTTGCGATCCAGGATCAATCAACGGGGCCATCTTAGCCTTATCAGCCTCAGATAGACTCCGAAACCTGATACCAAAACCCACCCTCGGATCGACGTATGTCACATCACCTTCAACGTTCAGCCACTCGCCACTTGGGAGTTTCAGTTTGAAGATGATGTGCTCGCCGACACTTGCCTGCCCGATGGTGTCCACAAAACAACCACCTTCGCTGAGGTCGTTGGTGCGCGCCTCGTATTTGCCGGCTTCACCTTCCCAGAGCAGTTCGATAAGAACGGGAACGCGTTTACTCTTCCTTCGTTCATCAGCCATGACAACACCTTCGAGGCACCTTCATGAATACTAGAACGTGACCATAAGCGTGTAGGAAAGTATCAAACAAACCTTTCTGGATTCAACGTCTGCGATCGGATAAATAGCAATAAAACCGGGAATTCTTCAACTTATCGTGTGTTATACTCCCACCCTAATCGATTGTGAGCAGCCCCTCTGAAGCATCGATCACAGGTTAAGGAGAGTCGAGAAAACATCCCACGTGAGTAGCGTTCTGGAGATCATCCCGCTCGGCGGTATCGGCGAGTTTGGAATGAATTGTATGGCCGTGCGTTACGGCGACGAGATGTTGATCCTCGACGCTGGGATGGGGTTTCCAGAGGAGACTGCGTATGGCGTGGATGTCTGTATCCCCGATTTTGATTTCCTCGAAGAGTATCGCGACAACATCACGGCGATAGTTTTGACTCACGGGCACGAGGACCATCTTGGTGCGCTGCCGTACATTCTCAAAAAATTCAATGTTCCAGTTTACTGTTCACACTTCACGGCCGGGTTGGCGGAAACCAAACTTGAAGAACATGATCTCACCGGCGACACGTTAATTCATCGAGTTGAGCCGCGGGACGTCGTCGACCTCGGAATCTTTACAGTCGAGTTCATTCGCGTGTCGCATTCCCTCGTCGATTGTTTCTCACTCGCGATCAGAACGCCAGTCGGAACAATCATTCACACGGGCGACTACAAGGTTGATGAGACGCCCGTTATCGGCGAGCCCATAGATCTTCGTTCTTTCCGGCGCTACGGCCAGGAAGGAGTACTCGCGCTTCTTTCTGACTCAACAAACGCGACTGTCCCGGGACGCACTCCTTCTGAACGCGCAGTAATCCCAGCTTTCGAAGAGATATTCACTGAAGCACGGGGACGGATCATCGTTTCTGCGTTTGCATCCTCAATCCATCGCATACAGATCGTTCTGGACGTCGCGCAACAGTTCAACCGCAAAGTGTGTGTCATGGGTCGCTCGATGCAGAAGAATGTTGAGGTTGCCGATCGTCTTGGTTATCTCGATATACCTGATGGTCTCCTGGTCTCTCTCAATCAGATCAAAGACCTGAACGATTTGGAAATAGTCATGCTGGTTACGGGCTCACAGGGTGAAGCCCGCGCTGCTCTTTCTCAAATGGCTACGCAGATGTACAAGGGCGTCACCATTGAAGAGGGTGATACGGTCGTTCTGTCTGCACGAATCATTCCGGGGAATGAACGTCTCATCTCGCGAATGATCGGAAACATCTACAAGCGTGGCGCAAATATCATCGAAGAGAAACGACGTTTGATTCACGTCAGCGGCCACGCTGCGCAGGAAGATATCCGCATCATGACTGAGGCGGTGCGACCGAAGTATGTCGTTCCGATTCATGGTGAATACCGAATGCTCTTTCGTCACAAGGAATTCGTTAAGAACCATCTTGGTTTCGCAGAAGACAACATCATTCTGATCGAAAACGGCGACGTGTTGGAACTGGATGGCGAGCGAGCAATGATAGTCAATAAAAAAGAGATCGGCCGTACTTTCATCGATGACTCAGGCTTTGAAGAAATTGATAGCGAGACCGTTCGTCAACGTAAACAGATGGCCTATGAGGGCCTTGTTACCTTGGTTATCACTATTGATTCAAATACAGGTGAGTTGCAAGCCCAACCCGAAATTGTTACGCGCGGTGTTCGGGGGTTCGATTCGTCGAATGGACTTTTGCGAGAAGCTCAGATGGTTGTTGCATCCGCAATAGCGGGCGCATCGCGAGAAACATTACGTGACGAATCTTTACTCAAGGAGCATGTACGCGTCGAGTTAAAGCGCTTCATTCAGAAGCTGACCGGTTCAAGACCCGTGATCATGCCCGTTCTTGTTCAAGTTTAAATGACAGTCGCGAGTCAGAGTCAAGAGTCGCGAGTCAGAGTCAAGAGTTGCGAGTCAGGAGTCAAGAGTTGCGAGTCAGGAGTCAAGAGTTGCGAGTCAGGAGTCAAGCTTCGAGACTTTAGACTCCAGACTCCAGACTCCAGACTTCTTTCTGTGTTTGTATCATCCGCGTCAAATCTGCGGCCAGCAGCATTTCATGGCTCAAATCGCTAGCGCAAAGACCGTATCTGACCTCCTGCGTGAAACCAGGATCCGCGTCTCACCGGCGACCTATGTGCTTGTTGGCCTGGACCACGCTGACTGGTCCCGACTTTTGGAGGAGACCGGCCTCAGTCCGCGCCCCGATTCTTCGTTTATGATCTTCCGCGACGATAAACAGGTGACAATGCTCGTTGAGGATGATGATTGGAATCGCATGCGACATGCGGTTCGCGATGCGCGAATTGAGTCGCAGTTCCGCCTTCTTACACTCGATGTCGAGCTGGGTTGGGATGTCGTTGGTTACCTGGCTCGCGTGACGGAGATTCTCGCCTCAGCAGGAATCGCAATAGGCGCACTTTCCTCTTTTTCCAGAGATCACTTAGTCATTAAACAAGAAGACCTGGGTAAGGCGCTTAAGGTATTGGCGAGCTACACAGCAGAGATTTGCTAAGACTGAAAACTCCTCAATGTTCTGGAAAGACAAGGTGGTATTGATCACTGGCGCTTCCTCCGGCATTGGTCGGGGTTTAGCAATGGAGTTGGCGCGCCGTGGTGCAAAGCTTGGACTCGTTGCTCGCCGATCAGATTTACTGGCGCAAATCGTCTCAGAGATTAAGGGAAATGGAGGACAGGCTGTTGCTCTTGCTGTTGATGTTCAAGACGCATCTGCGATGAAAGAAGCAGCGCAGCGCTTGAGCTCGCAGTTTGGACCAGTCGACGTGTTAATCGCTAACGCGGGTATCGGCACCACGACGGACGCAGCGAATTTGCAAGCCTCGGAGGTAGCAAGAGTCTTCGGCGTTAATGTTGTGGGAGCTGCTAGCAGCGTTGCCGCTGTTGTGCCGCAGATGCTCCAACGTGGTCAAGGACAGTTAGTTGCAATATCCAGCCTTGCTGCATACCGGGGAATTCCGAAATCCGCTACCTACGCCGCGAGCAAAGCTGCGCTGTCGAGTTTCTTCGAGAGCCTGCGGATTGATCTACAGCCCAGAGGAATCGACGTAACGATAATCCATCCCGGCTTCATCAAGACTCCACTGACCGCAGGTCGGGAGGCGAAGATGCCTTTTCTTATGGAAACGGACTTCGCCGTAAACAAGATCATCCGGGCGATCGAGAAGAAGCGGAAGTCATATGCATTCCCGTGGCAGTTAGCCAGCATTGTGCGACTCGGTATGGTGCTGCCAATCTCCTTGTATGACCGGATCGCCTCGCGCAGCTCGTTCAGAGAGTGACGCTCTGGCGGCAAATGGCTCGAAATAGGGTCCTATTGGGTCCATAGCAGACACAAAATTCTAAATTCTAAATTTTCATGACACTTCTACAAGCAATCGTTCTCGGCATCGTCCAGGGGCTGACCGAATTCATTCCCGTCAGCTCAACTGCTCATCTGGTGTTCGCTGCGCGCGCTGTAGGCCTTTACGACGGCCTGGACAAGACACTTCAGGCGCAACAAACGACTGCAACAATAGCCGTGATCCAGCTCGGGACACTGCTGGCAGTTCTCATCTATTTTGCGCGCGACATTCTAAACATCAGTGTTGCGTTCGTGCGTGATCATCTGCAAATGCTTACCGGAAAAAATAAGGGAGCCGGCCCACGATTGTCGCACGATGCATGGCTAGGATGGCTTATCGTCATTGGTTCGCTTCCAGTTGCAGTTGTCGGCCTGCTGTTCAAAAAGCAGATCGAGGGTACATTTACGAAGAACCTCTGGGTCATTGCCACGATGATGATCGTCGTCGGGCTCTTGCTCGCAATTGCTGAACTCGTGAGCAAGAAAACTCGGACGATGGAGCAACTCGGAATCGGCGACGCGCTTGGCGTTGGCAGCGCGCAGGTGTTGGCTTTGATTCCGGGTTCAAGCCGTTCCGGGTCTACCATAATGGCTGGACTGTTCCTCGGCGAGACACGAGAAACAGCAGCCAGGTTTTCCTTCCTGCTTTCAATACCGGCAATTGCTGCCAGCGGCTTACTGGAGTTAAAGGAAGCAATTCACCGGCTGCCGCCGGGAAGTTACGGTTCGTTATTGGTAGCTACAGTGGTTTCAGGAATCGTGGGTTACGCTTCCATCTGGTTTCTCCTTCGTTATTTGCGAACCCACTCAACGGCGGTGTTCATTGTCTATCGCGTCATAGTGGGAGGTCTGGTCTTGGGTTTGCTATATGCCGGCTACATCTCCGCCAACGTGTGATTCGGCTCAAAACCAAGAAATAACCCTAACAATTCGCTCCAGTTTTAGGTAAACTGAATTTGCCCTCCTCTCCGGATGACTTGGCTCATCCGACCCATTCGTCAAAGGTTGGTGAAATTCGATGGAAGAGAATGAACAGCGTGGAGTAGCGGCTCCTTTACAACGCCCGCGCAGTCCGCGCGTTCCAGTTGAGTTCGCGGTTGAGGTTGAGGGGAACGACGTTTCCGGCAAACCTTTTCAGGCTAAGGCCCAGGCCATTAAAATTAGCCGCGGTGGTGCTACCATCGTCCTTGATACGCAAGTCGCAGTGGGCTCAACCGTGAAACTCACGCCGCCGTTCGGTCGTAAGCTTGACGCCGAAGTTAACGGTGTGTGGAATGACGAGGTTGATGGTCGTCAATTGATTGGAGTGAAGTTGTTGGCTGCTGATGGGTGGTTTGCTGATTAAGTTGGACAACGAATGACTGCCAAACGCTGGATCGTGCGAGAGCAGGACACAGTTGGTGCTGCCTCGCTGGCTCGGGCTTTGGGTACCTCACAAGTTCTGGCCTCACTTCTTATCGCTCGCGGCTGCACTGACGAGCGGTCGGCGCATGCATTTCTCAACCCTTCATATGATCAGCTCCATGATCCGTATCTCATGACGGGTCTCCGAGACGCTGTCACTCGACTGTTGCAGGCTATAAATCTCGGCGAGCCTGTCCTAATTTACGGTGACTATGACGTGGATGGGACAACAGGCACAGCTGTATTGCTTCGTGCTTTAAAACTCCTTGGCGGCAAGGTTGGCTTTCACGTCCCGCACCGCTTTACGGAAGGGTATGGCATCCAGCAGCCGGCGTTGGAACGAGCGAGGGCAGAAGGATATAAACTGGTCGTCAGCGTAGATTGCGGCATTCGCGCGCATGAACCTTTGCTTTGGGCGCGAGCGAACGGTCTCGACGTAATTATCACGGACCACCACCTGCCTGATGATAGCGCAGGCGCGCCCCCGGCATTCGCAGTACTGAATCCAAATCAGAAAGGATGTCCCTATCCTGATAAGAACCTCGCTGGCGTAGGTGTGGCTTTCAAGCTGGTGGACGCATTGTTCCGCGAACGCGACCGGTCGGCTTACGTGCCGGCGTTCTTGAAGGTAGTAGCGATCGGTACGGTAGCGGACGTAGCGAAGCTCGTTGGCGAGAATCGTACGATAGTGGCTTTGGGTCTCAAGGATCTTGTTAATGCTACAAATCCGGGGCTGAAAGCGCTGATCGAGGTAGCCGGTTGCGGTGATGGCGGCGGCATGACAGCATATGATCTCGGATTTCGAATCGGTCCGCGGATTAATGCTGCTGGCCGAATGGACGCCGCGCGCGCAGTAGTTGAGTTATTTGATACTCGTGATCGTACGGAAGCACTCAAGCTCGCTGAACATCTGGATGCGCGTAATGAAGAACGCAAGGAGGTGCAACAAGAGATTATCAACCGTGCAGTGGCTGAGCTCGAGATGTGCGAGAGACCGGACGAGTCGCATGTGGCAGTGATTGCCGGAGCAGGGTGGCATCGTGGCGTTATTGGTATCGCAGCTTCGAAGATTGTGGAGAAGCTTAACCGTCCGTGCGTGGTCTTTTCGATAGATGGCGATGTGGCCCATGGCTCCGGTCGCAGTATCGAGGCGTATCACTTGCTAAACGGACTATCGACCTGCTCGGATCTGTTTGACAAATTCGGTGGCCACTCGCATGCCGCGGGCATAACGATACGACCCGAGCGAATTGCTGAATTTCGAAAGCGTCTGAACGAGCACGCGGCTTCCTGTCTAACAGATGATGATCTGCAGCCGAGTGTCTCGATCGATGCAGAGTTAAATGTTGAACAGATTGACTGGAATTTAGTACAGGAGTTAAGGCGGTTAGAGCCGTTTGGGGCAGGGAACCCCCGGCCTGTGTTCTGCACCAGGAATCTACAGGTGACGTCTGAGCCGCGTGTATTGAAAGAACGTCATCTTAAAATGAATGTTCGCGGTCCACGAAGCAGGACTTTCGAGGTTGTTTGGTGGAACTGTATGGATCAACAGCAGCGAACGCCCCAGGCGAATGACAGCATCGAAATGGTCTACTCGCTGGAATTAAATAGTTGGAATAATGAATTCCGGTTGCAACTAAACGTTGAGGATTTGAAATTTTAGATTGTAGGTTTTTCGTGTGTTTTCGTGGATCGCGTTTTCTCCTCGCGCGACGAACGGATCCACGAAATCACACGAAAGAACACGAAGAAACTAGATGCAAGAGCTAACTAGACGACGAGCGGCAGCCATTGGACTACGAGCGCGTGTGCCGCTCGTAGCTCGAGTTCTGGCCGTGGTCTTGCTCGTCGCCGGTCTTTTATTTGTCGGCATCTCTTATTACCGCTTGCGAAATAACCAACCGTTTCGGTTGAAATCTGAAACGCCGGAACTGTCAAAAGAAGTCACGGGCATTATCGAAGGCTATGAGCAACGCGTAACAAAAGGTGATCGACTCTATCTGTTAGTTAAAGCATCCCGTGACATCACCTATTCCGATAATCACCATGAACTCGAAAACGTCAATCTCATGGTGTATCCGCCTACAGGCGAAAAGCCGGACCAGATTGCAGCCAATCGCGCGATCTACGATCCACGTACCTCGCTCATTACGTTCACCGGAAGCGTAAAAATCAACACCCGCGATGCGCTTACGGTCAATACAGAGTCACTTTCTTACGATCAGAATAACGAAATCGCACGCACTGATGCGCAGGTATCGTTCAAACGAGAAAATGTTAGCGGCAGCTCAACCGGCGCAGTGGTTGAATCAAAAGCTAAGACCCTCCAATTGATGAAGGATGTGGCTATCACGGTCGCTCCACAGGTAGTAAACGAGTCGAAAGAGAAATCTTCACCAAGTTCAAAACCGGTCAACATTAAAGCTGGCCACTTACTGTTCAAGCAGGAAACGTTGCGGCTTGAATTCACTGACGGTGTGACTGCCGAGCAGGATCGCGCAGTAATGAGTGGCGACGCCATGTACGGCCAGCTGAACGCAGACAAACAACTGGAAAAGGTTGAAGTGCGTGGCCACTCCTATCTGCGGTCGATGGAACAAGGGCGTGCCGCCGAGGTGAGTTCCGTTAATCTTGATTTCTTTTTGAACAAGAACCAGCAGCTGGAGCGAGCGGTGGCGCAGGATGAAACGCACGCGCGCAGTCTCGATTCGGATGCTGACCTGGATTTAGCCGGCGCCAATCTCATCGAGGTGTTATTTGACCCGCAAAACGAACAGAGTGTGCTTAAGGAGATGCGTACGGAAGGTCGATCAGTAGTTAATCTTTCGGCGCCAAAATCTAAGGCGAACGATCCCCGAGCGGCAAACAAACGTCTGACGGCAGACGCGGTTAAATTGATCTGGCGTTCGCCCGGCAAGGACCTTCAGTTGGCGGAGGCAGTCGGCAATGCTGAGTTGATCATCGAGCCGGTTAACAATGGTGCGGCAGCAGACAAGAAGACCTTAACCGCGCCACGGTTTGACTGTGATTTTTATGAAACGGGAAATCTCGCCCGGATGTTCGTTGCATCCGGTGGCGCAAAGGCGCTCATCGAAGCTGTTCAGCCGTCACAAAACAGGTTACCCCGTACCCTGACAGCGCAAAAGATTTCCGCAGTCTTCGTCAAAGAAACACAGGACGCTGAACGGATTGACGCAGTCGGAGAAGCAAAATTTAATCAGGGCGACCGCAACGGAATTGCCTCTTCGGCGTCCTACACCGCTGCTGATGAAACTATACGGCTGCGTGGTGGCGAACCAACAATTTGGGATTCAAGAGGACGCACGAAAGGGCTGGAACTCGATTCGGACCTTCACAACGACGTTTCTTACAGTCGCGGCAGAACGGCAACGACATATTACAGTCAGGAACAGACAAACGGCGCTACGCCGTTTTCAAAAGTGAAGAGTCCGGTGTACATAAGCAGCGATCGAGGCGAGTTTTATAGCGACAGCGGCGTCGCAATCTATACGGGTAACGCGAGAGCGTGGCAAGACGACAACTTTGTTCGCGGCGACAAACTAACCATCTATACAAATGAGAAGCGCATGGAAGTAACGGGACGTGTTCAGAGTGCGCTGTATAATGCAAAGCGACGGACCGGAGGCACTGCATCGACTGTTCCTGTGTTCGCCACGGCTGACTCGATGAGTTATTCAGATTCAAACCGCACTTTACATTACGAAGGTAATGTTGATATCAGACAGGGGACTGATCGCATAACCAGCGCGATCGCCGATGCGTACCTGATGAAAGACTCGAGCGAAGTTGAAAAGACAATAGCCCAGAAAAACGTGGTGCTTACGCAACCAAATCGGAAGGGAACTGCGGACTGGATCCAGTATACAACGGCCGACGAGGTGGCGGTGTTGAAAGGAAATCCCGCCCGGGTTGAAGATACAGAAAAGGGAAGCACCGAAGGCGATCGTTTGACCGTGAACGTCCGCGAAGGTAGAGTCATTGCGGACGATGCGCGTGGGCCACTTTCTCCCGGCCGAGTTCGGTCGATGCACAAAGTCAGTAAACCTTGATGCCCGTTCATTTCCCTCCGTTGTTGCTCTGAACTAATGACCACACAAGCCAACGTAGTCGAACCTTCTATCCACGCGAGTGGCAAGAAGTTAGCCTTGGAAAGTGACGCGCAAGCGGAACCTTCCTTATCGGCGCTTGCGACCGTTGGGTTACAGAAAAGCTATGGAAAACGGTGCGTGGTCAATGATGTAAAGCTATTTGTCGAACGAGGCGAGGTAGTAGGGTTGCTTGGAGCGAATGGCGCCGGTAAGACAACAACGTTCTATATGATCGTAGGACTTGAGCAGCCCGACGCCGGCACCGTGCGCCTGGGTGAGCGAGACGTTACAAGACTGCCGATGTATCTGCGAGCTCGCTTGGGCCTGGGCTACCTGCCACAGGAGCCTTCAGTTTTTCGGAAAATGACAGCCGCACAAAATATTCTTGCCGTGCTGGAAACGATGGGTCTGCGCAGGCGCGAACAACTCAAACGATTAGAAGAACTCCTGGAAGAGTTCGGTATCGCGAACGTTCGCAATACTCGTGGAGACGCGTTGTCCGGTGGCGAAAGACGTCGGACTGAGATAGCCCGTGCCCTCGCAACTGAACCGCAATATATATTGCTAGACGAGCCATTTGCAGGCATCGACCCTAAGGCTGTGGACGACATACAAAATGTAATACTTTATCTACGGAATCGAGGTATCGGCATCTTAATTACAGACCACAATGTTCGTGAGACACTCGGCGTAACGGATCGCGCTTACATTATGGCTGAGGGTTCCATATTCCGCTCAGGCAAGCCTGAAGACTTGACAAGCGACACAGAAGTTAGGCGACTGTATCTAGGTGAAAAATTTAGGATGTAAAACTGGTCGCGAAAACCGCACGAGAATCGGTTATAATTCTCCCCGCGCGAATAAGCGCAATAATACGAAAAGCAACTGAAGTCAACCGTATTTGACCTGTAGGAATGTCCCTTAAACTAACTACCAGCCTCTCTCAACGTCTCGTGCTCACGCCGCAGCTGCGGCAACGAATCGAGATGTTGCAGATGACTACACTTGAACTCACGGATCTTATTCAGCAGCAGCTGCTGGAGAATCCTGTGTTGGAAGAGGTGGCCACACAGGAAGAGGCCCGCGAGTTGGCTGAAAAGATTCTGGATCATCTAGCCAGTGCTGATCCCGGCGCGAGCTCCGAGCAGCCCCAGGTCGAGCCTGCAGAAGCGGAGATTGGCAGTCCGTCTTCAAACGGCTCGGGCGATCTGGAAGCTGTGTCGACTCCTTATGCCGAGGAAGCGGAAGGCGATGTGTCTGAGTCCGCGACGGGTGAAATAAGTGAAGATGCCATCGGCGATGAAACAACTGCTGAAGCGGCTCGCGATCCTTTCGAAGAGATAGATTTTGGCCGTGAATTCCAGGATTACCTTGATCCTGGATACAAGACTCAGGAGATCGAGTACAAAGAAGACGCGCCTACTTTTGAACAGTTTCTTACGAGGGCGCCTTCGCTTTCCGAACACCTTGAGTGGCAGTTGCACATGAATCCCATCTCTGAAGAGGTGTGCGATGCTGCGATATGCGTCATCGGCAATCTCGATGCGGATGGACGTCTCAATGCAACGGATGAAGAGCTGGCGTCGATGGGTCCGTGGTCGGCCGAGATCTTGGAGCAGGCACGTCAAAGTGTGATGCGACTCGATCCTGTTGGCTGTGGGGCACGCGACGTTCGCGAATGTTTGTTAGTTCAGCTGGAGGTGCGCGGAGAAACCGACCGACTCGCAAATCGATTGATCAGAGATCATCTGGCGGATTTGCAACAGCACAAGCTGCCGGCCTTGTCCAAGCAGACCGGGATTGATGTCGATACGTTGCTCGCTGAACTCCAGGTCATTCGCAGTCTCGATCCATATCCCGGCCGTCGCTATTCTTCGGAAGAGCCGATTCTGATCAGCCCGGAAATCTACATTGAGAAACTCGACGAGGCTGATCAGGACTACATAATCTACTTCGCCGACGACGGCAGTCCGCGGTTGCGCATTAGTCAGCAGTATCAGCAGATGCTCGGACAGACCGGCGTAAGCAACGAGACGAAGAGTTTTATTCGCGAGAAGGTGCGGTCCGCAGTTGATCTATTGCGCAACATCGAGCACCGGCGTCAGACGATCTATAAGGTGGTCGAGTCAATTGTAAAAAGACAAAAGGACTTTCTGGATCACGGTGTCGAACAGATCAAGCCGATGATGTTGAAGGACATTGCCGAAGACATCGGGATGCACCTGTCCACAGTATCGCGAGTCGTGAACCGTAAATATGCCCATACTCCTCAGGGCGTGATTGAGTTGCGGCGCTTCTTCACTGAAGGCATGATGAACGAGGAGGGAGAGGAGATCTCCACTCGAATTATCAAACTTAAGATTAAAAAGTTAATTGAAGAGGAAGATACTCACAATCCGGTAACTGATGATCAAGTAGTTAAAATCCTGGCCAAGGATGGAATAAAATTATCGCGCCGCACTGTTGCAAAGTATCGCGATCAGATGCAAATCCCCGGGTCGCGCGAACGACGCGCCGTTGTTTAGCCCCTCAACCGGCGCAAAAGAAATCAGATTCACGCAAGTGAGGATTCTCCTGAACCGCAGGTTAAACTGCGACTAAGGATTCGTATCTTTGATTCAGGAAGGGACTGACAAATGAAATTTGAGTACACGGGCAGGCACGTCGTCGTTTCTCCTGCAATTCGAAAGCATGTCGAAGATCATTTCAAGAAGCTTGACCATATCTTCAACGATTCAACCGCAACGACACATGTAATTATTGACGTCGAAAAAAACAGGCATATCGGCGAGATTGTGGTTTACTGGCGAGATCATACTTTGACGGCGAAGGTCGTAAATGCCGATATGTACATGGCCTTAACTGCGGCGATCGCCAAAATTGAAAAGCAGGCGTTGAAGCTAAAGAACAAGATCATAGGTCGCAAGCAGGGCGCTAAAAGAGCTGCGGTAGTAGCTCCCGTTCCGGACGGTCATTTGGAAGCATCGCCCAGACCACCCAGGATAATTGCCGCGCGACGCTATACAGTGAAGCCTATGACGGCAGAAGAGGCCGCCTTACGCCTGACATCCGAGCCGGATCAGTTTGTCGTTTTTCGAGATGCTGACACGGCACGATTGGGGGTGCTTTACAAGCGTCGGGATGGGAATTTCGGGTTAATCGAGCCGTAGAACAATCCACAGATTACCGAGATTTCGCACGCAGCAATGCGACAACCAAATGGTTTCACGCAGAGACGCAAAGGTGCAAAGACGCGAAGTTAATTGTTGTTCTTCTTTGCGTCTTTGCACCTTTGCGTCTTTGCGTGAAAGTCTTGGCAGGCCTGCCTGGAATATATACCGCCAATGACAATGCCTACGCATTGGTGTTTGATTGTGATCATAGCCTTACTTTTCGCGTTTGAAGACTCTTTCGTACGGGTCAGGCTGACGACGCTGCGAATGACGTGGAGCTGTTCTTAAAGGCGAATCGCTCGACCGAAGCAATGAATCAACGCCTATCTTCGTGGATCCACTTACCGCATCGGGCCGACTCTCCTTTCGCCTCAGGGATTGGTACAAGCTCCGGCAGCATCTTTTGAATCGTAAGAATTCGCAATTGAGACCAGAGTTATGAAGGAGAAAGTGTCTTCACGTCAGGCCCTGGCTTTTATTGCCTGCTTGTTACTCTTAGGCGTAAGTCATTCCTGTTCATTCTCCGCAGTTTCGAAGATACGCAACAATGCTACGCCTTCGCCTGATGTTCCTACTCCAACCAAAGATGCTCCGAAGAGCCCACTTCCACGTCCAACTGGTTTTGTTAATGATTATGCCAACGTGTTTGATTCGGAATCCAAGGCGAGGCTGGAGTCCGCCCTTATCGATTTAAGAGATAAATCAAGTATTGAATTTGCAGTAGTAACTATCGGGACCACAGGGGGACAGCCGATTTTCGACTATTCGCTCGCAGTCGCGAAAGGATGGGGAATCGGCCCTAAAGACACCTCAAAGGGCGGTGGCCTATTGTTGATGTTATCCATAAAGGATCGGAACTGGCGACTACAGGTTACTCGGAATTTAGAAAAAGATTTGCCTGATGAAGTGTGCAAGGAGTTGGGGGACCAATCACAAGATTTATATCGGCAAGGAAAATATGCTGAAGGCATAACACAATATGCCAGACTGATAATTGCGCGACTCGAAAAACTGCGATCGTTTAAGTTGAGTCGCGAACTGTGATGGACGCTCCGTAACGAAAGGAGCCCTAGATCCTACACCACTCTGATTTCTGGACATGGCGCGGCACGGTCGGCCGAACTAAGTATTTTGCGATTGGCGTTACGTTATTCGCATTCAAGCATCTACTCGACCGAATCGTAGCTACCAAAGTTTTCGGACTGCCGTGGTCGTTCTTTAACTACTGGGTAGTCGGTGAGACGAGCGGAATTGAAAATACACCACTCGCTCGGCTTCAGTTTTACGGCACACTTGTCGCACTGGCGTTACCGTTTATTTGGGTCGGCGTCGTTTTAACTTTAAGGCGGCTGAGAAGCATCGGATGGCCACTTTGGCTGGTCGCGGTATTCTTCCTTCCGTTTGTCAACCTGCTCTTCTTTCTGCTGCTCAGCACGATTCCCCCACGCGAGCACATTCCACGCACACGCATCCTTTCCGACGTGCAAGCGCTTATAGGAAGCATCATTCCACGCAGTGGCTTTGGCAGCGCAGTAGTTGGAGTTGTGGTCACAACGCTGATAACCGTCGGCGTCACCACATTAAGTGCGGTGGGTTTGGGCAATTATGGTTGGGGGTTATTTGTGGGATTGCCGTTCTGTCTTGGATTTAGCTCCGTCCTTGTCTATGGCTATCATCAGCCGAGATCCTTCGGCCGGTGCTTGCTGGTTTCACTTGCCTCGGTGGGTCTAGCCGGTGCAGCTTTGATCGCCGTCGCTATCGAAGGCCTGGTATGCGTTGTGATGGCACTCCCTCTCGGTGTTGTGATGGGGCTTTTAGGCGGCACGATTGGCTACTTCATTCAGGATCGTCCTCCTCATCATTCTACCGGTGGTTACACTCTGCATGCTTTTTCGATCGTGCTTCTCGCGCTCCCCGCCTTGGTGTTCTTAGAGGGAAATGTTCGAAGGGAACCGCCATTGAGAGAAGTGCGCACTAGCGTGGAGATAAACGCAACACCGGAACAAGTTTGGGATCATTTAGTTGGTTTTGCAGAAATTCCACGGCCTCATGAATGGCTGTTCAAAACAGGAATAGCTTATCCGATCCGCGCACAGATCAATGGACGTGGCGTAGGAGCTGTCCGGCACTGCGTCTTTTCAACAGGCGCGTTTGTTGAGCCGATCGAAGTATGGGATGAGCCGCATTTGTTGAGATTCGGTGTGATAGCACAGCCAGCTGTGATGGACGAACTGTCACCTTACGCGCATCTTCATCCTCCTCATCTCGATAGTTACTTGCAATCCCGCAAAGGGCAATTTCTTCTAACTCGACTGCCAAATGGGAAAACACTGCTGGAAGGCACAACCTGGTATCAGAACAGTTTCTGGCCGTCGGCGTATTGGAGTTTGTGGTCCGATTACATCATTCATCGGATTCATCGACGAGTGCTCGACCATATCAAACGCTCTACTGAGCATGACACAGCGTCTTGACTAGCGAACCTCAGCGGGGGTAACCGCCCTTACCTGAGAGACTTTCCCACTTCATTCTTGCCTCTTGACTTGGATGCTGCACTGCTCAAGTGAAAAGTCTCTCAGGTAGGGAAGGGCGGTTTACCCCAACAAGCTGCGGCGAATTCAACCATCGGCAGGAAGATCGTCTGGTCGGTCAGTGCTACAATTCCCGCGGGAGTGTCACCCGTTGGGTCGAGTTGAGAACTTAAAATAGCTATGAGTAAGAGAGAAGCCCGTTGGACCAGGCCTGACATCAAGGACGTAGTAAAAGACCTTCAAGTAGCCGACGAAGTCGTGCGCGGTGATTCGGTCCGCGGGCTGTGCCCCTGCCATGCCGGCTGGGACGCCTTCGAGGAACATGTCAGCGATGTGATGCGACTGTTGAGAGACCCCAGCCGCGACGTGCGTCGCAATGCCCTGCATGTGTTTGAGGACGCAGCGAGGATGCAATCAGCGAGAGACCTGAGCTATTCGCTCGAGCCAGGGGAAGAAAAGATTGGGGAAAAGCGAGCATCGGCACGTTTCCGATCGATGGAGGAC
>JBKPCC010000161.1:0-6126 GCA_046727215.1 Acidobacteriota bacterium
GCCATTACTCTTTACTCTGTCTGCTGACGTGAGCTGCCAAAACTGTCTTCGGGGAACGTTAAGATGCAGTCTCTGGTCGCCTTTGCCGCGTCAATGTTTGAATCCTCGCCAGCGATTTCTTCTCTTGACGGATTCGTTTCACCGCATCAACCTCACCCAAAGCGAGCTTGAATTTGAGCCGGAACAGCGACTCTTTCAGTCTGGTGGTTTCAGCCGCCAACTCCTCTTCGGACAGGTCGTGATACTTATCCAATTCCTCGCGTCGTTTCATTAGATCGCTCCCCCTTCCTGATCAGCACGCATGACAAACCTCGTTTTGATCGGAAGTTTCTGAGCTGCCAGACGCATCGCTTCTCGAGCAGTTGTCTCATCGACACCCTCAATCTCGTAAAGAATCCTGCCCGGCTTTACTACCGCAACCCAATACTCAGGCGCGCCCTTTCCCTTGCCCATACGAGTTTCAGCCGGCTTCTTCGTAACCGGCTTATCGGGAAACATGCGAATCCAAATCTTTCCACCGCGTTTAATGTGTCTCGTCATAGCGATACGCGCTGCTTCGATCTGCCGGTCAGTGATCCAAGCGGGCTCGAGACTTTTCAACCCGTATTCACCGAAACTTATTTCACTGCCACGAGTTGCCACACCTGTCATGCGACCGCGCATTTGCTTTCGGTGCTTAACTTTCTTCGGCATCAACATAAGTTATTTCCCATTGCCAATTGCCGATTGCCAATTAGCATTTTCCTCTCCACGTTCTTCTTCCCCCTCAATATTTCCAATTACCTATTCACCAACCGTATCGGCAATCGGAAATCGGCAATCGGAAATTGGCAATCGCCAATACCCCTATTCTCCTCGTGGTCGTCTGCCTTCAGCGCTTTCACGCTCGCGCCGCGTCCGCGGTCGGCGCTCGCGCTCGCCCGCGCGGGTCTCGTTAATTGGATCCGAACCCGTGCCACGAGCCATAGCAGCCTTCGGATCGAGGATCTCTCCTCGATAGATCCAAACCTTCACGCCGATCTGGCCAAACGTTGTGCGCGCCTCGGCAAAACCATAGTCGACATCCGCGCGGAGGGTGTGCAGCGGCAGCTGCCCTTGCAGATGCCACTCGCTTCGAGCGATTTCAGCTCCGTTCAAACGACCGCTCACCTTCACCTTGATACCCTGGGCCCCAAACCGCAGCGATTCTTCAACAGCCTTGCGCATTGCACGTCGAAATGCGATTCGCTTTTCGAGTTGGGCCGCGATCTTCTCCGCCTGCAGTTGAGAATTCAGCTCGGGTTTGTGAATCTCCTGAATCGAAACAAGCACTTCACGACCTGTCTTTGATGAAAGGTCGCTCTTAAGCTTGTCGATCTCAGCACCTTTGCGGCCGATGATGATTCCCGGACGCGAGGTGTAGATGATGATCTTCAGTCGGTTTGCGGCGCGCTCAATATCGACGTGCGAAACACCCGCGCCAGCGAAACGCTGTTTTAAATCGCGCTTCAACTTGAGATCTTCCAACAAGAACTCGCCGAACTGCTTTTTTGCAAACCAGTGCGAATGCCAGTCTTTGTTGTAGCCCAGCCGGAAACCATAAGGATGAACTTTCTGCCCCACAGTCTTCTCCTTTTATTCCTTCGTCGAACGTTTCTTCTTTGAAGCCTTCTTGGTCTTCTTTTCCTCACTGGCGGCTTCAGCCTTCGAGGTACTCTCGACCTTCCGTGTCACGCGTTTCTGACGTGGCGCTGCTGTCGCCCCGCCTCTCTTCCTGCTCTTGCTCTCAGCAAGCTTTGCAGGTTTGGCCTTCGTAGCCGCGACCACCTTGCCATCGCCTCTTGCAGCTTTGGGCTCGGGTCGCGCATCGTTCGATAACAAAATGGTTACATGACAAAAATGACGCTGCTCGCGATAGGCACGACCCTGTGGCGCAGGCCTCACTCGCCGGCGGTTTTTAGTTGGACCGCGATCTACAAAAGCAGCCTTTACCCACAACTCGTCGGGATCAATCGCTATATTCGCCTTTTCGGCCGCTTCGTTAGCATTAGCAATTGCCGAGCGCATGCACTTTTCGATTCCATCCGCTGCTCGCCGATTTGCGTAACGCAGAATGCCCAATGCTCGATTCACATCCTTGCCACGGATCATATCTACGACCAATCGCGCCTTCTGAGCCGATCCTCGTAGATATTTCGCACTCGCTGTCGCTTCCATACTTGTCCTCTACTCGCGAATCGTAATCGGGCTATTGCTTAGCTGGTGGTGGTGCTGCAGGTGCGACCTTCGTCGCCTTTTCTACCTTCGTACCTGAGTGCCCTTTGAAGGTTCTCGTTGGCGCAAACTCACCAAGCTTATGGCCCACCATGTTTTCCGTCACGTAGATAGGCAAATGCCGTTTGCCGTTATGGACGCCAAACGTCAGGCCCACCATGTCAGGAGTAATCGTCGATCGTCGCGACCAGGTCTTGATCACCGGCGGTCGTTGACCACCCGTGCGAACTCGCTCGACAAGCTTCAGGATGCCCTTATCAACAAATGGGCCTTTTTTTACTGAACGCGCCATATCTCTCCATTTTCGATTTTCGATTTTCGATTGCCGATGTGAAAAAACTTTCTGATTTATGATTAACACCGAACACCACACCAATCGGCAATCGGCAATCAAAAATCGGCAATGAATCTATTTGCTTCTGCGATCGCGCAAAATCATCTTTTGCGTTCGTTTGTTGCTCCTTGTCTTGTATCCGCGCGTCGGTTGACCCCACGGCGTAACCGGATTGCGACCGCCCGAAGTCTTTCCCTCACCTCCGCCGTGCGGATGGTCCACCGGATTCATAGCGACGCCACGCACGTGCGGTCGAAGACCTTTCCAACGTGATCTTCCTGCTTTACCCAGTGACACGTTCTCATGTTCGAGATTCCCGACCTGCCCAACCGTGGCACGGCAAACCAACGGCACGCGTCGCACTTCTCCTGACGGCATTCGAAGCTGAGCGTAATTCCCCTCCTTGGCTACCAACTGAGCGAATGCTCCAGCTGAGCGAGCCATCTGGCCACCTTTTCCGGGACGAAGTTCGATGTTGTGAATCTGCGTGCCGAGCGGAATATTGATTAACGGCAAAGTGTTGCCGGGAAGAATATCCGCCTCCGCACCGCTCATAACCGTCTTTCCCACTTCCAAACCATTCGGAGCGATGATGTATCGCTTCTCTCCGTCCACGTACGTAATAAGGGCGATGTGAGCAGAGCGATTTGGGTCATATTCGATCTGCGTCACGCGGCCGGGCACACCTTCCTTGTCACGTTTGAAATCAATGACACGGTAAAAGCGTTTGTGGCCACCGCCCCGTCGTCGAACGGTTATGCGACCATCAGTGTTACGACCCGAGATCCGCTTCTTCGGCTCCAGCAACGACCTCTCAGGTACTGCGCCGGCAGTTAACTCGTCACGCGTCAAGTAGGTCTGATAGCGCCGCGCCGGTGATGTAGGTGTTAGTTTCTTAATGCCCATAACGTTATTTTCGATTTTTGATTGCTGATTGCCGATTTGAAATGATTTTCAAATTGATCATCCAAGTCGAACCACCATTCCAATCGGAAATCGGCAATCGGAAATCTAAAATTAAACCGATTCTCCGTAATCGACGGTCTTCTCGCCTTGTTTTAGCGTTACGTACGCTTTTTTCCAGGAGGGTTTGCGGCCTTCAAAGCGGCCCCGACGTGCGGTCTTGCCCATGAAGTTGATCGTTCTCACGTGGTCCACTTTCACCTGAAAAATACTTTCGACAGCTGATTTAATCTCCGGCTTCGTTGCCCGGCGATCGACTCGAAACGTAAGTAACTGCCGTTTGTCCTGCGATTCTTCCTTGGCGACCAGCGCCTTTTCAGTTATCACCGGCGACTTAATGATGTCCCAGACCGTTCGCATCGCTTACGCCGCCTCCTTTTTCGACTTGCGCGCTCGTTTTGGCTTCACCTCAGGAGCAGCGGATTCAGACGGCGCTTCCGGAGTCTCACCGTTTGATTGTTTCGGGCCCAGAATCTGTTCCAGTTCGTTCGCTGCCGAACGAGAAAGAACGAGTGTCTCGTGATAAAGGAGATCGTAAATATTCAGACCGAAGCTGTTCACTACTTTTGTCCGGCGAACATTTCGCGCGGACAAAAGCAGATTGCGATTGTCGAGCGAATCAACAATTAACGTCTTTCCTGCGAGGCCAAGACTACCTAAGGAGGTAATGAGATCTTTTGTTTTCGGATTCTCGAGCTGCCACACGTCAACCACGACGACATTACCTTCACGTACACGAGCTGACAACGCAGAGCGCAGCGCACCTTGACGCATCTTCTTGGGCAGGCTGTAAGACCAATCGCGCGGCTGTGGTCCGTGGACATTGCCGCCTCCCTTCCACAAGGGAGATCGCAACGACGCAATGCGTGCGCGGCCGGTGCCTTTTTGTTTCCACAATTTGCGGCCGGACCCGGAGACGTCTCCTCGCACCTTGGTAGCCGAGGTTCCCTGCCGCGCGTTGGCCAAGTGGTTCCGAACGGCAGCATGGATCAGTGGCTCGTTTAGAGGGACACCGAACACCGCCTCTGAAAGCTCGACCTCTCCAACCTCTTCATTATTTAAATTGCGCACCTTAACGGTAGGCATACGACACTCCAGATTATTTTCGATTTTCGATTTTCGATTGCCGATTAGAATTCTGCGATACGTTCTGCTTTCTGCTTCTGCTCCTAACAACTGCCTGTCAATCGGCAATCGGAAATCAAAAATCGGCAATTACTTTCCTACAATCTTCGTGGTTTTCTTAATCACAACGACGCTACCATTTGCACCAGGCACCGACCCTCGGATCATGAGCAAGTTGTTCTCGGTATCCACGCGAGCGACAGTTAGTCCCTTCGTCGTTACTCGAGCATCACCCATATGCCCAGAAGAGCGATTTCCTTTAATGACGCGTGATGGATAAGCCGATGCGCCGATCGATCCGGGGGCGCGCACGTTCATCGAACCATGCGATTCAGGACCTCGGTTAAAGTGGTGACGCTTTATAGTTCCCGCAAAGCCGCGCCCCTTTGAGCGGCCTACGACGTCAACGATGTCTCCATCCGAGAAGACGTCTACGAGTACCTTGTCACCGACGTTCGCGCCGCCATCGTCTCCGTCGGTGCGAAGTTCCATCAGGATTCTTGTCGGCGGAATCCCGCCGCCTGTTTTCTCGAAGTGACCGCGCATCGGCTTGCTGACATTTTTCAATTTCGGCGGCTTATCATCGACCAGTCCGAGCTGGACGGCGTTATAGCCATCTGGTCCGGCAGCCGATTTTCGCTGCACAACTACGCAAGGCCCGGCTTTGATTACAGTGACAGGGGTAACTGAACCGTCAGCCGCGAAGATCTGCGTCATCCCGAGTTTTCTACCGATGATTCCCTTAATCATTTTCGATTCCGATTGCCAATTGCCGATTAGTCGGTTACCAAACCTGTGCCATGCTCTTCCAACAGCCAATCGGCAATCGGCAATTGGAAATCGGCAATGGCCTCACTGCCTGCCGAACGCTTTGATCTCGACATCTACGCCAGCCGGGAGATCAAGCTTCATCAACGCATCAACTGTTTGAGGTGTTGGGTCCAGAATGTCCATCAACCGCTTATGAGTTCGAATCTCGAACTGTTCGCGTGATTTCTTATCTACGTGCGGCGAACGCAGCACTGTCCACTTGTTCTTGACAGTGGGCAGCGGTATCGGTCCGGCGACGCGCGCGCCTGTTCGTTTAGCCGTCTCGACAATTTCCGACGTCGACTGATCCAGCACGCGATGATCGTAAGCCTTTAGCCTGATCCTGATTTTTTCGTTCAGCATGTTTTCATTTCCGAGTTTCGGTTTCCGATTGCCGATTAATTAGATTTCCGATTGCCGATTTGACTTCTGCCTTAGCTTACGCCAATCGGCAATGTCTCTACTCGATCACTTCCGAGATCGTTCCGGCGCCGACCGTTCGGCCGCCTTCGCGAATTGCGAACCGCAGCCCTTTCTCCATCGCGATCGGCGTGATCAACTCCACGTCCATCGCCACATTGTCCCCCGGCATCACCATCTCCACTCCCGCCGGCAAATGCGCCACTCCCGTCACGTCTGTC
>JBKPCC010000162.1:0-16720 GCA_046727215.1 Acidobacteriota bacterium
CCGTGGTCCTCGACCATGCCGGTTGTATAGAACGTGCCGATCTCTTTAGCTAACTGGCGAGCGTATTCAGGTGGCGAGCTGATTTGAAATAGCGGCGCGTCAGGGTCGAAATTTATTGGAGAGGCGTACAGTTCAAATACCGGCGAGATCTGAACCAGATGAAAACGCACCATTCCCTTGATTGATTGCAGCAGACCCACGTTGAATTTGACACGCAGCCAATCGCTCCACTCACCTTCGCGAAGTTCGAGCACTTTCGGCTGTCCTTCTGAGATGATCTTGATCTTCCGTGCCACGTCGTCAATTTCAACGGTAACTTCACATTGAATATCACTGCCCGTCTTTGGATTACGTGGGCCAATCAGATGTGTTTTGAAGCGTCTATCGTTCGTTGGCTGAACTTGCACCACATTCTCGCTCTCCTCCGCATGCACCTCGTCCTCTGAAGTGTAGAAGGTGGATGTTCCCAGACCACCGCGCAGATCTGGCACGCCCATCCCTGCCAGCATTCGACCGCGAATATTGTCGGGCGGATAGGTGCAGGGAAAGCGAACAATGCTCGATGAGATTCCGGCCTTGGATAGCAATTCCCAGAATGGAATGCCTCGTCTGAGATTAACGGCCTTTGGAGGTAAGTATGCGTTTCTCTTTTCGTAACGCGTCATCGAAATGTCTGGCAGGTAGGTCTTCGGGTCGCGACGGATGAAATCAAAGATCCCGTGTCCACCAGGATTCGTGCTGGTTGCAAACGTAGACCACGCAACCGGCGTTTGCGCAGGATATGTTGTACGAATGCGTGAGAAACCGCCTTGTTCTCGCAACTTCGCGAGATTCGGGAGTTGCCCATCGTTGAGCAACGGCTCGACTACCTTCGGTTCGAAACCGTCCATTCCAATGACAATAACTTTTTTCATGCCTTGTGACTGATTAGAAAAACTGTGGAGAGCGAGGTGGATGATGTTTACTTCGAAGCGCGAAATCGCTGCATAACTGAGTTGAATGCATTTCGCATAAAACCAACTACTCGTTGCCATCCGATCATCAGGATGCCAATGATCGTTCCCAAAATAGACGCCAGTGGCAACAGCTGGTCCGGTCCGGCATAAAGTAGAAACAACGGTATGTTCACAAACAGTAGAAAAACGGAGTTAAGTTCGACCATGGTTACTTCTCCTTAATCATTCTCTCCAAATGCGAGGGCGGTGCACCGCGTGTACTGGATCAAGCGAACAGTTCAATCCTCGACGACATGCTTCGTAAACTCAGCGCGATATTCAACCCATCGCGTGTCGTTGAATTCGCCTTTCGCTTCAAAGCAGTCAACTGCTGCGTAAGCCATCGCCAGTGTGTGGTGGGTATTGTCATGCGCGAACAATCCCTGACGGCCAAAGCTCAGGACGCGATCAAGACTGCCGGCCCATATATCCAGAACGTCGAAATGAGCCTCGTATCCATTTCGATAGATTGGATATGCGAAGGGAAGGCGTCGCGTCGTAATTTCGCTGATTGTGCAGTTGATCGGAAGGTCGGATTTCGCCAGCGAGCTTCGAATGAGATCCCGTAATTCGGTGTCGCAAGCATTCCAGATTTTGTCATTTACTGAACAAGGAATCTCGGCGCAGAGAACCGTCTTATTCTCCGGGTCTTTTCGTGCACTGTAATTCTTTGGCTCCGAAAGGCGACTCATAACGATCTCTGTCTCGGGAAAATAGTGCGCATCGAAAGGTGTCCATTGCTGTTGGTCCAGCACGAGATACGCGAGAATCATTGCCCGGAATTCGATTCGTTTACTGGCTTCAATCACACCGGCTGGAGGCACTGGCTGCACGATCCGGGCAAGAACGGATATCGGCAGAGTTGACCAAACGTAATCGGCCTCATACTGTGTAATCTCTCCGTTAGCCTCAACTTCTAACTGGTGCGGTGCACCAGGTATCAGCCGTTTAATCGAGGCTCCTAACCGTATGTCTGCTCCTGCGGCAGTCGCTGCGGAAGCAATCGCGCGACTGAGCTGGCCATAACCACCACGTGGGTAGTAGAAGCGTCCCGCTCCAGGTGCTTTGAATCCGGGAACGAGGCCCAATACTTTTCGTACCATCTTCCCCAACGAGCCGGCGGAAACACGTCGTCGTGCTTGGATCGGGGAAAGTTCATCAGGAGACAATCCCCAAATCTTTTTCGCATATGGAAAGTAGAAGTCGCGGCAGATTGTCTGACCCAAACCTCGTTCGAGCACGGTGGAAAATGCTTCTCTCTCTATTCTCTTGCGCTGTGCAAGTTTGCGTACAGAGTCGAGTACCACTCCGGAACCGAACGACGGGGGCAAGTGAAACAACAAATCCAGCGGCTTAAGGGGAAAATGAATCCATCTTCCATGTAGGCGAATGCGCCCGTGACGTGGGCGATCAAGTAAGTCTTCGCCTACCAAGCCTCGAATATCTGCAAGGATCTCGGGGTTGCACGCCGGGTGAAGGCGATGACTGCCGTAGTCAACTGACAAGCCGGCAATTTCGAAACTTCCTGCATTTCCTCCGACGTCATCACGCTGTTCAAAAAGTATGACTTCGGCTTTGCCTTGTTTGGCGAGTTGCCAAGCCGCTCCCACACCCGCTGGACCACCGCCGAGAATAGCTACGCGCGGCAATCCTGACTTGTGCTTCCTATGATGCGGAAGGACTCTTGCTTTTCCGCGCATCCCATTTCGACGAACTGGATTGACGTTTGACGCCATGGTTACGTGTTAGACGACAAAAGGAATGAAACGCTTCGTGCTCGAGCAGTATTCTGCGTAATTCGGAAGTGAACCAACGAGTTTCTTCTCCTCGCGTACCGCTTGACGCAGAACAACAGGCGCCAGCAACAGCACGCCAAGTACCAACCAGGAATTCAAGGCCAATTCCAAACCAAAGAGCAGAAGCAGATCTCCAACATAAATCGGATGTCGAATAAAGCGATATGGTCCTTTTGAAACAATCTGATGCCTGTCAGAGACTCGCCCGGTTTCAATGTCCGACCAATTTGCACCTAGTTCCTTCCGGCTACGAATAGCGATCCACAGTCCGACGGAATAGATCAACACTCCGGCAATTCTTAACGTAAACGCGTTCGAACTGATCGGTAGTAGATCCGGCAAAGCAGTTTGCACCGCGATACCGATCAAGATGGCAATCTTCGTAGCCTTGATCATTCGAGTTAGAAGGCGTGGCCGCGCTTTATCATGACTCGAACTTTGGTTCACTGACGGATCAACTGGTCGTTGCCGTTTCATAAACTCCCAGACGGCTTTATGAACAACCAGACCTGCCAGCAGGTAAATTTTTAGAATCAACATTTTTAGTTCTTTGCTAGTGAATAAACTACGGATGCTTTAGAGGCGCGGCGCGGCAAAGGGGTCGCGGTGTTTTCCGACTCTTCTTCGACCTCAGTCAACTCTTTCGGCCGGACACCATATGCCGTTTGTGGATTAAAGCGGCCCAGGCGCGATGCGATCGCCTCGCCCAACATACCGACTAGCGTCAGTTGCATTGCGCTGATAAGCGCTAGAATGGCAGAAGCCGAAATATTCGGGTCGCGAAACATGTCGATCGTCATTTTCAAAATACCGTACGAAAGACAAACAAGCGCCAGTGGGATGAAAACCCGAAGCGGTTTAAAAAGCATGGCGATTCGCAGAATAAGAATCGCAAAGCTTCCCGCATCCCAAGGCACAATTTTCGAACGGCCGGATCGTTTCCGATAATCAATCGGAATGTAAGAGACTGCATACTTATCACAGAGCATCGCCATCGTTATCGTAGTCGTAAAGCTGAACTGATCCGGAAGAATCGGAAAATACTGCATCACGACGTCGCGCCTGAACACGCGAAGACCACTGTTCAAGTCCGGAATTTTTCGACCTGAGACATAGTTCGCGAGGCGATTAAGCATCCATTTCGCTGGGCGTCTAATCAGCGGAATGTGAACATCATTCCCAGTGCGAGCGCCGACCACCATGTCAGCGTGTTCTAACTCCTCAAGCATCTGCGGGAGATATCGTCCCGGGTACGTGCCATCGGCATCGGTAATCGCAATGGTGTCGCAACTAGCTTCGGCGATCCCGGTTTTCAACGACGCGCCATAACCGCGATTGCTACGGTGCTGAATCACCCGCGCGCCCGCAGACTTGGCTTGTTTCGCAGTGTCGTCGCGCGAGCCGTCATCCACAACTATGAATTCAGCAGAAATGCCGTCGTGCGAGAGCAACTCGCGTAATTCGTTTATCGTTGCTTTGACCGACATCTCCTCATTAAACGCCGGCATGACAATGCTGACTGAATTCAACATCTCGATATCCCTCCAGCTAAATTGATCGGTAAGTAAAGTGATGGACCGTGAATGGAGTGTTAGCGGGTCATGGCTACCTGTCGTTCAGCCACTGGCAGTTGTCTACAAACGACGATTTCACCGCCACCGAGCGTGCCAGGAAATACTTTCACGATTGCAAAATCGCTCTGGATGGTTTGCCAGACATCCTGGCGGTAAGCATTCACTTCAACTGGCAACGTGTAGATTAACCAAACGTTTTTCCGGCCCTGACGTACTGCATCCAATTCTGCTTCCGTTTGTGCCACGGACCAGGTGGGCGCGAAATAGCTGCGATAAGCAACTCCGGCCAACCCCACAGCGACAACCACATCGTTTGGTCCGCGTTGGCTCTCGACAAAATCTCGTGCGCCACTGTAATCCTGTTTCGGATGCGCGTAATTCCGAGGAACAGTAACGGCTGAAGCCAGAATCATGAGACAGGCTGTAGCAAGACCCGCGGTCGCGCTCAGCCTCCGCGCAAACGGTAATGAACTAAAGCTCTGCGTGATCAGGGTCGGAAATACCATCGCACCATGTACAACGATCAGAAGTGCAAAGCCCATAGCGAAAAAGAAAAACCGTGGCCACAGATTATGGCCAAGCGCGAGCATCGTCCCTCCAGCGATAATGGGCGAGAGAACCAATATGAGTGCGGATTGTGGGGAACGTCTCACTAGACTCAGCCATCCGAGTCCGACCATGAGGGCGCCACCGAACACAATCACGGCACCGGAAAATCCAATTCGCAGATTTCGAATCGTCTCTGTGACGACCCACCAGGGGCTGGTCCATTCCGATTCAAGAGAAACTTCATGCAATCCAACGCTGAGAAACTCAGGCAAAGCCAGGGCGTAGAGTTGGAGCGTGAAAGTTGCTGCCAGCAGCATTGCTACAAACGGTCCCCAGCTGAGATGCGTTCGCACAGCATGTTTTCTTACCAGTATTAATAACGTCCCTGCGTAGACCAGTGCGTGCGCGAGTACTACGAACACCATTGTCAGGTGAGTCCACATTCCTGCCGCAACGGCCACCGAATAAGCGATCCACCATCCCCAACGCCGGCGCTCAAGGGCTTCTATCCAAATCCATGTAGACAAAATGGAAAAGAACAGCAGGCCCATGTAGCCTCGCGCGTTCTGCGAGAACCAAATGTGGTGATAAGACACCGCCATCAGGATCGTGGCGAGTAATGCTTCACGTGAGTCCAGAACTTTCCGGCCCAGAAGAAACAATGCCCACAGACTCAGTATCCCGAACATGACGGAAGGCAACCGAACGGCCCATGCGCTTTCGCCAAAGATTCGAACTGAGGTGTGAGACAGAAGTGAGAACAGAATGTGATTGTTCTGATCAGGCAATCTCGTAAGAATGTCGCCAATCGGCAGTCTGACGAAATTCAGAAGAGTCAGAAGCTCGTCAAACCACAAGTCGGTGTTCAGACGCAATAGTCTCAACACCAGAGCGATTACGCTTAATACTGAGAGCGCTACCCAGATATTCCTACTGGTTTCAAACCGTGGTGGATTCGAGGACCGAAGAGGTGTATTCGCGCTCGTCTTCAGCAGTCTAACGCAGACAACTACAAGCGCTGTCGCATGAATGAACAATAAAACGCGAAACAGCGTAGCTCCCCACAACAACGATCTGCCGGGATCACTCAAAAGGGCCAATTCGATAGCTCGATTGGATAGAAGAATTGCCGCAACCGATAAAAGCAGACCTGCTGCGAGTCCGATCGTCGCCAGAATTTTTCGTTGATTTGTCATCGGGTTGCCGGGGCGGTTCTGTTGCTATCCTTGTGCTGGCCTATCCGCCAAACAGTCCAGACTATTGCGAGCATGAGCACTAGCACCGGCAGTACGGCTGCTCCTGGAGCAACGTAGCCCATACGCTCGAGTGTGGTAAGCCAGGGTAAGCGCAAACCTTCGAGTGTGATGTGCCATAAGGACTCGAACACGCCGTGGCCCAACTCGACGTCACGGTACATCGCCAGGCACCATGACCAATACGTGCCAAGTATGCCAATAGCAATCGCAATCGACTTTGGTAACCGGAGCAAAATGCCTGAAACAAGAATGAAGATGAAAGGAACTACCGGCACGATGTAGCGAACGCCAGTATTGAATTGCAGGCGACCAAATTGATTCGCTGCGGAGAAGAGAAAGAAGAGAACCGTAAAAGCGACAATGCACCACGTCTCTCGATCGCCAACCAAACGACGATTATGTCTTAGCCAACCCGGCACCCACAGTGCGAGCAGCAGGAGCGGCGCAGACGTAAACAGACCGAACCGCACGTCAAATGCAGTTTGCCAGAGCAGATCGAGATGTGGACGATCCATGCCGTTGTAGCCATAGTGAGAAAACTCTGTCGCAGGCATGTACCTTTGTGCCGGATAAAGCGGATTGCCGAAACACACCCACTGATATCCCATCAACATCGCGGCACAAATTGCGAGGCCGCCGATGAAAAAGGCGAAGTCCCACCGTGACTTGCTTGCGGGAGGAAGACTGGCGCGCCGAATCAATCCGTAAACGCCCAGCACAACTGGAACTACTACGCCGCTGTAGTCGAGCACCACAGCAAAGCCACACAGAAGTCCAGCCAGGAAGTAGTTTGGCCGGAGCGGGTTATCAGCTGCATCCCACGGTCGCCAGAGCAGGGCGAATGCGAACAAGGCGCAATGGCTGACCAGCAGGTTCTGATTAAGTTGTGCTGTTCTGTAAAAGATTGGAGTGGCAAAAGCATACAGCAGCGTCAACCACATGGCTCTACGCGCCGGTACCTTGAGGCCAAGGAAAATATAGAACATGACAACCGCACTGAGAGCAGATAACGGGGCCATGGCAAATCCCTGCATCACAGCGGAGGCAAGGCCAAACTTGATGTCGTATCCACGTTCACGCGCACGTTGATAGAATTCGCGTGCCATTGGCCATGGTGAATCGTATTTTGCGGTCTCAGTAGCGTTTGAAGCCGCTCGCGCGTGCTGCGTGCGTTCCACTGCGCGATCGATCAGTGGTCGCGAAATCGCATAAGGAATTGCACCAACGATCGATGAACCCGGATTGCTGTTGATAAAGGCGCCGCGTCCTGGAACCTCAAAGATATCGGGATGCAGACCAATGTACTCTGAGACGTTGAAGCTCAAATGGTCGCCCAAACTTAACGCGGGGTAGATCTCGCGGACCGTGTTGGTTGAGAAGTGAAGCCCGTAAACAAGCCAGCACGTCAAAAAGAGACGAAGTGCTATTCCGCGGTTGGAATAACGCGAGTGCCGTGGGACCGCACCAAGCTCGCCTCGTACGAAGGCGACATCGCGGTTTGTCAGGGCTTCAACTTGCATCTTCAGTTACTCTAGTAACGCGCAAAGCTTCCGCATTACTCTTAAGGAACAAAAAAGTTCGCGCGCACCACCAGGAACTAAGCCAGACACCTGCTTCTGCTGCGACCAGACCCATAGCCGCACCATTCACGCCGCCTTTGAAGTAGCCGATTGGTATTAGAAGCAGCGCAAAAGCGGCACCGAGCATTGAAGTCATCATCTCGATTCCTGAATAACCCGCAGCGATCAACCCGAAGCGATAGTGGCCACTTATCAGTGCCATTGCCCATACTGCACCAAAGATGCCCAGCACTGTTCCACCAGCGGCGAATTGAGGTCCATATACTGTCTGTATGACAAAGCCTGACACGGCTGCCCAGATGAGTCCGCCTGCCAGCGCAACCCAAACAGCCACCTGCATCGATGATTGAATCATCGCGTTAAAGTCCGATTGGCTTCGTTGCCAGGCGCGCGACATTGAGGGGAGTAGATTGAAGTAGTAAAGCCATACAAATGCATGCAGTGCCACGAGTATTCGTTGCGCACCGGCGTAATAAGCCACGGTTTGAGTGGACGCGATAATGCCCAGTATCAATGTTCCACCGAACATCTTCACTACCCAGAACATCTGGCTGAGGCCGATCGGAACGCCTTCGCGAAACAACTGGCGCGACACTGTTGGACGCATGCGCGTTTCGTCCCGAAAGTAACGGCGATACGTGAACAAACAAAAGGCCGCGGCACTTGCCACGGCTGCAACTTCAGCCCAGGCGACCATCACCACCTGATCAGCGCCGCGGACAAACGCAAACACGACAACGGCGAAGACGGTTTGCCGGATCACTTGCGCAACCGCCACCAGCGGCATCCTATCGTGACCTTGAAATACCCATTGCAGCAGGAATGGAAGAAGAAGAAGACTTAAGCCGTAAATCAGAAGGAGTCGTAAAACAACCGGACCTCGGTTGACAAGAACTGCAAACAGTACGACTGCCAGATAACTTCCAATAGCCAGGCCCATACGAGCAGTAACGATCTCTGCCGTTAATCGACCAGTCCGGTGTGGTGTCTTAGCAATTTCACGCGCGCCGAACGCATTGAATCCCTGGTCCACGAGGAGGCTGGCGCACATCAACACTGCTGCCGCGAACTCGATTGAGCCGAACGTACTTGGACCAAGTTTACGCGCCAGATACGCAAACGCGGCAAAGGTGACCAGCTTGCTGATCACCTCTGCAACGGCGAGCGATAGAAAATTACGGAACAATTTCAACGAAGAAACTCCTGAACCTACCTATTTAACGCGCTCGGGAGAAAGCTTGCTTGATTGGCGGGTCAAGGAGACCAGCGGCTGAGGTATGCGGCCGACAGATTGTGTCCAGTCGCTGCGTTCAGAATCAGCCAACACTGCGGGACTTGACCAAACCCTTGAGCCAACCAGGGCCTTCGTTAATTGTCGCGGTTGAAAAGTAATGCTCGGCCACAAAAAGATCTCGTTTGTGCAATAACACTCTTTCGCGCGAATCGACGCTCGAAGTCGTTTTGCCGCATCCGAGTGCCAGATTTCGTTGAATGATTTCTCGCGAATGTTTCCCAACGGTTTGTGAGTTTCACAAACGCTAACATCTCCGTTTGAATATATGACTGCGCTGAGTACACCGGCTTTGCACGGCACCACCTGCCGTTTCTCCTGCGCCGTCTTTACTTTGGCCCATTGCAACATCGGCTCGACAACACTTCCATATCTGTTTGCTTCACGTGGCGCCCAGAGCCGACGAACGTAATCCGCCAATTGCTGATACTCGGCTAACTGTGGTCCTTCGAGGGAAGGGTTCTTTCGGTCGCCGCGGATCAGCGCCAGATTGTGATGTGACATTTGTGGACAACGATCGAAGAGGTAAGTTGTTAACCGGCGAATCTCATCCATATTGTCAGCAGTAGCGGTGGAGATTGAATGGATCTGTAATCGCGGGTCTTCGCGCTGTAACTCCGCCAGCGCGTCGTAGGTTCTCATCGCGTATTCAAAGGAGTTCTTCGTCACGCGAAACGTGTCGTGAAACTCCGGCATGCCGTCCAGGGACAATTCGATAGCGAACAGTCGCAGGCTTTTCTCCTTAAGCGTCTCGCGAATCTGCGTAATCGTCTTGTCTGTGAAATAGCCGTTACTCGGAACATAAATCTCTTTCACGCGGTTGTGTCTAATGAACTGACGACAGACTGCGCCAAAATCTTTGCGCAAAAATGGCTCGCCTCCTGACAAATTTAGATTCTCGATTCGTCCCAGTTGTTTCGAGAGATCCATCAACTCGTCAAAGGTTAGATCGTCGCGACGGTTGAGATTCTGCCAGTAGAAGCAATGCTCGCACTTCATATTGCAGATCGAGTTGATGAACAGAATCAGGAATGGCGGACTGGGGGGTTCGGTTCGATTCAAACCTTGCCAGTTCAGGCGTGCGTGCTTTGCTATGCGGCTAAATACGTTCATGAGCTTTCTCGCGATCGGAAGGGTGAAACGTTAACTGTAGGAAAGCTTCTAAACCGTGGAAGCTGAGACGAGCATGCGGCGAGCTAGTCTTCCGCATCTGCGAACTGTTAAGTACTGATCCAATTGTCCGTCCAGAAGACTAGCGAAGCGGCGTTGGGATCGCAGGTAATACATATCCACACGAGGTAACAAGTTAAGCGGGTCACTATTTGCGCGCCTCAGCTCCGTAGTGCACGCGGCTCGAAATTCGCGAGCGGCAAGATGCTGGACCAGGTGATTGACTCCCCCGTACGGATAAGCGAAGCTTTGAACGTCCAGCCCCAACTTCTCTTTTATTTCCCTGCGAGAAGATGAGATCTCTAGACTGGCTTCCTGCGGCGTGCAACGACGAAGGTCCAGGTGATTGCGGGTATGGCAGCCAATCTCGATGCCTGCCTCAGCCAATTCCGATGCTTGCTCCCACGAGAGAAGTCGTAGTGGCCCGGAGCCTTGAAGCGAGGGTTCCCAATCGTTGTAACCACCCATGTGACCACTAACGATGAATACCGTTGCTGAGAAGCCATGGCGTTGCAGGATCGGAAACGCTTCCTCATAAAAATTCGCGAATCCATCGTCGAAAGTGAGCACGACTGCTCTTTCAGGCCACTCTCCATTCTCGTCGCGATAACTTATTGCTGACTGTAGAGATATAGCCTGAAAACCTTTGTCTCGTAGGCAGCGCATCTGGGCTGCAAACGCGTCTGGCTCCACCGAAAGCATTGACCCACTCGAGTCAATCGAGTGATACATCAGAATCGCAAGTTGGTTTGAGTATTGTGATTTCACTGATTTACTCACTAGATGCCAGGGACTGTATCTGTCAGATAACAGTCATCTTCAATAGGGCCGTGTACATAACCGGCAAACTCTCCAAACGCCCACGCCGCAAGCAAACCTGCAGCGAGTGGAAGCGTCTGGGCAATCTGCCGCGCCGATCTGCGTTGACGAAGCAGGTTGCGCAAAACTCGGAAAAGGAGCAGAGCAGGTAGTACTGAAGAACCGACGATGTAAGTTAACCGCTGTGGAAAGGTGCAAGCGTTGACGCGAGTCTCGGCGAAAACGCGTCCCCATTCAAATTTTTCCTGCAACGCTTTTAGGAATGGGATACGCGGTCGTTCTTCGAAAACAACCATGCGCGGATCAATAAAAAGCACCTCACCTCGCGAGCGCAGGGCCCAGTGCACTGTGGTTTCATGATAGCTGCCATTCCAAACGTTACGGACGGCGTGTAGTACCTCGCGCTTATAAGCGACATTCACGTCAGAAATATAATCTGCCGCACTGGCAGCCAGCGGAGAACCGTAGCGACCAAAGTCGCAGTAATAAAGTGCCCAGTTAAGTGGACGATCTACTGCGTTGTTGATCGCTCCCCCAATTACTGCATATGGCCGTTCATGGACAGATAAGATTTGACGACACCAGTCCTTCGCAGGTACGGCGTAATCCTCGGTCATTGCGACAACGCGTCCACGAGCACGGCCAAGGCCGACAGCTCGTCGTCGATCGTAAAGGCGGTGTTGATACGAACTGACTTTCTTTGCTAACCCGAGATTGTTTATGCAATGAAAATTGACTTGCGGGAACTCATCTGACAGTTCTCCGACATCAACGCAGCAGGTATCGTAAGGAACAATAATTTCTGCATCGTCGAAATTGACTTGCGGTGTAACCGCGTTAAGACAACGACGAACAGCATTCTTGCCGCCGACGACAGTTACGATAATGCTGAGCGAGATGGTCGAATTACTCTGCATGAGCACTCGGTCCAAGCGGCCACATTGGCGTCGAACCAATGTTTCCGAAAATCCGATCACGATAATGGAGTACTGCGCCGCAACCAAAACTCAACCCGCAGTACCAAAAGTACAGCCAGTGCAAAGGCACGACTCGCAACGTAAACCAGAGTCCCGTTCGCCTGCCAAAGAACCGATAAAAATCAAAGTTCACGATTGTGAGCGTCAGAAACAGTGCAACGGCCAGCAACAATAGTGGCGGCCACCAAATCGCCGCCAGCAACACAGCCGGGGCCAGATATGCGACCGCGACGCTGAATCGCTGCGCTGGAGTAACGTTGAGTGTGTTAGCCAACTCTCCGGCCCTGAACATTAATCGCGTCCACGGAACACCGCGATCAAAGACATCTGTTTTCAGGAGATTCCAAAGCGTCCAACGCTTCAAATGCTTGACCTTGATACTTTTGTCGAGAACGATGTGGTGTCCGGCGGCGGTGAGCCAGGTGCCCAATTCAATGTCCTCAATCGCTGGTCGTCGATACCGCTTCTCGTCAAAACCACCGACGCTCAGAAACAGTTCACGTTTCATAGCGCCGCACCCACTCCAAAAAGTACTTATGCGGCCGTCCGATTGCTGGTGAACGTAGTGATGGAATAGGTTTTTGTACTGTGAAAGGAAGTTTGGTTTTGCCGGCGCCTCGTCATATGACCCGATAACAGCATCGATGCTCGCATCGGCGGCGAACGCTTTTGCAACCTTGTCTAACGTATCGGGATGAACACAAACGTCGGCGTCAATGAACACCAGGTGAGTTCCACTTACGCGAGTGGCGCCGTGGTTTCGCGCCCGTGCCGGCCCACTTGGCCCATCAATACGCATATAGCCAAAGTCGTGTTCATCTACCAGCGGTTTGATTGGTTCTGTCGAGCCATCGTCTACGATGAGCACGTCGAAGTCGTCATATGTTGAGGCCGCTAGTGCCGCCAGACAGTGTTTCAAGTCTGCGGCAGAATTGTAGACGGGGACGATGACGGAGAGCGTTCGACGTTTACCTTTTATCTGTTCCATGTCTGGAGCCCCCATGTAAGATCTAGCTCCTTTGCCGGAAGACGGCGATCCTGTTGTAAATCGTCCCTATGGACCACCCTACGAACCCCCCGACGACGGCCGCGTAAAAGAATCCAATCACACTGCCGGCCCACGTCACGGAATATCCGGGAAAGTAATTCCCCAACAACTGAAGGTGAAGGCCGACTCGCTTACCACTCCTGATAAGTAGCCACACCGTCATGACGAACAATCCAAGGCCGGAGATCAGCGCGAATACGAGAGTTAACACGCCTGTCTGCAATTTCGCGACAGCGCGGCCCACTTCTTCAGCTGCAAGATCTTTTTCACTTTTCGCAACATTAGCCATCATCGTTTTACACCTTTTCTAACAGATCGCGTTGTGCCCGCCGTTGCAGCAGCCAGGCATAAGCGTCCATTCCGAGATTTCGCAGTGACGCGAAGAGATAACCAATCACGAACCCTCCACCAGTGGCCTCCGCCAGCCCGATGAATGATCCGGTCCAACTGACGTTAAATCCGATCAGGTAATTGTTCAGCAGTGACAGAGTTGGTCCAACGACCTCGCCGCCTTTAAACAGCAAAATGATAGTGGCCACAAACAGCCCGACACCGCCGACCACACCTACAGAGGTTCCCAACGCCACCGGATCGATACGCGCAAAAGCAGCTTCGATCAGCTCGTCTGGTGTGAGGCGCCGCGGGGTCATGCGATCACCATTCGTGCCTGGTACGGTGGTGGCAACGGTTTCAGAACGCTTTTCTTCGTGATACTCCTGTTCAGTATTGACGGCCCAAACATCATTCGATTCGCCCGCAACGTTCCGTGCCGCATAGACCGCCGTCAACATAGAATGGTCCTGATTGTTGTAGCGATGTAATCCGTTACGGCCGACGGTTTGTAGATTCTCGAACGTTTCCAGGTACCGGCGGACAATTGCCAAACTGTTCTGATAGTTTTGATCATAAACAGGGTAGGCCTTCTTCATCCGCACAACAGTGCCATCTTCAACTTCGTCACGCTCGATCAGACCGATCTGCGAACACTCTTTGATTCCCAATTCGACCAGTCGATCCTGCGACCACTGCCATTCCTCATCCTTGTCCCAAAGGAAATACTCGAGGCCGAGTGAGGTCCGTGCAGGATCGGGCACCATGTGCGGGCTCCAATTCTTGTAATTCTGAATTCGGCCCATCTTTACTTCTGGAGAATGGATGTAAATCCAGTTGTCGGGAAATATCTTTTCGCGCTTTGCGATAAGAACGACGGTCAGGTAATCGCGATACCGGAGCGTGTTTGCCGCCTCCAGGACTTCGTCGGGGGCCGTAGGCGTCAACGCACGGATCAAACTGCGCAATGGCATAGTCGAGATAAAGTGGTCGCCGCCCAGCTCGACACATTCTCCTTCCTGCGTTCGTCCATAAATGCATTCAACGCGGCCATGTCGATGACGGACAGTTTCGATTTTGATTCCCCGCATCGTTTCATTACCGCGCTCTTTCAAAAGCTCTTCACAGCGTTCCCACATCATGCCGGGACCGAGACGCGGATAATTGAACTGATCAATCAATGAAGTGATGATGTCGCCGTTCTTCGACTTCATCGTGCTGAACAGAGCGTTCCGAAGGGCTTCAGGTAGTGATAGGTTTTTGATCCGCTGTGCTGCCCAGTCGGCGGAAATCTCAGTACAAGGTATTCCCCACACCTTTTCCGTGTATGTTTTGAAAAAGATCTCGTACAACCGGTGACCGAAACGATTCGCGACCCATTGTTCGAGGTTTGTTTCTTCGGCTTGAGGAAATAGTTTGGCCTTGGTAAAGCTCAATCCAACAATGAATGCTTCGACAGGTCCTAAACCGGCGAGTGCGTTCGTCGCTTTCAATGGATAATCAAAGAAGCGGCCACGGTAATGAATCCTCGACATGCGCGAACGCAACATGAAATCTTCACCAAGGATTTCATGCCATAGGTCATTGATAAGTGGCACTTTCGTGAAGAACCGATGGCCACCAATGTCGAACCTGTAGCCTCGGTAATTCACAGTGCGCGATAGTCCGCCTACTTGACGGTCCGCTTCCAGAACGGTTGAGCCGACGCCCAGCTTTGATAATTCGTAGGCGGCAGTTAAGCCGGCGGGGCCACCGCCAATTACGACTGCGTGGGACATGATGTGCGTTAACCTCTAATGTGGAATACGGGTCGGGTTGAGGCCGGCCTGCGGAGATCGTTTGAACTAGGCAGATGTGCTGGCGACGAGTGGCCGGGAGCGCGGAAACTGCACGTCAATCAGTTGTTCGGGCTCATCGAGATCAATTTGCGCATCGTCGAGCAGTTCGTTGAGCATGCGCCGAATCTTTTGGGATTGCCCTGTGGAAGCGAAAGTCTCAAGCCATCTGAGGCCCTCGCGCACTTTCTCATCGGGGTAGGTAGCGATCTGACCAATAAAGATTTTTGGATGGCGCGTCTTCGCGACTTTTTCATTGAGAGTATTCAGCTCTTCAAACAACTTTTCGCCCGGTCGAATTCCGGTGAAGAGAATTTCGATGTCAATGAAAGGTCGCAGTCCCGAAAGAGTGATGGTTTCCTTTGCGAGATCCAGAATGCGCACGGGTTCACCCATATCGAGGATGAAGATCTCTCCACCCTGTCCAATCGCTGCTGCTTGCAACACGAGTTGAGCGGCTTCTGGAATGGTCATGAAATATCGGACCATGTCTGGGTGGGTGACTGTAATTGGCCCACCACGACTGATCTGTTCGCGGAAAATCGGGATCACAGAACCAGCCGAGCCGATTACGTTTCCGAAGCGCACGGCGACATAGCGTGTTGCATACGACCGGTTAAGGTTTTGGACCACAAGTTCGGCCATCCGCTTTGTAGCACCCATGACTGATGACGGTCGCACGGCTTTGTCCGTAGAGATCAATACGAAGGACTCAACGCCAAACCGGCCGGCCATTTCCCCCAACAGACGAGTGGCGAGGATGTTATTCTTCACAGCTTCTGCGACATTGCTTTCCATCATCGGCACGTGTTTGTGAGCCGCAGCGTGCAGGACGACTTGAGGTTGATACTGTTCAAAGATCTCGTGCATTCGTCGTTCGTCACCAATGTCTGCGACCAGTGCTGCGACCGTTAAGTTCTCCCATTTTTCCCGAAGCTCACGATCGATGAAGAACAGAGCACCTTCGGCGCGCTCGACGAGCAACAGTTGGCTGGGTTGAAATCGCGCGATTTGACGGGAAAGTTCTGAGCCGATCGAACCTCCAGCGCCTGTAACCATGACGCATTTACCGGCGAGGAGACCTTTCATGCTTGACTCATCAAGGTGAATGGGGGCACGTCCAAGCAGGTCTTCGATCTGGATGTCACGGATCCTCGTCACCTTCACATCACCCTGTAGAATCTCGTAAAGACCTGGAATCGTTCGGACTTTAACGGGAACTTGCTTGCAGATGTTGAGGATGCGACGAAAGTCCGTGCGCGAGGCTTCAGCAATGGTTACTACTACATGATCGATGTGAAGATCTTTCACAAGGCGTGATAGATCTGCCGTACTACCGAGAACCTTGATCCGATTGATCACTGAACCGCGCTTGTTCGGATCGTCGTCCACGAAACCTTTTACATCCAGGTTCATGTTGCCGCGGCTCTGGATTTCCCGCGCAGTCAACATGCCAGCTCTACCAGCCCCAATCAGGAGCACGGCGTTTCGGTGGCCATT